>JAPLJC010000013.1 GCA_026388765.1 Deltaproteobacteria bacterium
GGAGTTCGCCATGCCGTTAGTGTTTCAAATGGGACCTGTGCCATCCATTTAGCTTTGAAGGTTTTGGATATAGGCCCCGGGGACGAAGTAATCGTCCCGGCCTTTACGTTTCCCGCCACCGTGAATGCGGTGTACCACAGTGGGGCGACCCCCGTCCTGGTTGACTGTCTTCCCGATCATTGGAGCATGGACCCGGCTGAAGCTGTCAAGGCCATCTCTCCTGCCACGAAAGCGGTGATTCCGGTTCACTTGTACGGCCACCCTTGCGATATGGCATCCATTATGGAAGTTGCCCGGCGACATAAGATATTCGTCATTGAAGATGCTGCGGAAGCGCATGGAGCTGAATGTCTGGGGAGAAAGGTGGGAGGCTTGGGGGATATCGGATGTTTTAGTTTCTATGGCAATAAGGTTATCACCACCGGTGAAGGAGGAATGTGCGTTACTGATGACGAGCGTTTGAATGATAGATTAAGAAAAATGCGCGATCACGGCATGAGCAAAGTCAGACGTTATTGGCAAGAAGAAATTGGGTTCAATTACAGGCTTACCAATTTAAATGCGGCCCTAGGGGTGGCGCAATTGGAGCAGATTGAGGAATTCTTAGCGAGGCGAGCGGAACTGGCTCGGATGTATGAAAACGCGTTGAACAACATCTCAGGATTTCGGATTTATACCGACAGTCCATTTGGAAAGAAAATTGATTGGTTATTTTGTCTCTTTGTAGAAGAAATATTTCCATTTGGACGAGATTTACTACTGCAACAACTTAATGAATATAAGATCGATGCCAGACCAACGTTTTATCCGATACATTTAATGCCGTTATATAAATCAATAAAAAAGGCCAGAAGTTTGGATAATGCGGAGAGATTTGGTTTGACTGGAATAAACTTACCCATTTACCCCTCATTACCCGAAGAAGATATTCAATATATTGTTGAAGTGTTAAGAGACTGTTCCTTCCGTAGTTGAAAGTTGAAAAAGGGATGGCGGTTTATCCAGCCGTTTCAGTAGAATCGGTTGGGGAAAGAACATCAAAGGAGGAACTGCCATGCAGCCATCGTACCACATTGTGCATCATGTCTCCACCTGCAACAGCCGCGGTGTGAAGGTTTCCCTTACGGCGCTCTGCGACCTTGAAATCTCCTCTTGGGGCATGCTCGTTGGAAAGTAAACCGAAGGCGAGAGGATGGACCGGCATCCTCAGGCTCAAGGATGGGTTGAAATTCTTCTCCCATACTGATCCGGTTCGGTAAGATTAAAAATGAGGCAACCACCTCTTTAGGGTAAGATTCTTTAATGAGGCAATACGATCACATACAGGTAGAACGATAGACAGATGGCCAGGAACCTATCCAATCGAGTACTGTTTCTTTCATGGGAAAGCCCGTGGCCACCGCATAGTGGCGCTGCATTACGTACCTTAGGGGTCCTTAGAGAAATAAGCAAGGTAGTAACGGTCACTGGGGTACTTGGGTTAAGGAAGGACCCAGGAGGAATTGGATTCTTAATCAATGCGATGCGGACGTTGAGTTCTGGTGGGTATACGGATCTCAAGTTTCCAGCCCGTTTGTGCAACTAGCAGCTAAAATCAATTATCGACTGGCAAGAATCCTCTATCCGCAGATCTATGCAAACGTAGGGCGAATAATTTCGGTGTGCCAGGAGGACCTTCAGTACACGTTGAAGTTGGCACCTCATGCACAAGTAGATGTGATCGAAAATGGAGTGGATTGTTCCTACTATGTTCCAAATAGGCTGCCGCGTACAAGCAACTCCCGCATACTTTTCACGGGCACCTCTGCGGAACGTAACATGGTAGCGTTGCGCCAATTTGTAAAGAATGTAGTCCCACTAATTCTGAATGAACTACCAGAGGTGGAGTTGCTCGTAGCTGGGGATTTTAGTCCCAGAGCACAGGCTGAATTTGCAGGCCAGGCGCACATGCGCTTCACTGGGCGCGTTGACGACATGCGGCCTTTCTTCAATCAAAGCGATGTTTTCATTGCACCTTTCACAGACACACACGGTTCTAAACTTAAGATCGCGGAAGCAATGGCCATGGCGATTCCCATCGTCTCCACGACCATGGGTATACGCGGTTTCCCTTTAATTGATGGAGAGTCGGTGCTGCTCGCTGATTCACCTCCTCAATTTGCCAAGCATGTCGTCTCGTTGCTCCGGGAACCTGAACAGTGTATGGCCCTGGGCAGCGCGGCCCGCAAGAAAGCTTTGTCCACCATCGACTGGAGCGTGCTGGGAAAGCGCTTAGTAGCCATTGTTCACGCAACGCAGGCTGCTTTATGACTGCATTTTGAATTAGATAGGCTATTTAATACTCCCATATGTGAATATCATTGGGAAAAGGTGTTTAAAAAAGAATAGTAGATTGGGGGTATTCAATTAACTCCAGTGACCACTATATCTTGTATAGGCATTTTTTACGCTTAACCGTTTCTATCATAGCTTTATATGGTGCCGGTTCTATGGCAACAGCTTGTTGGACTAAACGATAAAAAAGCTTGCCACGGGAACGGCTGGTCCGCCTATTAAAGCGGAAGGTGTATTCATCGAGGTAATAATCCAGATGGTCGTGGCTTACCGCACCCTGATGTGTGCCCAATATCCATCGTTTAAGCAAGGAGGCTACTCGGTGGCAATGGGGCAACAGATTGTCGCCAACTTCTGCCGTCTTGCGCACCACGTCATGGGTATATCCAAGAGAGACCAATCGGCCATAACCTTTCCAGCCATCAGTACTAATGGCGCTTCCAGGAATTATCGATTCCCTTATAGCTTCCTCCAAACTTTCCGCAGAGGCATCCGGCACTCGCACAAGCCGAATCCGGCCAATTCGCTTACCGTCTTTTTTGGCAGCAATCACTACCAAACTTTTCCCCAGAGCGCCACGCCCTCTTTTCCCGGGCTTTTCTCCCCCTATATAGGTCTCGTCAACCTCGATCCGTCCCGAAAGGCGATCCCGTCCGGGTCTGACCATGGCCCGCCTCAGTTTATGGAGCCAAGTCCATGCCGTGAGATAACTGCCCAGTCCGAGCAGTCGCTGCAAACCCAACGCACTGGCACCTATTTTGGGGTTGGTTACAAACCATATAGCTCGAAACCACATACCCAACGGCTTGCGAGTATCTTGAAAGATGGTTCCAGCCGTCATAGACACCTGGTAGCCACAACCACCACAAACCAACAGATTACGTTTGGTTGGCCAAGCCTTGGTAGCCCGACACCGAGGACAATTGAAACCCAGCGGCCAACGCAATTGGTAAAGGTAGTTGCTGCATGCCTCTTCAGAGGAAAACCTTGAGTCAAACTCAGCGATTGTCTTGGGATAATCTTCCATGCCCCAAAATACTACATCTTGGGGCTACTGGAGTCAATTGAATACCCCCATAGTAGATTATTATTTGGTTGCAGGGTTTGATAGCCTGATTTGCAAAGAGGAAAGGCTTGACTGAATGCGAGTATGGCTAATCCAGGATGGAGAACCACTTCCCGGGGTCGATTCCGGAAGCCGTGACTGGCGATGTGGTATTCTGGCCAACGCCTTGGTGGAACGGGGGCATGAAGTGCTATGGTGGGCTTCCACCTTTGATCATGCTGCCAAACGCCATCGCTTTCATGAGCCACGCACTATCATAGTGAAGCCCGGATTGGAAATTCGTCTATTGCATGGGCCGGGCTACGCATCTAATAAATCACCGAAACGCTTTCTGCATCAGCGCCTTCTGGGGTCTGCTTTTGCTCGGGAAGCGGTTTCCCGCCCCAAACCAGACCTTATCTATTGCAGTCTCCCTACCTTGGAATTTATTGATAGAGCCACGAGGTATGGCAAATCTAATCGTGTCAAGGTGCTTATTGATGTTCGCGATTTGTGGCCAGATCTATATTTGACGATGGTTCCGTCTTTTCTCAAGTCCATGGCTAAAATCTGCCTTGAGCCTGAATATCGCCGGGCAAAGAGAGCATTAAAGCTGGCAACAGGAATAATTGCTGTGTCCGAAAGTTATTTTGAGTGGGCGCTGCAGTTGGCCGGCCGATTAAGAAGATCATCCGATGCGGTCTTTCCTCTGGGCTATAAAAGGCCCGATGAGGTCCGGGAAGATTCAAATACCATGAGCGAAAAGCCATTTTGGGGCTCGGACACGCAGGGCGGCGGATTCATTGTTGCTTTTGTCGGATCATTTGGCGCATCTTATGATTTGTCAACGGTGGTAAAGGCAGCTCATATTATCCATAAAGAATATGCGTCACAGAATATCCAATTCTTTCTTGTCGGCAGTGGCGATCAGGATTCGTATCTCAGGGCCATGGCAGATGGAACCCCTAATATCGTCTTTACCGGCTGGCTGGACCACCAAAAGTTGCTGTCACTCCTGCGGTCATCGTCAGTCGGCTTGTGCGCTTACCGGGATAACGCTCTACAATCCCTGCCGAACAAACCATTTGAGTATATGTCGCAAGGTTTACCCATACTTTCATCATTGCGCGGAGAATTGGCAAGCCTGGTCAACGAAGAGCGAATAGGTCTACAATATCAGCCTGGCAATGTTGATTCTCTGGTTCAACAGATACTTTGGCTGGCAACCCATCCGGTAGAGCGGCAGGGTATGGGCCATCGGTCCCAACGGATTTTTGAGGAACGCTTTGATGCCGAGGTGATTTATCCACAATTGGTTAAACATCTGGAGGATATTGTTGCCACCGGCAAGGAGTAAGGTTTTCATGACTCCTGTAATCGACTTAATCACAGGCCTTGAGGCTGGCAGGGCGCCCGTGATATGGGAGCGCGTCGTGCGGGCGGTCTCTTCTGCCATGCGGGAATTGGTGCCGCCGGGAAGCCGGGTGCTTGAGATCGGCTATGGCGATGGCCTTTTGACCTGCTATTTGGCCCAGGAGTTTGGCTGGCATGTGGTTGGTTTAGAGGTGAATCCGGAGGCGCGACGGGTGGCCCAGCAGTATGCCAGCCGCTATGGTCTCCTGGATCGTTTAGAATTCCGTTGTGACGATCCTCAAGAGATCTACCGGCACCGCGGCCAATTTGACGCGGTCTTTATCAAGACGGTTTTATATAATTCCCCCAGTCTGGGAGAATATGAGCGATGGCTCGACTGGATTCTCTCCGTGCTGCGGCCCGGGGGAATATTCATCAATTTCGAGACCGGGAGGGGCAATGCCTTGACGCAGTGGTATCGCCGGCTGCGTCGTCGTAGCTATACCGACCGTTGCCTGTATTCTCGTCAGGTGGAGGCCCTCTACGACGTCCGGTTTGAGATCATCGACCGCCGCTACTACGGCGGCTGGAGCCAGTTTCTGGCCTTTGTGGCGCCGCTCTACTTCATAGCCTCGCGTCTTGAGGAAACCATGCGGCCTCGTAACCCGGACAACTCCTTCATCGTGTCGATTATCGCCCGGCGCCCTGGTTGTTCTTAAAATCCCATCCCGGGAGCAGGATAATGACCAGATCAGATCATAACACTGAAGAATGGTACAATCGCTATTATGAAAAAAAAGGGTGCAATCGAAATGATTTGCTCCGCAATCCGGGTGTACTCTTCCAATACTTGTCCCATGAAGCTTCGATCGTCTCTGCAGTACGCGCTATGAACCTTACCCGCGAACTTGCCAAGGTGCTTGACGTGGGCTGTGGGGGGGGGGGAGGCACAGAGATCTTTATGAGGATGGGGTTTGAACCTGGCAATATTTATGGAATAGACATCTTGGAAGATAGGGTTAAGGAAGCGGTGAAAAAGCGCCCCAATATAAACTTTCAGCATGCTGATGCCAGTCAGATGCTTTTCGAAGACGAAGCGTTTGACCTGGTTTATGAGTCAACCATGTTTGTTCAAATATTAGATGACAATTTGGCCAGGAAAATCGCTTCAGAGATGATAAGAGTCACAAAACGAAGAGGTTATCTTATGTTGGCTGACTGGCGGTATAATAGACCGGGGAATTCAGAGTACAAGGCTCTCTCCAAGAAGAGGATGACGAAGCTCTTTGATATAGGCACTAGATGCCAACTTTTGAAAACCTTCAAAGGTTCCCTCATCCCACCAGTGGGACGGTTTTTGTCCCAGAGAATCCCAAGTGTATATTTCCTTCTCCAAGCATTGCTACCAGCTTTGGTTGGCCAGGTTACCTATGTCCTCCAGAAGCAATAATCGCCCCCATACCTGAAGGGCCCTGAATTCCACGATCCTTCGGGAGACGTGGAAGGATTACCTCATAGGCCGATTCTGTTTAAGGACATGAATATTTAATGAAACGAGTTTTTGACATCATTTGTTCAGGGATGGGATTAGTTATCCTGAGTCCGGTGTTGTTTGTTATCGCCTGGCGCATTCACCGGGAAGATGGCGGCCCGGTCTTTTACCGGGGGGAGCGGGTGGGGCTCCATGGCAAGCTCTTCCGCATCTTCAAATTCCGCACCATGGTGGTGAATGCCGAGAAGCTCGGCGGTCCCTCCACCCCGGATGACGATCCCCGCATCACCCGCATCGGCCGCAAGTTGCGAAAGCATAAGCTGGATGAGTTGCCCCAGTTGTTCAACGTGTTCCTGGGGGACATGAGCCTGGTGGGGCCGCGGCCTGAAGTAAAACACTATACCGATATGTTCACCACCGAAGAAAAGGCTATCCTGAGCGTGCGTCCGGGAATCACCGATTGGGCCTCCATCTGGAACCCCGACGAGGGCAGCATCCTGGCGGGGGCCGCGGATCCGGAAGCGGCTTACCTGGAACTGATCCGGCCTACCAAAATTAGGTTGCAGTTAAAATATGTGCGGGAGCAGTCTTTGGCCACCGATCTCCGGATTCTCTGGGAGACCATGATGGTCCTGGCTAACCCCAGGGCTCAGAAAAAAGCGGTGGCCGCTTATCAATTGCAGCCGGCGGCACTGAGGTGGGGTGAGAGGCGGTTTCAAGGAAAACCGTGACAGGGAAAGCTTTTATGGATACGCGGCAACTGGCACTTAAAATCAGAAGACACGCAATTTTGATGACCAATAGGGGGAGAAGCTCCCATATAGGCTCGATCCTGTCCATGGCGGATATTATGGCGGTCTTATATGGCCAGGTTTTGCGGAAGCGGCCGGACAACCCCAACTGGCCGGAGCGGGACCGCTTTATCCTGAGCAAAGGCCACGCCGGGGCCGGAGTATACGCCGCCCTGGCGGAAACCGGCTATTTTCCGGTGGACTGGCTGCCCCGCCATTGTGCCCAGGGCAGCAAACTGTGCGGCCATGTATCTCATATTGGCATCCCCGGAGTGGAGTTATCCACCGGTTCTCTGGGACATGGGCTTTCCGTGGGCGCCGGCATGGCCTATGCGGGCAAACTGGATAAGAAAGATTACCGGGTTTTCGTGCTCCTGGGTGACGGCGAGTGCGACGAAGGCTCCAATTGGGAGGCCATCCTCTTTGCCGCGCATCACCGCTTGGCCAATTTGATTGCCATAGTGGACTACAACAAAATTCAAAGCCTGGGGCCGGTGGCGGAGACCTTGGAGCTGGAACCCTTTGCCGACAAATGGCTCTCCTTTGGCTGGCGGGTACGGGAAGTCGATGGGCACGATCATGACCAGCTCGCCGCCAGTCTGGATATCCGATCTGAAATCGGCTCTTCCCCCTTCTGCGTCATTGCTCATACTATCAAGGGCAAAGGCGTTTCATTTATGGAGAACACGGTGCTCTGGCATTACCGCAGTCCGCAGGCGGAGGAATTTGAGGCGGCCCTGAGGGAAGTGGAGGACCCGATAATTGCGTGATGCCTGTGTTCAGGTCTTGATGGATATTGCCCGGCAAGATAAGCGGGTCATGTTGCTCACCGGGGACCTGGGCTTTAAGGTATTGACCCCCTTCGCCGCAACTTTTCCGGATCAATTCCTGAATGTCGGGGTGGCCGAGCAGAATATGACCGGGGTGGCCACCGGCCTGGCCCTGGAAGGCAAGATCGTTTTTACCTATTCCATCGGTAATTTTCCCACCTTGCGGTGTTTGGAACAGATAAGGAATGATGTCTGCTACCATAATGCTAATGTCAAGATTGTCTGCATAGGCGGGGGATTTTGTTATGGGCCACTGGGCATCAGTCACCATGCCACGGAGGACCTGGCCATTATGCGAGTATTACCCCAGATGCAAGTGATGGCGCCAGGGGATTTGACGGAAACGCGCCTTGTTACCCGGATGGCGTATGAGACGCACGGACCATGCTACCTGCGTTTAGGCCGCGGGGGGGAACCCGATATCCACCTAAAGCCCATACATTTTTCCTGGGGTCAGGGAATTCCCCTGTTTCCGCAAGGTGACGTGGCGCTCTTGTCAACGGGGGGGATTTTAATCAACGCAGTCAGGGCCCGAGAGATGTTGGAAAATCAGGGGATTTCGGCATCGCTCCACAGCCTGCCATTTTTGCAACCTTTGGATATGGGTTTGCTGGAGGAACTCGCCCGAACCTCCCGGTTAGTGGTGACCATTGAAGAACATAGCATTATCGGCGGCTTGGGCGGCGCCGTAGCGGAAGTTCTGGCCGAATTTCTGGGGCCGAAAGCGCCATTGGTGCGTCTCGGGCTGCGGGAGGGCTTCTCCTGTGAAGTTGGCGACCAAGAGTACCTGCGTGAAATTTACGGCCTTTCTCCCGGAGCCATCGTCCGACGGGTGAAGGAAGTTCTTTCAATAATACAACCAGAGGCGAAGAATAATGGCGTATCAGATTAAATTCGTAAATCCAGGGCGTAATTATGCCTTGATTAAAGATGAGATTGATACAGCCTACTGCGAGGTAATGACCAAGGGCGACCTGATTGACCGCCATCAGTTAAAGCAGTTTGAAGAGAACCTGGCTGCCTTCGTGGGCACCAAATACGCAGTGGGGCTGAACAGCGGCTACGATGCCCTGCATATGTCGCTGCGGGCCGCTGGCATCGCGCCGGAGGATGAAGTGATCGCGCCGGCCCACACCTTTGTGGCCTCCGCCTCGGCCATTGTCAATGTCGGGGCCAAACCGGTGTTGGTGGACGTGGGCTGGGATTTCAATATTGACTGCGATAAGATTGAAGAGGCCATCACGCCTCGCACTAGGGGCCTCATGCCCGTGCATCTGAACGGCTACATGGCGGATATGGTACGGGTGATGGAGATCGCGGCAAAGTATAACCTGGTGGTGGTGGAAGACGCCTGCCAGAGTCTGGGGGCCGCCCAGCGGGGGAAAAAAGCGGGCTCCTGGGGGCTGACAGGCTGCTGGAGTTTTTACCCCTTCAAGATTTTGGGGGGCTATGGCGACGGCGGCGCCATCACGACCAATGATCCGGAGATCGCCCTTTTTGCCACCCGGATGCGTTACAATGGAGAAGATCGGCAGACCGGTGAATATCACGGCCACGGCTTCACCTGCCTGCTGGACAACCTGCAGGCGGCATTTTTGGATGTCAAGCTCAGACACCTGCCGGGTTGGATTGTGAGGCGGAAAGAGATCGCCGAACGCTACCGGGCCGGACTCTCCGATATCC
>JAPLJC010000117.1 GCA_026388765.1 Deltaproteobacteria bacterium
AAGGGTTTGGCTGTTCGCCAATTAAAGCGGTACGTGAGCTGGGTTTAAAACGTCGTGAGACAGTTTGGTCCCTATCTGTTGTGGGCGTAGGAGATTTGAGAGGAGCTGTCCCTAGTACGAGAGGACCGGGATGGACGAACCACTAGTGTTCCGGTTGTGCCGCCAGGCGCAGCGCCGGGTAGCCAAGTTCTGCACGGATAACCGCTGAAAGCTTCTAAGCGGGAAGCCGACCTCAAGACAAGATCTCCCGGATCGTAAGATCCCTAAAGGCCCCTGGTAGACCACCAGGTTGATAGGCCAGAGGTAGAAGCGCAGTAATGTGTGGAGCTGACTGGTACTAATCGGCCGTGCGGCTTGACCATATTTCCCCTCTCGCCTTCGGAGACTTTTAAGGGCATTCTCTTTACTTCCAGATTTGCTTGGTAATAAGGCGAGCAGCTTTTGGCTTGGGCTGAAAGCTGACCGCTGATAGCTGATAGCTGTCTCAGAGTTTCCGGTGGCCATACCGCAGGGGTCACACCCGATCCCATCTCGAACTCGGTAGTTAAGCCCTGCAGGGCCGATGGTACTACGTGGGTGACTGCGTGGAAGAGTAGGACGCCGCCGGATTTAATTTCATAGCAGTAAGCCCGCCCCTTGACGGAGGCGGGCTTTTTTTTATTTGCAATTTTTATTGAAAATATTTACGGTGAAATAGGTGGCAATAATGAAGGAACTCTTGATATCAATAGCTGGTATGATTGTAGGTGTGGCTGCGACGGTTTTGGTAGCTTATTATTATTTCCGCCGCTCGGTCACAAAATCGCTAACCCCTTATATACAGTTTTCTTCATCCCCATTAAATGATATTGATCCAGGAGTTCGAAAAGAAATAGAGGTGAAGTATCAGGAGCACACTGTTGAAAGCCTTTATGAAATTAAATTTCTGATTGCAAATACTGGAGATAAATCAATAAGCGATGTAGTAGAGCCGCTATCTCTCAAAATACCTACTAATTGTACGCTGCTTGATGCGGCGTTGCTTCATGTTAGCCCTGAAGGTAGAAAGGTAATATTGGAAATTTCACATGATAAATATGATGTAAAGTTTAACTTTATATTATTGAACAGAGGAGAGTTTTTTATTGCTAAATTATTATTAAATGGATCTCCTTCTGAGAAGTACTTTAAATTTGCCATCGTTGCGGAAGAATTGCCTCCATTTCTATATCCAATACAATTACCTAACGATGCAATAGCGACATCTAAAAAGCAGGAGTTTGAATTTGGGGTTTTAATTGGCGGATTATTACTTACACTGTTTGCGCTATCTATGATTAAGGTGATATACGATAGATGGTCTTCCCTTCCAGCTTTTCAAGAAATAGGAATTTGGAATTTTATTATTAACCTGGGTATTAGTGGGTGGGCGCTGATTTTCAGTACTATACCAAGTTTTTTACTCTTATTAATTGGCGTGATGATGACTTTTGCTTCATTTACAGAGGGTAATTTTCCACCTCGTAAGAAAAAATTTATTGTCCCTGATGACAAACAACTTCTAAGGCGAACGTGGTTTAGGATGCCAATAGACGTTGAGCGAATAGAATAAAATATCTAATATCAGCCATCGGCTGAATCCATCCTATAGCTACCATATATATCGAAATCAGCCAGGGCGCAGGGGTCACACCCGATCCCATCCCGAACTCGGTAGTTAAGCCGGTAGCGCAGGCGTCCCGTAGGTGGCCGCTGGTACTACGAGGGTGATGGTGGGAGAGCAGGACGCCGCCGGTGCACAGGTTGAAAACCTGTGCCACTATTAATTTTCTAGCAGCAGGCCCGCCCCTTGATGAGGCGGGCTTTTTTTTATTTCTGCACCAACTCCCGGGCCAGGGAGGCGGCCCGGTTCAGCAGGTCCGGTTGCCGGTCGATGTCTCCGGGGTCCCGCACCCCCACGGCCCGCAGTAGATGAATCGGGTCAAAGCCGAACATCTTCAGCCAGCGCTCGTAGCGGGGGAAGATGTCGTCGAAATTGGCCGCCTCCGGGTTGGCCTGGACCAGGATTACCACCGCCTTCTTGCCCGGCGGCACCCGGCTGCTGAAATCCGGGTTCAAGAAAGAATAGGTCCGGTCGAAGAAGCATTTCAACTGGCCGATGATATCCCCGAAATAGACCGGGGAGGCCAACAGCATGAGGTCGGCGTCCTTGATGGCCGCCAGCACTGGGGCCAGCTCATCCTCGAGGACGCAGGCCTCGCTCTCGGTTTTGCAGGCGCGGCAGCCCTGGCAGCCCTGGAAATCCATCTGATTCAAAGAGAATTCCTGCACTTCGGCCCCCTGTTCCCGGGCCGCGGCCAAAAACCGCCGGACCAGGGCGGCGCTGTTCCCCTGGGGCCGGGGACTTCCCAACACGGCGACGATTTTCATGGCCGCATCTCCTTGAAAAACGGTAAACTATTAGCAATATTATACCATAGACCCAGGGGGTTGGCAGTAGTTTTTGGGGCACTTGCAAGGATGGCTTCCCGGTTTTGAGTTTCCCTTTACTTGCGATAACGAAAGAGTGTGATAATTTATAATAATGGAGAGCAAAAACCCGATGTCCCGGATACTCCTGGTGCTCCTGATGCTGGGGAGCCTTAGCTTCCCGCCGGCCGCGCTGGCCCGGGAGGAGCTGTCGCCAGCCGGCAATCCCATCACCTGGGTTAAGCTGGGTCAGGTGAAAGTGAAGACGGAAGTGGTCTTTTCCCCGGAAAAATTGTACCTCGGGTTGGGCCAGCGCCAGGGGCTGGCGGAAGGGCAGGGCATGCTGTTCATCATGCCCACCCTGGTGATCCAGGAATTCTGCATGCGGGATATGCGCTTTCCCATCGATTTCATCTGGCTGGTGCCCGGCCGGGTGGTGGGGATAACCAAGAACGCTCCTTTCGAGGATCAACGGGCCTGCTACGCCTCCCCGGGACCGGTGAATTATGTCCTGGAAGTGCCCGCCAGCTTCTGTGAACGGCACGGCATCAAGGTGGGCGATCCGGTTTCCTGGTAAAAAATCTCCCGATAAAGGATGGCGGGCACGGAGGCCCGCCCTACCGGAATGCTTGCCAAGGCCGGGAGATTGTTCTATATTTTTCCTGATGTTATCCGACCTAGAAAAACAAGTGATCCTGGTCCTGCAACGGGACCTGGAGATCGAACCCCGCCCCTTCCTGGACCTGGCGGCGCACCTCGGTCTGGAGGAGGAGGTGGTGCTGGCCGCCATCCGGGGCCTGATGGAGAAGGGCTATATCCGGCGTTTCGGGGCTACCCTGAGGCATCAAAAGTCGGGCTTTGAGGCCAATGCCCTGGTGGCCTGGAAGGTACCCGAGGCCAGGCTGAAGAGAGTCGGCCAGGAATTGGCCGCCCAAAGGGTGGTGAGCCACTGTTACGCCCGGCGCCCCGCCCCGGCCTGGCCTTACAACCTCTATACCATGGTCCATGGCCACACCCGGGAGGAATGCCTGGAGATCGCGGCCCGCATGGCCCGGGAAACCGGACTCACCGATTACCAGGTGCTCTTCAGCGAAAGCGAATTGAAAAAGACCACCATGCGCTATTTCAGTAGTCAGTAGCCAGTAGCCAGTAGTCAGTAGTCAGTAGTCAGAAGTCAGTGCTTGGTGGTTGGCTTCAGCAGAAACAAACAACCTCTTGATAATCCCCCCTAAATCCCCCCTTTAGAAAAGGGGGGACTTAAAGATTGGCCTTCATAGGAGTCACTTAATGGCAAATCTGGTGGAATCGCAGCGCTGGTTCGAAAAGGCGCTTACTTTGATGCCCGGCGGGGTGAACAGCCCGGTGCGGGGCTGGGGCGCAGTGGGCTTGACCCCGCCGCCGCTCATTGCCCGGGGCGCCGGGTCCCGGGTTTATGATGTGGACGGTAACTCCTATCTGGACTTTGTCGGTTCCTGGGGCCCGCTGATCTTGGGGCATGCCGTGCCGGAAGTGGTGGCCGCGGTGCAAGAGGCGGCCAGCCGGGGCCTCGGTTTCGGGGCTACGACCCCGGGGGAGGTGGAACTGGCCCAGCTGCTGGTGGAGGCGGTGCCCTCCCTGGAGATGGTGCGCCTGGTCACCTCAGGCACCGAGGCCTGCATGAGCGCCCTGCGGCTGGCCCGGGGCGCCACCGGGCGCGCCCGGGTGATCAAATTTGACGGCTGCTACCATGGCCACGCCGACTCCTTTCTGGTGGCCGCGGGCAGCGGGGTCCTGACCCAGGCCATTCCCGGCAGTCCCGGGGTGCCCGCGGAGATTGCGGCTTTAACCCTGTCGCTGCCTTACAACGACCTGGAGGCGGTGCAGGAAGCGGTGAAGCGCCACGCCGGGGAGATTGCCGCCATCATCGTGGAACCGGTGGCCGGCAACATGGGGGTGGTCCTCCCGAGGGAGGGTTTTCTGGAGGGCCTGCGGCAGTTGTGCCACCAGGAAGACATCATTTTAATCTTCGACGAGGTGATTTCCGGCTTTCGGGCGGCCTGGGGGGGGGCCCAGGCCCGCTACAGGGTCAAACCCGACCTCACCTGCCTCGGCAAGATCATCGCCGGGGGGCTGCCGGTGGCGGCTTACGGCGGCCGGCGGGAGAGGATGTCCCCGGTGGCGCCGTCCGGACCCATCTACCAGGCCGGGACCCTGTCCGGCAACCCGGTGGCGGTGGCCGCGGGGCTGGCCACCCTGAAGGCCCTGCAACGGGCCGGGACCTATGAGCAACTGGAAGAAAAGGGGGCCTGGTTAGAGGCGGAGCTGGTTCGGGCCGCGGCCCGGGGTGGAGCGGAAATCACCGTCAACCGGGCGGGCTCGCTGCTCACCCTGTTCTTCTGCCGGGGTCCGGTAAACGACCTGGAAGACGCCAAGAAATCCGATTTGAACCGTTTCCGGCAGTTTTTTCAAGGGATGCTGGCCCAGGGGATTTACCTGCCGCCCTCCCAATTCGAGGCCTGGTTTATTTCTTTGGCCCACGGAGCCGAGGACCTGGAGGCGACCGCGGCCGCGGCCCGGGAGGTGTGGGGGCGATAATCCTGATCTTATTGGAGAATTATTGTGGGGGCGGCTCGCGAGCCGCCCCTGCTTTTTGAGGGTCCGGCTATGGGGTAAAGCACCCCCTGGGCTGGGGAAAAAGGCCCGAAAATAAGGCGAGCCAGGGACCCAAGCACCGATAAAAACTATGAGAAAAATTTCATAAGCGCAATAGTATCAGCTATTTTAATTGACTGGGGAATATTTTCGGTTCTATGATGGCCTTGGCAGGACCCTTGCACTAATAGTCACGATAAAATCTTACGTTAAAGGAGGTGGTGCGTCCAATCGTCCGGAAGATTAAGGAGTGCCATTTTATTGATCGTTCATCAGCTGGCTTTTTTTTTAAGTCATAATTTTTCAGGAGGGAGCAAATGGCAGACAAAGTTCCAGGAAAGGCGTGGGTCGTCGTATTCTGCGGCACCGCAGTGAACCTCTGTTTGGGCATTTTGTATGCGTGGAGCGTCTGGGCCGGGGCCCTGGTTCCCAAAGATCTGAAGATGGCCGGTACGGTGATGACCGGCGCGAATGAAGGCTGGGTCTATTTGACCAACGCCGAAGCGGCTACCCCGTTTTCCTTGTGCGTCATTATCTTTGCCTTATTGATGATTCCGGGGGGCCGCATCCAGGATAAGATCAGCCCCAAATTCGGCGCCATCGTCGGCGGGTTGTTCCTGGCGTTAGGTTGTATCATCGCCGGGGTGACCAAAAGCTATACCGGCCTGATCATCGGTTTCGGCGTCTTCGGCGGCATCGGCATGGGCATCGGCTATGCGGCGCCCACCCCGGCGGCCCTGTCGTGGTTCGGTCCTCACAAACGCGGCTTGATCGCCGGCCTGGTGGTGGGCGGTTACGGCGGCGCAGCGCTATACGTCTCGCCCTTGGGAGCCTATCTGCTCTCCCATGGCGGTCTGACCTACAGCTTCGTAGTGCTGGGCATCCTCTTTGCAGTGGTTACCATCATTGCCGGCTCTCAGTTGGCCAAGGCGCCTCCGGGCTATGTGGCCCCGGCGGCAGTGGTCAAGGCGGGTGCGGCGCCGGCCAAGGCCGCGGGCACCCTGGTGGATTGGAACCCTGGGGACATGATGAAAACCTGGCAGTTCTACGCCCTGGTCTTTATGTTCATCGGCACCACCCAATCCGGTTTGCTGGTCATCGCCAACGCCGCCGGTCTGCTGGGTACCACGGCCAAGGCCATCCCCTTCTTTGCGGCTAATGCCTGGATCCTGGCCTCTTACGGCGGTCTGGTGAACGCTGCGGGCCGGGTGGGCACCGGCATGTATTCCGACAAGATCGGCCGGGGCAACGCCTATGCCCTTAATTGCATCATCTCAGCCGTTTGCTTGTTTTTGATGCCTTCAATCATTGGGGCCAAGAGCGTCTTCTTCCTGTTCATCGCCGTGGGTATCGCCTTCTGGCAGTACGGCGGCGGGCTGGCGCTGATGCCCTCTTTCACCGCCGACTTCTTTGGCCCCAAGAACCTGGGTATGAACTACGGCCTGGTGTTCCTCGGCTGGGGTTTCGGTTTCTTCATGGCCCGGATCGGCGGCACCATTAAGGACATCACCGGCTCGCTGGACTGGGCCTTCTATATTTCCGCCCTGGTGCTGATAGGTGCGGTGGTCCTCTCCTGGGTCACCAAGCGGCCGATGCTCGAGCACGAGAAATGACCACACAGGGCTAACGGCCCCACCAATTAGGTGAGCTTTTGGCCTTAATCTGCTAAACTGAGAAGGCAGGGACGAGTCCCTGCCTTCTCTATGTTGGAACCTTAGGACGTGACGATGCCGCCAAGCAACTGGCCCGTGCCTTTCATCTTAGACCCCCAACACCTGGCCGTGGATGCGGTGGTCTCTTTTGCCGTTTCGGTGCTGCTGGCCATTACCATCAATGCCGAAGCTCAGGCCTTCATAGCCACCTTCCTGGGGGATTCCCGCACCGGGGACAGCAGGCGGTTTAACTTCAATTGCCTGTTGCATCTGAGCCTGTTGGGAACGATCTGCTATCTGGTGGCAGGCTTCGGCTGGCCCCGCACCGTGGACATCGACCCCGGCAAATTTAAGCACCCACGGGCTTACCTGGTAATTACCCGCATGGCAGGGCCCATCGCTAACTTGCTTTTGGCCAGCATTGTGGGCAGTATCGTCATGATCATGATGGCCGTGAATTCTGACCCCCGGGTTTTTCTGATGGTGATCGGGGTGAACGTCACCACGGCCATTTATAATCTGATCATCCTGCCGCCGCTGGCCGCGGGCATTTTGGTCAGCGAGTTGCTGCCGCCGGGATTCGCCACGCTCAAACACAGGTTTCTCCAGGTAGGGCCCTTCCTCATCCTGGCCCTGGCGTTCCTGGAGCGCCTCAGTCCCGAGGGAATTGTCAGTCCCTATCTCAATCCGATAATCGTGGCCATCTTCAATTATATCCGGGGTTCGTAGGCCGCCGGAAAGCCAAGGGGGCAGCCGCCCGCGGCGTTCCCGAGCCGGCCGGGGCGCCGGCTCTCCTGGCTGAACCGTGGTCTGCCTCCAGCTCCATTCTCCGGCCGGCGATTCGACCTACGACCTGGTTGATTCCCGAGTCAGTTCTTAGGGAAGAAGTTCAGAAATCGGACGCCCCGAGCGATTTAACTGGTACTTTTAATTTTGTTTAAATATTTAATCGTTCTATACTAAGATAGGTTTCGAAAAGTTAACAATCGACCTGGTATGCAGCTGAGGAGCGAGCGCTAGTGGGGGTCATCCTTGACTAACGACGGCCGGGGTTTTGAGTCCCGGATTCCCGGGGTGGTTTGCCGGCCGCTGGTAATCAATCCGGATTCCCGGGGCTGGCTGGCGGAGATCTTCCGCCAGGATGAACTGGACCAGGAGCACATTCCGGTGATGGCTTATATCTCGATGACCCAGCCGGGGGTAGGGCGGGGTCCCCATGCCCATCGCCGGCAAACGGACCTGTTCTGTTTCCCCGGTCCGGGAGAATTTCGGGTCAGCCTCTGGGACCAGCGCCCGGAGAGCCCGGCCTACGGCCTGCGTCAGGATTTTGTCCTGGGGGAGAATTGTCCGGGCATCGTCATTATTCCCCCGGGGGTGGTGCACGGTTACCGGAATCTCAGCGGCCACCAGGGTCTGGTGTGCAATTTCGCCAACCGTCTGTACCGGGGCCCCGGCCGCCAGGAGCCGGTGGATGAGATCAGGTTTGAGGACGACCCTGATTCCCCCTTTCGTCTGTAAAGGCGAACCTGGGGTTCGCCGTAATGGGCGAGGACAGCATCATCCCATCGGGGGGCAGACCAGATTTGCCCCTACGGAACTATTTTAAGGTCATGAAATTATTGATCGCCGGCGCGGCCGGGCAGCTGGGACAGGCCCTGGTGAGGGAAGCGGGCAAACAGGGCTGGGAGGTGGTGTCCACCGATGTGGGCCAGATGGATATCACCGAACTCCGGGCGGTACAGCAGCACCTGGCCCGGCACCGGCCGGAAGTGGTGGTGAATGCCGCGGCGGCCACCCGGGTGGATGACCTCGAGGCCGAACCGGACCTGGCTCTAAAGGTAAACGGCCTGGGGCCGCGCAACCTGGCAGTGGCCTGCCGCCACCTGGGAATTAAGTTAATTCACCTCTCCACCGATTATGTCTTCGATGGCACCAAAGAGGAGCCGTACCAGGAATGGGACGCTCCTAACCCCCTGTCGGTCTATGGCCGGAGCAAGCTGCTGGGTGAGGAACTGGTGCGGCAGCAGTGTCCGGATCATTTCATCGTGCGCACCGCCTGGCTTTACGGGCTGCCGGGTCCCAATTTTGTCACCGCCATTCTGGCCAAAGGCAGGATGGGGCAAGCGTTGAAAGTGGTGAACGACCAGCGGGGCAGCCCCACCAGCGCCCTGGCCTTGGCGCCACAGCTCCTGGCCCTGGCGGCAACCGAGGCCTTCGGGACCTACCACGCCACCTGCCGGGGAGAAGCCACCTGGTATGAATTTGCCCTGCACATTCTCGGCCAGGCAGGACTAGCCGTGCCGGTGGCGGCCTGTGCGACAGCCGAATTTCCGCGCCCGGCCCCCCGACCCGCCAATTCCGTTTTGGAGAACCGGATGCTAGGGCTTTCCGGGTTGGACCTGATGCCTTCCTGGCAAGAGGCTTGGCAAGAATTCTGGGGTACCTGCGGGAGGCAATTATTAGCTTAATTTTCTGGGAGACGTCCGGCAGCGGGATTTTTAGTTTTCCCATGGCAGGCAACCGGTTACAAGACCTTTCAAGGATGAGGGTTTGATATGCAGAGTGCCGCGGGACAGGAGTTATGTTAAGAGATCAACCACTTATCCTAGTGGTGGATGACGAGCCTCTAATCCTGAATATGGCCAAGGAGATCCTGAACTCCGAAGGTTACCAGGTGGAAACCGCCGGTGATGGGAAACAGGCCCTGGAAGCTTTGCAGACACATTCCTTTGACCTGGTCCTCACCGATATGATGATGCCGGATATGACCGGCATGGAGTTGGTGCGGCACTTACGTCAGCACCACCCCGGGACTCTGGCCATCGTCTTTACCGGGTACGCCAATTATGAGGATGCCGTGGGGGCGGTGAAGCTCGGGGCCTTCGATTATCTCCCTAAACCAGTGCAGCCCGAAATCTTGCGACATGCCATTGGGCGGGCCCTGGAATATCAGCGCCTGGTCCGGGCCGAGAAAGACCTGGAAACGGTGTTCCAGGGAGCTGAAGCCCTGGGTTGGCAGGCCGTGGAGTTGGTCTCCACCACCAAAGAGGCCGCGGCTCTGAATGCTTTGCGGGAGCGAACCCGGGAGCAAGAGGATCTCAAGGAAGTGGGGCGCCAATTTCTGCAAGTCGCCCAGGAACTGGTGCAGGTTACCAACAGTTCCATCTTCCTCTTTGATGCGGTGCGGGGCGAATTTTCCGGGTTGGCCGCGGTGGGCCCCGATGTTGAGGTCAAGGTGGGGGAGCGGATCGCCGCCCAGGGGATCATGGGTTATGTGGCCAGCCACCGGCGCCCCTTGCTGGTGCCCGACCTCAGACAGGACCGCCAATTCGCCTTGCTGGCCCGGCGGCCCTCGTACCAGACGAACAGCTTCATGATCATTCCTCTTAGCGGCTATAAATTCTGGGGGGTGATCAACCTGGCGGACCGGCAGGACGGCATGCCTTTCGGGGCCCGGGACCTGTTCCTGGGGTGGCTGCTGGGCCGGCTGCTCGTGGAAGTCCTGGAAACCGGCAAGTTTGAGGAGGAGGAAGCCGACCTCCCTCTCTCCGCCCCCTGGATCAGCAAAGAGCTGCCGGTGGGGCTGACCTTCCTGGATGAAAATCTGGCTATCATCCAATCCAATCCAGCCATGATGCAACTGGTTGGTTTAGAAGAGGAGACTCTGGCCGGCCGGGAAATTTTCACCCTCCTGGGCCTCTCGGCCCAGGACCAGGAAACGCTGGAGGCGGCCTTCCGCAAGGCCATTACCACCCAGGAATCCCAGGAGTTCTTTTCCATCAAAACCATAGCCCGGGAAAATGCCGTGCGCTACCTGGGCGTCCGGATGGTGCCCCTGCCCGCGGACAAGGAAGGCCCCCGGGGGCTGTTGCTGGTGAATGACGTCACCGAACTGGAGACCCTGAAACAGCGCCTCCACCTGTACGAGCACCTGGCCATCATGGGGAAGCTGACCCTGTGCGTGGCGCATGAGTTGAACAACCCGTTGGACGGCATCCGCCGTTACCTGTCCCTGGCCTTGATGAAGAAAGACGATCCCAAGGAGGTGGAGCGCTATCTGGGCGAGGTCCAAAAGGGCTTGCAGAAGATGGCCACGAGCATCAAGTCCTTGATGTTTTCCGCCAATCCTTACAAAGCGCCGCCCCGGGCCAACGACAGCCTCTCCAACCTGCTCCAGGACGCCATCAAGATTATGATGTTCCAGGCCTCCGACCAGCGGGTGCAGGTGAGTTTTCACCCTCCGGTGGAATTTGGCAACCTGATGGTGGAGGCCGACCTCTATTACGTCTTCATCAACATCATCAAGAATGCCCTGCAGGCCATGCCCCATGGGGGGGACCTGAAGGTCCACGGTTTTCTGCACAATCATCAGATTGAGATCGCCTTTGAGGATACCGGTGCGGGCCTGTCTTCCGAGGAACTGGATAAGATTTTTCAGCCCTTCTATTCCACCAAACAAGGGGTCCAGGGATTGGGATTGGGTCTGCCCATTTGTCAAAAAATTCTGGACCGTTACGGGGGCCGCCTGGTGGTGGAAAGCCACCCGGGGCGGGGAACCAAGATGCGGGTTATCCTACCGCACTCTGAGCCTGGAGGAGCGGATGGCCGATAAAGATTTGCTCATTGTGGACGATGAGCCGCTGGTCTGCGAGTCCTTGAAAGAGATGCTGGCCCTGGATGGCTATCGGGTGGACGCGGTCTTGAGTGGGCAAGCCGCCCTGGAAAAGTTGCAGGAAGACAGGTACCATCTAATCCTTTCGGACATCCAGATGCCCGGCTTGAACGGCATCGAACTGCTGAAGGAATTAAAAGGCCGTTCCCCCGACACCGCCATCATCTTCATCACCGGCCACGGCCGCATCGAGGGCGCCGTGGAGGCCATCAAGCTGGGAGCTTACGACTATATTACCAAGCCCATCGATGACCTGCGGCTCAAGCTGACCATCGGCCATGCCCTGGAGCAGCAGCAACTACTGGCCTCCTACCAAACCTTGAAGCAACGCCTCAAACCCTGGACCCTGGATGAGCATCTGGTCTTCGGCGACCGCAAGATGGATCAGCTCATGGAACTGGTGCACACCATCGCCGACACTATGGCCACGGTGCTCATTACCGGCGAGTCCGGCACCGGCAAGTCCGTCCTGGCCCGCTACATCCACACCAACTCTTCTCGCGCTAGCGGGCCCTTCGTCAAGATCAGTTGCGGCTCCCTATCCGAGTCCCTGTTGGAGAGCGAGCTCTTCGGGCACGTCCGGGGCGCCTTCACCGGCGCCTTCCGGGATAAGAAAGGTAAATTCGAAGAGGCCCACGGCGGCACGATCTTTCTGGATGACATCAATTGCGCCTCTGCCAACTTGCAGATCAAGCTCCTGCGGGTCTTGCAGGAGAAGGTGGTCGAGCGGGTGGGAGGCAATGCCCCGATCCAGGTGGATGTTCGGATCATCACGGCCACCAATACTCCCCTCCAGGAAGAGGTGGCGGCCCAGAGATTCCGGGAAGACCTGTATTACCGGATTAACGTGGTACACTTGCACCTCCCGCCCTTGCGGGAGCGTTTGAGCGATATCGAGCCCTTGCTGGAGCATTTTATCAAGCAATACAACCAGGTGCACCACAAGACGATCAAAGGGATCTCCAAGAGCGCTTTGCAGATTTGCCTGCCATACCCATGGCCCGGCAACGTGCGGGAACTGGAAAACGTGGTGGAGCGGGCGGTAATCTTGAGTCCAGGGGAGTTCATCATACCCGAGTCGCTACCGTCAAATCTCAGCGGTGGCGGCCGGCAGGCCGCCAAAGGGGAGGCTCATTTTACCCTGGACCAGGCCATCGACCAGGCCGAGAGACAGATCCTCCTGGAGACCCTGGATAACCTTAACTGGAACCGGCAGGCGACCGCCAGATCCCTGGGCATCAGCCGCACCACCCTGTTCAACAAAATGAAGCGTTATGACCTAACTGATCCCCGGCGGGCCTCCCGGGGATGCGAACCCGGCCCGGAACGGGGGAGGACGGCTGGTAATTCCCTTCGGTAAGCCGCGGCCGGGATCTTGCGCCTCGATAGCTTCCATCAACTAGAGGGGGGGGTGCGCGAGCCACCCCTATCTCCCCCGCACCCCAGCCCTATTCTCTCGCCAGCGGGGGAATAGGGTGAAATTAAGGTATTCTTCGAGGCAGAAAAAAATGACTTACGACCGCGACACTCTGGGGCGCTGGGACCGGGACCACCTCTGGCACCCCTTTACCCAGATGCAGGGCTTCCGGGAGGAAGAGCTCCTCATCATCACCCGGGGCGAAGGCGTCTATCTCTATGATCTCGAGGGCCGCCGCTACCTGGACGGGGTCTCTTCCCTCTGGGCCAACCTGCACGGCCACCGGCGCCCGGAGCTGGATCAGGCCGTGGTCGCCCAGCTGGAGCAGGTGGCCCACAGCACCCTCCTGGGTCTGGCCCACCCTCCGGCCATCGTGCTGGCCCGGCGCCTGGCCCAGATCGCGCCCTCCGGCCTCACCAAGGTCTTTTTCTCCGACGACGGCTCCACCGCGGTGGAGGCGGCCCTGAAACTGGCCTTCCAGTACTGGCACAACCGAGGTCAGAAGGACAAGCAACGCTTTCTCAAGCTCAGCGAGGGCTACCACGGCGACACCTTAGGGTCGGTGTCGGTGGGGGGCATCCCCCTGTTCCATGAAATCTACCACCCGCTATTGTTCGACACCCTGGAGGCCCCGGCGCCCTATTGCTACCGCTGCCCCCACCGGCAGGACTGCCGGGAGCAGTGCCTGACCGCACTGGAAGAGCAGGTGGCGGTGCATCACCGGGAACTGGCCGCGGTCATTCTGGAACCCGTCATGCAGGGGGCGGCGGGGATGATTCCCCAACCCCCGGGCTACCTGGCGAAGGTCAGGGAAGTGACCCGGCGCTACGGGGTGCTCCTCATCGCCGACGAAGTGGCGGTGGGCTTCGGCCGCACCGGCAAGATGTTCGCCTGTGAGCACGAACAGGTCAGCCCGGACCTCATGTGTCTGGCCAAGGGGATCACCGGGGGCTACCTGCCCCTGGCCGCAACGCTCGCCACCGATGAGGTCTATGACGCCTTTCTGGGGGAATACGCCGAATTCAAGACCTTTTTCCACGGCCACACCTATACCGGCAACCCCCTGGCCGCGGCGGTGGGGCTCGCCAATCTGGATATCTTCGCAAAAGACCGGGTGATTGAGGGCCTGGCCCCCAAGATTGAGCGGCTCGCCGAACTCTTGAGTAAGATGGCGGACCAGCCCCACGTCGGGGACATCCGCCGGCGAGGCCTGATGGTGGGGATCGAGCTGGTGCGGGACAAAATGACCCGGGAGGCCTTCCCGGTGGCGCGGCGCACGGGGCACCAGGTGATCTTAGAGGCCCGGAAGCTGGGGGCCATCCTGCGGCCCCTGGGGGATGTCATCGTCCTGATGCCGCCGCTTTGCATCACTCTGGATGAGTTGGAAACCCTGACGCAGATCACCTACGAGGCCATCGACCGGGGAACGGCGGGGGATTAAATCTACCAGGGGGTGACAGAATGAAAAGATTGGTAATCTTATTAGTCGCAGCAATGTTGAGTTTGGTGCTGGCCTGCGGCAGGCAGGAAGCGAAAGCCCCCGCCAAACCGGTTGCCCCGCCGGAAAAGGCCGAGAAAGCAGCGCCTCAGGCCCCGCCGGCGCAGGTCGCGCGCATGGAGATTCACTCGTTTCAGTCGATGACGTTGACGGATCAGGAATTCCTGAGCGGTCGCAAGGAAGGCAAACCGGTCACCCTGGCGGGCGAGCTGCGCCTGCCTCGCCCGGGAAATGATCGCCTACCGGTAGTCGTCCTATTACATGGCTCGGGCGGGGTGTCAGGTAATGTCCTGGATTGGGAACAGGATCTCAATGCGATGGGGGTGGCAACCTTCGTCCTCGACAGCTTCACCGGGCGCGGCATCGTTAATACCCTGTACGATCAGTCGCAACTAGGGCGGTTATCGATGATCGTCGATGTCTATCGCGTCCTCGATGTCCTGGCGAAACACCCCAGGATCGATCCCACGCGGATTGCCCTCATGGGATTTTCGCGGGGTGGCCAGGCGGCGCTCTACGCGAGCCTGAAGCGATTTCAGCGCCTGCACGGTCCTGTGGGTCAGGAGTTTGCAGCCTACCTCGTCCTCTACCCGCTGTGTAACACGACTTATCACGAGGACGAGGACGTGGCGGACAAACCGATCCGGATCTTTCATGGCCGCGCCGATGACTATGCACCGGTGGCGCCGTGTCGGGCCTATGTTGAGCGGCTGCAGGCGAAGGGCAAGAATGTCCAGTTAACTGAATATGCCGGTGCAGGACACAATTTCGATAATCGGGCGCTGAAGACGCCTCTAAAGCTTGAGAAAGCGCCAACGACCAGACGATGCGAATTGGCAGAGGCAGAGAATGGCGTGATCGTCAATGTCAAAACCAAGCTGCCGTTCACCTCTACCGATCCGTGCGTGGAATATGGGCCGACGCTTGTTTATGACGAGAAGGCGTCTACCGAGGCTAGAAGGGCAGTCAAGGACTTCATCACTACTACACTTAAGCCGTGACCCGAGCCTTTGGAACGATGTCCTGCCGGTGAAGGCGCGGAAACGAAATCGGCGACTAATCCCAGATGGTCCGCCGGGACCGGGATGCGCCTGGTCTCGAGGCCTGATCCGGGGCCGGCAAGTCATGGCACCCGAGCATCTTTTTAAGGGAATTCCCGATTGACAGGGCCTTGCCTTCGGGTCCAGGTAGCCTTATTATCCTTAATGCAGCTTTGTTTCACTCGGCGCCCAGCGTTGGCTGAGTTGGAGATCACCAGGAGAGGAGAAGAGCATGTCCAGGATTCTGCGCCTTAATATGGCCGATCAAAGTTACCGCTGGCAAGAGGTGCCTCCGGCCTACGCCGGCTTGGGGGGCCGGGCGTTCACTTCCCGCTTGCTGCGGGACGAAGTGGACCCCACCTGCCATCCTTTGAGTGAAGCCAACAAGTTGGTGGTGGCTCCGGGGCTGCTCACCGGGACTCCCGCGGCCAACACCGGGCGCATCTCCGTGGGCGGCAAATCCCCCCTGACCGGCGGCATCAAAGAGAGCAACTCCGGGGGGCTGGTCTCCCAGAAGCTGGCCCGCCTGGGCATTAAGGCCATAGTGGTGGAAGGCAAACCCGAGGAGGCCGACGGTTTTTACCTGGTGAAGATCTCCACCGACGGGGTGGAATTTTTCCCCGCCTCCGAATATGAGGGCATCGGCAACTACCGGACCATGGCCCAGCTCTGGAAGCGCTTCGGCCGGGGCGTGGGGGTGATGAGCATCGGCCCGGCCGGGGAGAAACGCCTCACCGCGGCCAGTATCAATTTCACTGACCCCCACGGCCGTCCGGGCCGGGCCGCGGGGCGGGGCGGCCTGGGGGCCCTGATGGGCTCCAAGAAACTCAAGGCCATAGTGGTGGACGACAAGGGCACCGCGCCCAGCGTCCCCCTGGCCGACCCGGAGAAATTCAAGGCCGCCGCCCGGAAATGGGCCAAGTTTATCATCGAACACCCGGTGACCGGCCAGGCCCTGCCGACTTTCGGCACCGCGGTGCTGATCAACATCGTCAATGAGGCCGGGGCCCTGCCCACCAAGAACTTCCGCAGCGGCCGCTTCGAGTATGCCGAAGACATCAGCGGCGAGCACATGGTCGAGCTCATCAAGGCCCGGGGCGGCAGGACCAAGGAGGGCTGCCATCCCGGCTGCCTGATCCAGTGCTCCCAGACCTACCACGACGCCAAAGGCAAATATCTCACCTCCGGGTTCGAATACGAGACCATCTGGGCCCTGGGGGCCAACACCCTGATTAAGAACCTGGACGAGATCGCCATGATCGACCGCCTCTGCGACGATTTCGGCCTGGATACCATTGAGATGGGCTGCACCCTCGGGGTGCTGATGGAAGGTGGCGCCATCCCCTGGGGCGACGGCCCGGCGGCCATCAAGATGGTGAAAAAGGTGGCCAAAAACGACCCGTGGGGCCTGATTATCGGCAACGGCTCGGTCTTCACCGGCCGGGCCCTCGGGGTGGACCGGGTCCCGGCGGTAAAAGGCCAGGGCCTGCCCGCCTATGACCCTCGGGCTGAAAAGGGCATGGGCCTCACCTACGCCACCAGTCCCATGGGCGGCGACCACACCGCGGGTTACACGGTTGCTACTAACCTCGTGAAATGCGGCGGCGACGGCGATCCCCTGAAGGTGCTGGACAACCCCGACGCCTTGCAGTGCATTGTGGACATGATCAACGCCCGCTATGGCCTGAGCCTGACCACCGGCGACGTGGGCACCCTGGGCCGGCAGGTGCTGCACGACGAAATAAGCTTCAACCAGGACGCCGGCTTCACCAAGGCCCACGACCGGCTGCCGGCCTTCTTCAAGGAAAATCTGAAACCCCATAACGTCACCTGGGACTTCACCGACGCCGAGATCGACCAGGTGCTGGAGGATTTGTGAGTTTAGAGTTTTGAGCTTTGAGTTTCGAGTATTAAAAGATAACCGCCGATGAACGCCGATTTTTATCTGCGTTCAGCTGCGTGCCTCTGCGGTTAAAATCCATGCCCCTGCAAATCTTCCTCAATGCCTCCCTGGAAGTGGCCCCGGGAACTCCGGTATCCCGGGTGATTGCGCAGCTCGGTCTGCCCATCAAGGAAGTCACCCTGATCATGGTGGACGGCCGCCGCCGGGAGGCGGATTTTCAATTGCAGGGGAATGAACGGCTGGGGCTTTTTCCGCCCATTGGCGGGGGTTGATTTGTAGCCGCGTAGGGGCGCACCTGCGTGTGCGCCCTAAAGAGGGCGGACACCTGGGTCCGCCCCTATAGAAGGCACAGGCTGGAAGCCTGCGCTACCTACCCCTGGCCTCTCCCCTAATCTTCAATCCAGCGGCAAGATCTCCAATCGGCCGGTGTCACCGTCGAAGTGGGCCAGGACGCCGTGATAGGCGGGCTCCTTTCCCAACAGGAGGCGCAGGGCTTCCTGGGCCTGGAGGCTGGCCACCAGGCTGACGGTGGGGGCCAGCACCCCGGGGGCGGTCTCGGCCGGCGGGGGTTCGCCGGGCGGGAACAGATAAGGAAAATCCCCGGGGTCCTGGGGCAGGATGGTGCTCACCTGGCCGAAGACACCGCGCACCGCACCGTGCACCACCGGCACGCCAGCCTGTTGGGCGACGGTGATGAGGTCCCGGCGGGCCGTTAGGGTGTCCAGGGCGTCCAGCACCACCTGAACCGAAGGCAGGAAATCCCGGAGACGGTCACCCTCCAGAAATTCCGGAATCGCCTGAACCTCCAGGGCTTCGTTGACCTTAAGGAGATGTTGGGCGCTGACCAGCGCCTTGTTCTGACCCAGGGTTGTGGCGGTGGCCAGCAACTGGCGGTTCAGGTTGGAGGGGGCGAAGACGTCGCCGTCGGCGAGATAGAGGCGGCCCACCCCGGCCCGGGCCAGGAGCATGGCCTGGAGGCCCCCGAGGCCCCCCAGGCCCAACACCAGGGCGCGGCTTTGCCATAGGGTGAGTTGCTCCGCCGGGGTCAGGCTCGGGAAGTTGCGTTCGAAGCATTCTGGGAAGATCCCGGCTTCGAGGGCCAGTTCTACAGCCCGATGCAGGGGGAGGCCTTTTCCGGCTGCCCAGGTGCGCATGCGGTTGTGGGGAATTACCAAAAATTCCTGGCCGGAGCGGAGGGCGCGATTGGCAATGGATTTTAATGACATGACCTTTGTTCCGGCAGGGCCGGGATTGGTTTATCCCGGCCTTTAGATTTACAGGTCTCCACCTCACCCATCATTGGGGCGCAGTGGTGGTCAGGAAGCGCGGCCAAAGCCCCAGGAAAAGGAACGCTTGAAGATTTCGTCGCCGCCCACTCTGACGCCATGGAACATGACTTCGGCCATGGCAGTGGAGGAAAGCAAACGCGCCACGTCAATCATCAGCTGCGCATCGGCGATGAGCCGCTCCACGTCCTCGTCGGGGTATCCGGCCCAATATTTCAGGTCATGGAGAAAACAGGCGGGATAGAGGCTGATCCCTTGCCAGGTATCAAACCACATGGAACATCCATCACTCTTGAAGGGCCGAGGCGGTGAGTCCCGATCGATTTTGGCCCACAGATCCTCAAGGCCGTAATGCTCACAAATTTCTTTGATTTTCGCCAGGGGTACTTCTTCACCTTTTCCGGGTAAGTCCATGTTATCCTCCTTGAACAGCCTGCTTTAAGGCGTGCCGTGCATGCCAACTTACTGCGGCCACGGGGCGCCCTATTTCCCCCCTGAAACGCTTGCGATTAAGGCAATTTCTTAGAATCGGAACCGACAATTATTCATTGTAAGTCCGGATGATCGTTTCCGCTTCCCGCCAGTCCCGCAGGGCCATGGTGCAGAAGCTGACGGCGTCGGCGCCGAGGTCGAAGTAGCGTTTAACGTCCTCCCGGTTGCGGACGCCGCAGCCCATGATGAGGAAGAGCTTCACCTTTGGGCGCAGCCCCCGGTTGTAGTTTAAGGCCGCGGCCCAGGCCGGGCCGCCGGAGACTCCGCCGCCGCCCGCTTCCCATAAGGGCGAGCGGGGGTAATGATCCGGCGGGAAGATGAGGTCGTAGGGGATGGTGTTGATGGCGTGGAGGGCGTTGACCCCGATCTTCTCCAACTCCTGGGAGAATTCATAGGGGTGGCAGAAACTGATCTTGGCGATTAAGAATAGGTCAGGATATTGCCGCCGCACCGCCTGGGAGCATTGCAGGCCCTGGTCGACGTTTTTGGCGATCTCCTCGGCGGAGTTGGGGCAGGAGTAGTTGAGCTCCAGCGCCCAAAAGTGCGGGCCTAAAGCTTGCCGGTAGATCTCCAGGGCCTCCAGAGTCTCACGGATGGCGGTTGCCGTGCCCTTGATGAATTCGGGATAGAAATTGGGGATGACATTGAGGCCCAGAGCCTCCGAGCGCCGGATCTCCGGGGCGCAGACCGCCACCCCGTGGTTGGTGAGGCCGTAGGCGTTGAGCATGCCGAGATCCGGCAGCCGGCGGATATATCTCCAGGTAAGGGGGTTGGTGGGGATGAAGTTGCCCCTTCTCGTGAAGCGCGTGGCCGACTTGGTAAAAACCGTGGTGCCGGTCTCTCGGACGGCCCGGAGCAGCCGGCGGTAGCCGGACAGCAGGGTATAGGGAAAGATGCCCCGTCCCGCCTGGCCCAGGGCGGTGGAGATGACCACGGGGGAGATTTTTTTATACTCGGATGGATTCATGAGAACCACGGAATTTTTCTCAGTGCATCACCCCCACCCCAGCCCTCCCCCCTCAAGGGGGAGGGGGTGAGAGGAAGTGAAGGCTTAACGTTTTGGTTAATAAGCATCATCTTCAGGGGCGAGCCAGCGGGTCGCCATCGCCTAAGGGGTTGGGGATCATCATCACCTAAAAGTTTTTTTGTTGGTGCCGCAGCCTTTCCAGGCTGGGCCGAAATCCGCACAGGCTAGAAAGCCTGTGCCACCGAACCAAAACCTAGGCATCACCCCCACCCCAGCCCTCCCCCCTCAAGGGGGAGGGGGTAAGATGAAGGGACTTCTCAATATCCTTGAATAAATAGCATCTCTCTGGGGCGACCCAACGGGTCGCCCCTACATAAGGGGTTGGGGGAGAGGGTTTGGGAGAGGATTGTAAGCGGGCCCTCGGCCCCTGGCCCTCTCCCAAAATCATTTCATTCCCGCGGCAATCTCCGCCACCACCTGGCGGGCCGCGGCCGCGGGGTCTTGGGCCTGGCGGATAGGGCGGCCCACCACGATATAGTCGGCGCCGTTTTGGATGGCCGCAAGCGGGGTGACGATGCGTTGCTGGTCGTCCCCGGCCACGGTGGCCCAGGCCGGGCGGATGCCGGGGCAGACCGTGACGAAGTCCGGACCGCAGAGTTCTTTGACCTGCTTGACTTCTCGGCCGGAGCAGACCACCCCGTGACAACCGGCCTGCTGGGCCATTTGGGCCCGGAGCAGGACCAATTGGGTGGGGTCAGCCGCAAACTTGCGGTCATAGCCCAGGGCTTGCAGGTCTGTGTTGGTGACGCTGGTGAGGATGGTTACCGCCAGGAATTTTATGAAGGAGATGGCGCCGGCCCCGGCGACAACCTTTTGTAGCCCTGTGGGCCCCAGGTCGCTGGGGAGGGTGAGGAAGGCCAGGCCGGGAAGGGTGGTGCGCAAGGCCCCCAGGACTGTGGCCGGAATGTCGTAAAGTTTTAAATCCAGGAAGATCTGTCCGGGTGAGAGGGGGACTTCAGCAATCAAGGCCTGGAGGAGTGAGGGGCCTGCGGCCAGATAGAGCTCCAGGCCGACCTTGAACATCCCCACTTCATCCCGCAAGCTCCGGGCGAGGTTGAGGGCCGCGGCCTGATCGGGCACGTCCAGGGCAAAGATGAGCCGGTCTTGGGGCTTGAGCATAGACTTCCCCCGCTAGGGACTATAGACCAATTGAACCGCCCTGACAAGGGGTTGGGCCACCAGGGTTTTTACGTTGACTTTTCAGCGATTATTGATAAAAAAAGGATTATAGGAGCAACAGGGAAATGCGTCAGAGTGAGGTCTCTAAAGCAACAAAATCACCAAGATTGAAGAATCTGGGCAAGAATATCTTTCTTGTACTTATAAGTTTAATTTTTGCGCTGGGTATCTGCGAGGCGGGGTTGCGCTTCTACAATCCCTTTGGATTTAGAATTAAGGGCGACAACATTGTGTTGCCGGTAAACAAAAAAGAGATACTTCATCATGATAAAGGCGATAAGATTGACAGGCTAGTAGTCCATCAAAACAACTCTCTGGGTTTTAAAGGAGAGGAACCGCCCAAGGATTTTGCCAACTGGCTGACCATGGTCACCGTGGGCGGCAGCACCACCGAATGCCTGGAAATCGCCGCGGACAAGACCTGGCCCCATCAGTTGGGGGTCAAGTTGCAGCAGGATTTTTCTAAGTTGTGGCTCAACAATGCAGGGTTTTGCGGCCATTCCACCTACGGCCATTACATCTTGATGCGCGATTTTATCAGTAAGTTGAAACCCAAGGTGGCGGTCTTTCTCATCGGTATCAATGAGGTGGGGGTCAGCAATCCCCGGGAATTCGACACCCGCATGAGCACCAAGCTCAGTTTCCGTTCCCTGGACAAGTTTCTTTCGGGCCTGGCCTACCGCAGTGAAGTGGCCTCGGTGACCTTGAACCTGTACCGCTATCTCTTTCCCAAATCGGTGCAGGCCATCGGGCAGCGGGACATGGGGGAACTGGACCTGACGACCTTGCCGACGCTGGAACTGTCTGCTCAAGAAAGAGAAGCCCTGGTAAAGACCCACGCCGAAAAGTTTGTTCCCGCCTATGAGGAAAGATTGCGGCGGCTTCTGAAGGTCACCAAGGATAATCAGATCATCCCGGTGCTGCTCACCCAGCCGGTGGTTTACGGGTCGGGCATTGATGACCTGACCGGCATCGACCTGGGGAAGATCGTGGTGGCCAACGGCATGAACGGCGAGGTGGGCTGGCAGGTCCTGGAGCTATACAATGACGTGACCCGCCGGGTGGGGGCGGAGGAGGGGGTCCTGGTGATCGATGAGGCCCGGGAGATGCCCAAGAGTTCCCGGTATTACTACGACCTGATGCATTTTTCCAACGCCGGGGCCGAGAAATTCGCCGACATCGCGGCCCGGCGCCTGTGCCCTTTTCTGGCCGGAAGATTCATGGGCTTCCTCAAGGTGCCGCCGCCTTCCTGCCAAGCCAGCCCTTATTTAACCACCCGGGTCAACTAAACCGCTGATCAATCCTGATGGGGAATATTTCAGTCGGGGCGGGTTTAAAACCCGCCCTTGCCTTCTAGGGCGCCAAGGGCTGGCACGCCGCGACCCTGCGAGACCTGGAAAGGGCGGACCCATGGGTCCGCCCTTATGGGTTAACCGCCGCGAAATAGGCCTCGGCCCGGAGCAGGTCTGCGGGGGTGTCCACTTCCAGGGTGTCGCCGTCGGTCTCGACGATGTGGATGGGAAAGCCGTGCTCCAGGGCCCGGAGCTGCTCCAGCTTTTCCGCCGCCTCCCAGCGTCCCGGGGAAAGATGCACAAACTTCTGGAGAAACCCCACCTGGTAGGCATAGAGGCCCAGGTGCCGGTAAAAATAGGGGGCATCAATGGAGTCGCGCCAGCAGGGCAGGGGGCTGCGGGAGAAATAGAGGGCCCGGTGGCGGCGGTCGAAGACCACCTTGACCACGTTGGGGTCGGCGGCAATCTTAGGGTCGGTGATTTTGCGGGCCGGGGTCACCAGGACCGCCTCGGGGTCCCGGCGCAGGGGGGTGGCCAGATGGGCGATGAGGTCCAGCGGAAAGAGCGGCTGGTCGCCCTGGATGTTGACCACGAGGTCGTCATAAGACAAACCCAGGAGGTGCGCGGCCTCGGCCAGGCGGTCGCTGCCCGAGGGGTGGTCGGCGCGGGTCATGACGACCCGGCCGCCGAAGGACTCGACGCAGGCGCGGATGCGCTCGTCATCGGTGGCGACGTACAGGCCGTCCAACTCCTTAACCTGCCGGGCCTGCTCATAGACCCGCTGGATCAAGGGCTTGCCGGCAATCAGCGCCAGGGGCTTCCCCGGGAAGCGGGTGGAGCCGAAGCGGGCCGGGATGAGGGCGATTAGTTTCATAGGGCGCTCTATCGGCGGTTTTTGTGCTTCGAGGCTTTAGCCATCTTTTTTTTGCTCTTTTTCGCTTTTTTGTCTCTTTTCGGATTGGTATCTGGGAGAGAAAGGCCAGGTTCGCGTTCTCTATTCCTGAAACAAGACCACGATAACATCTGCCGATGCGGGTCATCCATGGAGCGCTGGGCCATCTCTTGGCGGAGTCTTTCCAGGCAATGGTCGACGGAGAGATCCAGGGCTCGGGAAAAGTCACCTTCCGTCAGAACCATATCGCCATCCAGCAAACCCCGCTCATCCGCCTCTCTAATTATCGGCAGGAGTTCCCCGGGTTGGAGGTCTAGAATACAATCGGCAATTAAATCCCAGAAGGTCGACTGCGGCCCGGCTTCCTCGCCGCTGAAAAGGGTACTGAAGAAACTCAATACCTCTTCCCGAGGCAATTGCCCCGCCGCCACCGCATAGGCCAGGGCCCGCGCCGCCTCGCCACGGGCATAAGCATCGGCCTGGCGATTGAGAACCAGGGACTTGATCAGGTCAAAATCTCCACCGCTGGTATTGTATAAGATGGTGGGTGCATGTTCGGTGACGATGTCGCCCACCAGTTCGTCCAGGATGGGACTTGGGAGGCTAAAGAACCTGACGATGGCCTGGTGCGCCCGGGTTTCGTGAAAATGCCCCAGGAGCATAAGCGCATAGATATAGAGATAGTAATCCAAATCCTCGAGGAATTGGGGCGGGTTATCTGCCACCTTCTCCAGGCTATCGATCAGATAGGGAGTGATCTCTTCCCGGTGGGCGATGGCCGCCTCGACGGCCTCCTGCTCATACTTGCCGCTGTAGCGTTCCAGGGCCTGGGAAATGGCGGAGATTTCGGGGTCAGGCATAGGTGGATTCCTGAAATTATTGGGCAAAGAGTAAGGACGATAGGAATTCTACCAGAGATTGGCCGGGCAGGCCAGTTCTTTCCCCTGCCAGCCGCTTGTGCCCAAATACCATGGTTGATTTCCTTGACAGGTAAAATCTGATGCTTACTATTAATTAATGATTACTTGAGGTTAGCTTAAGATTTTTGGAGGCTGATAACTTGATACCCATTGACAAATTAACCTATAAGGCTCAGGAGACCCTGCAGGGGGCCCAGGAACTGGCCCGGCAGTTGAGCCACAACCAGTTGGAGCCGGCTCACCTGCTCCGCACCCTCCTGGCCCAGGAGGAGGGGCTCATCCGGCCCCTCCTGAAGAAACTGGAAATCGACCCCCAGAAGCTCATCCAGGGGACGGATGACCTGTTGACCCGGCTGCCCCGGGTAAGCGGCGAAGCCCAGGTCTACGTCTCACCTGGTCTCAATAAATTGCTGGACGAGGCCCTGAAGCAGGCCCGTTTGATGAAGGACGATTACGTTTCCACCGAGCACCTGTTTTGGGCCCTGGCGGCGGCCAAGGGCAGCGAGGTGGCGAAGCTGCTCAAGACCCAGGGGCTCACCCCCGAGGCGATCCTCAAGGCCCTGGCGGACTTGCGCGGGTCCCAGCGGGTCACGGACCAGGCCCCGGAGGAGAAATTCCAGTCCCTGGAGAAGTACGGCAAGGATCTGACGGAAATGGCCCGGGCCGGCAAGTTGGACCCGGTTATCGGCCGGGACAGCGAAATCCGCCGGGTCATCCAGGTGCTTTCCCGGCGCACCAAGAACAACCCGGTGCTCATCGGCGAAGCCGGGGTGGGTAAGACCGCCATCGTGGAAGGCCTGGCCCAACGCATCGTCAACGGCGACGTGCCCGAGGGCCTGAAGGAGAAGCGTCTGGTGGCCCTGGATATGGGCTCCCTCATCGCCGGCGCCAAGTTTCGGGGCGAGTTTGAGGACCGCCTCAAGGCGGTGCTCAAGGAGGTGACCGAGTCCGAAGGCCAGATCATCATGTTCATCGACGAGCTCCATACCCTGGTGGGGGCCGGGGCGGCCGAAGGGGCGATGGACGCCTCCAACATGATCAAGCCGGCCCTGGCCCGGGGCGAGCTGCACTGCGTCGGGGCCACCACCATCAACGAGTACCGCAAGTACATCGAAAAGGACGCGGCCCTGGAGCGCCGCTTTCAGCCCATCATGGTGAATGAGCCCTCGGTGGAGGACACCATCGCCATCCTCAGGGGCCTGAAGGAAAAATACGAGGTGCACCACGGGGTCAGGATCAAGGACGCGGCCATCGTGGCCGCGGCTACTCTCTCCCAGCGCTACATCACCGACCGGCAGCTGCCGGACAAGGCGGTGGACCTGATCGACGAAGCGGGCAGTAAGCTGCGCATGGAGATCGATTCCCGCCCGGCGGAGATCGACGATCTGGAGCGCAAGATCACCCAGGAGGAGATCGAGCGGGAAGCCCTGCGCAAGGAACATGACCCCGCCTCCAAGGAGCGGCTGGCCAAGATCGACAAGAGCCTGGCCGACCTGCGGGGAAAAAGCTCCGGCCTCAAGGCCCGCTGGCAGCAGGAAAAGGAGGTCATCAGCCACATCCGCGGCGTCAAGGAGCAGATCGAGAAGACCCAGTTCGACGCGGCCCAGGCTGAGCGCTTAGGCGACCTGGCCCGGGCGGCGGAACTGAAGTACGGCACCATTATCAACCTGCAAAAGGAACTGGAGGCCGAAACCAAAAAGCTGGCGGAGATGCAGCAGGAAGGGGCCATGCTCAAGGAAGAGGTGGACGCCGAGGACATCGCCGAAGTGGTCGCCAAATGGAGCGGCATCCCGGTCACCCGTTTGCTGGAAGGCGAGAAGCAGAAACTCCTGCACATGGAAGAACGCCTGGCCGCCCGGGTGGTGGGCCAGGAGGAGGCGGTGCAGGCAGTAAGCAACGCGGTGCGCCGGGCCCGCTCCGGCCTGCAAGACCCCAACCGGCCCTTGGGCTCGTTCATCTTCCTGGGCCCCACCGGGGTTGGCAAGACCGAACTGGCCCGGGCCCTGGCCGAGTTCCTCTTCGACTCGGAGAACGCCATGGTGCGCCTGGACATGAGCGAATACATGGAGAAGCACACGGTCTCCCGGCTCATCGGGGCGCCCCCGGGCTACGTGGGCTACGAGGAAGGGGGCCAGCTCACCGAGGCGGTGCGCCGGCGGACTTACTCAGTGGTGCTATTTGATGAGATCGAAAAGGCCCATCCAGAAGTCTTCAATTCGCTTTTGCAAATCCTGGACGACGGCCGCCTCACCGACGGCCACGGCCGCACGGTGGACTTCAAGAACACCATCGTCATCATGACCTCCAACATCGGCAGCCAGTACCTCGCCGAGATGAGCGACGAAAAGCAGATGCGGGAGCGGGTCATGGAGACGCTACGGCTCCACTTCAAGCCGGAGTTTTTGAACCGGGTGGACGATATCCTCATCTTCCAACGCCTGAGTAAGGAGCAACTGCGGGAGATCGTTACCCTGCAGATGGTCCGGCTGAAGAAGCTGCTGGCCGACCGGCACCTCAACCTGGAACTGACCGACGCGGCCCGGGACTTCCTGGCCGAGGCGGGCTATGATCCGGTGTATGGCGCCCGGCCTCTGCGCCGGGCCATCCAACATCACCTCCAGGATAAACTGGCCCCGATGCTGCTGGAAGGCAGATTCAAAGAAGGCGATACCATCAAGGTAGACGCGGACAAGGGAGGGCTGACCTTCGCCGGGCAGGGCGAATGAAAACCTTAGAACCTTGGGGAGGGGGCCAGGGGCTTTTTTTGTAAATGGCCCCTGCCCCCTACCCAAGCCCCTCCCCCAACCCCCCTAAGTGTAGGGGCGACC
>JAPLJC010000152.1 GCA_026388765.1 Deltaproteobacteria bacterium
GGCAGGCTCCGCCCCTGGACCCGCCGGGCTTCGTGCACCGCGGCCAGGCCCGCCTGGATGTCGGCAAAGTTGTCGGCCCCGCCCACTCCCGGGCGGGTGGCGTTGTGCAAGGCCGCATCAGGGCCGTCGATGGAGATTTGCAGGAGGAACATGGGCGCCTTGACCAGGCGCTCGGCTACTTGAGCGATGCGGGTGCCGTTGGTGGCCACCGAGCAGGGCAACCCCAAGGCGGTGGCATGTTCGATCAAATCCACCGAGCCCTCGTAGAGCATGGGCTCCCCACCCCAAAGGTAGACAAAGGGCTGGTGGCCGTGAGCCACCAAATCGTCCAACACCTCCCGGTAGCGGGCCGGCGAGACTTCATTCCGCTTCAGGTCCCGCAAATTTTGGCCGTGGAGGAACCCCTGGTCGCCCCACTGGCCGCAGGTATGGCAACGCAGGTTGCACAGGTCGGTGATGCGGAAGCTCAACTGGCGGATCTTGTTGGCCCGCCCGGAATCGGCCCGGGGGTAGAGCAGATTGAAGAGCAACTTTTCCCCTTGCAGGGTGGCCAGCTTGGAGGCGATCCAAGGATGCTGGGCCACTCGCCAAAAATTCTTCAGCACCGCCCCCAGGGCAATTTTGCTGCGTGCGCCCATGCAAATACCGTTTCCTCAAAATTTGCTATAATTAGCCGTTAGCCCGGCTTGCTTTTGACTTAATGTGACATTATACCTCAATCGGCCGGAATCCCCAAGCCTGGGATAAAATAGGCTTGACAGAAAGCCGTTACCGACACAGAGTCATCTTGGTAGGGGCGAACCTCGTGTTCGCCCAGCGAGGTCGAATACAAGATTCGCCCCTACGAGGCAGTCAGGGACAGCCGTCCCCCCCCAAAAGGGTTATCTTAAATTTTTGAACGAAAATGCCAGCTCACCGAAAACCGAAAACCGAAACCCGAAAACCGGCTTCTATGCAGGCCCTGGTTTACTACCGCTCCATCACCCGCTACCTGCTGGCCGCGACCCTGAACCGCCTCTGGCCGCACCACTTTTTCGCCGGGGTGGCGCCCCTTAAACTGAAGCAGGTGGAATTTTCCCTACCCGGGCCGGACTGGCTGGTGCTCAAAAGCCGGATGTGCGGCCTCTGCGGCTCGGACCTGCGTCTGCTCAAAGGGGTGGAGTCCCTGCTGCTGGAGCCCTACGCCTCCTTTCCCGCCGTGCTGGGCCACGAAGTGGTGGCGGAGGTGGTCGAGGCCCCGGCCGGCTCCGATTGGCGCCCGGGGGCGCGGGTGGCAGTGGAGCCGGTCCTGCCCTGCGAGGTCCGGGGTATCGATCCCCCTTGCCGGTTTTGCGCCCAGGGGCAATATAATCTGTGCGAAAACTTCACTCAGGGTCAACTCTCCCCCGGGACCATCCTGGGTTTCCACCGGGAGGCCGGGGGCGGCCTGGCGGAGTTCCTGGCGGCCCATCCCAGCCGCCTGGTGCGCCTGCCGGATTCCCTGCCGGATGAGGTCGCGGTCCTCACCGATTCCCTCGCCTCGGCCCTGCAGCCGGTCCTGGACCATTTTCCCCAGGACCAGGACAGCGTGGTGGTCTACGGCGCCGGGATCATCGGCCAGCATCTGGTCCGGCTCCTGCGAGCCCTGGGCTCCGCCGCCCGAATCATTGCCGTGGCCCGCTATCCCTTTCAAGAACACCTGGCCCGGGCCGGAGGCGCGGACCTGGTCCTGATGGACCCGAAGCGGGCCGAACTGGGCCAGGCCGTGGGCGCCCGGCTCCTGTCCACCACCCTGGGAGGCGGCAACCTGGAAGGCGGGGCCGACCTGTGCTTCGACTGCGTCGGCAGCCGCACTTCCATGCAAGAGGGGCTGCTGGCCCTTAAGGGTGGCGGCGCTTATGTCTTGGTGGGCACGGCCGGAGAAATCGGCCCGGTGGACTTTTCCAGCCTTTGGTTCCGGGAGCTCAAGGTCAGCGGCTCCGCCATGTACGCCTACGGCACCCATCGGGGCCAAAGGGTGCGCACCTATCAGCTGGCGGTGGATCTTCTGGCCCGGGGCGATTATCCGGCTCAGGGCCTGGTCTCCCATATCTTCCCCCTGGGCGATTACCGGGAGGCCTTCCAGGTGGCCTTCGACAAACGATATCACCAGAGCGTCAAGGTCGCCTTCGATTTGAGGTAGCGGGCGTCCAGGGATGGCCGCCCTACGCACTCTTCCATAAGGGAATTTTTGGTGGCACAGGCTTTCCAGCCTGTGCCGGGGCAGGCTGAACTTGCCTGAATCCTAATTGCCTCACCCCCCGAGAGGAAAAATCCCCCCTACCCCCCGGCATTGCTCTCCCCGGCCGCCCTCGCCGGCAAACTCAAAACTCGAAACTCAAAACTCGAAACTCTAATCAGGTGGTCTCCGGGAACTCCACCGGATGCTCGCTATAGTAGGGGCCCTGGCGCAAACCCCGGTTCTGGGTGAGTGAAATAAAATAGGGCGACCCGTCGGGTCGCCCCTCCTCATAGTGTCTGGTCCCGTAAGGACCTTTAAAAAGCGCCCGCTTTTATTCCCTCCCCCTTGAGGAGGGAGGGTTCGGGTGGGGGTGGCGAAATTAATAAGTAATTATCGTATGATAACTGGCATTGGTCTTACCGGCCGCCCTCGCCGGCAAACTCAAAACTCAAAACTCGAAACTCTAATCAGGTGGTCTCCGGGAACTCCGCCTGGTGCTCGGTATAATAGGCCCCCTGGCGCAAACCCCGGCCATGGGTCGAAAAGATCCGGAACTGGACCCAGCCCCGCTTCTGGAGGAAAAATTTCACCGAGGTGGCCACCACCCCCAGGCCGTATTTAACGCTGCGGCTGAAATTGATGGAGGAGGCCTCCTCAAAATAGCGGGTGGGACAGGAGACCTCGCCGATGGGAAAGCCAAAATAGATCACCTGGGCCAGCATTTCGTTGTCAAAAACGAAGTCGTCGGAGTTTTCCCACAGGGGCAGGCTCTCCAACACCTTCCGGGAGAAGGCCCGGAAGCCGGTGTGGTACTCCGACAGCTTGGCCCCCAGCAGCAGGTTTTGGAACAGGGTCAGGAAGCGATTGGCCAGGTATTTGTATACCGGCATGCCCCCCTGCCGGGCCTTGCCGCCCAGGATGCGGGAGCCGATGGCCGCCTCGTATTCGCCGCTGGCCACCAGGCCCGCCAGGGCCGGGATGATCTTGGGGGAGTACTGATAGTCCGGGTGCACCATAACTACGATGTCGGCCCCGGTTTTCAGGGCCTCGGTGTAGCAGGTCTTCTGGTTGCGGCCGTAGCCCAGGTTGCGCCCGTGCAGGAAACAACGGATTCCCAGCCGCCTGGCCACCTCCAGGGTTTCATCCCGGGAGGCGTCGTCCACCAGCAAGACCTCGTCCACCACCTCGAAGGGAATGTCCTGAAAGGTGCGCTCGAGGGTCCGGGCGGCGTTGTAGGCGGGCATGACCACCAATACTTTTTTTCCGGCCAGCATTCCTTTCCTTCTCCTCGTGATCTGCTATAATCATGGCTTGAGAGAAACCGGCTAGCTATTTTCATATAGAGATTTGCCAAAAAAAGCAAACTGCTTCACTGACCCGACAATTTGCGAGGTGGCGTTTTTTTGGAGAATAGGTTTTGACCCGGGCTGAAAAAGTTATCTGGCTCTTCTTTGCCGCCACCTCCTGTCAACTGGCCTTCCTCCAACCCTCGGTGGTCCTGGCGCCCGGGCAACGCGTCAACCTGTTTTCCGGGCTCCTCTGTCTTCTGTCCCTAATCGTGGCCCTGATCTTGGCCCGACGGGGCGCCCTCAAAGTTAAATCCCCGGAGTTCCTGGTTTCTGCGGCCCTGATAGTCCTGGGGGTGATCAGCGCACTCCACAGCCTGACCCCCCTGGCTTCGTTTCTCCGGGTCTTCGTCCTGTTGGCCTCGGGTTTGGGCGGCTTCTGGTGCGCCCGGATCTTGCTGAACACCCCGGAGAACCAGCGCCGCTTCCAGTGGCTCTGCCTCTTTCTGCTGAGCGGGGTCGTGCTCTTGAGCCTGGCCGGATACTTTCTCACGGGACAAATCCATTATTATTTTTTTAAGGGTTCCAATCACCCCCTGGCCGATGTGATCTTCCTGCTGTCTGGCGCGCCATTGGCCCTCTTGGCCCGGAAGTCTCGTAACTCGGTTCTGCTGGGCGCCGTTCTGCTGGGCCTGGGCTACGCCGTCCTGTGCCTCAGTGAACGCCTGTCGGTGGTCTTTATCCCCGTGGGCCTTGGGGTTTTGGGGGTGTTGTTCGGGGCCCTGCGCTGGAAGCATTTGCTGGCCGCACTCATCGTCATTGCGATTATCGTCGGCTTGTCCGCGCCCCATATCCTCTGGTTCAAGCTCAACAAAGAGTATCCTTATTACCGGGTCGAGAATTTTTTCTTCTCTTGGAGCATCGCCAAACAGCACCCCGTCTTGGGCATCGGTCTGAGGGCTCCCCGGGAGCAATTTCTGGACGATTATCGGCTAACCTATCCATATACCGCCAAAGAGCAATTTGCTGAAGATGTGGCCGGGATTGTCACCGCCGACAATCAAATCCTCACCTTTCTCTCCGGCCTGGGCTTCCCCTTCACCATCCTCTATGGTCTGGCGGTCCTCACCCTGCTAATGAAACTCATCCGCCTGGCCTGGCGGCCGCCTCCCGGTTCTTTCTTTCCTCCCCTGGCGCTCCTGTTTCCCCTCAGCCTGGCCCTGGTACACTTCCAGCTATACGACGGTCTGCTCTTTGCCCAAAACAGCTGGTTTTTCCACATCCTCCTGGGCCTGATCCCAGTGGGTGCGGCGGTTCCCGCGGTCTTGGAAGTCCCGGGGGCGGCCGCTGATTTAAGTTATTCCGCCGGCGCGCCGAATCTCGAGGGCAGCGGGACGGAAAGAGGAAAATCATAGGATTATGGCGACCAGGTCTCACTACCCAGGCAGTCGGCCTCAGCTAAAGGCCCTGGTGCTGCTACTGGCCATACCGGTACTCTTATATTGGCGGGCCGGCTTTTTTTATATCCTGGATGACTGGACCGCCCTCATCCAGATGGTGGACTACCCCTTCGGGCAATACCTGATCACCCCTGACGGCGAGCCATGGTTCCCCTTCTTTCACCTGATCTTCTATGGTCTGGTACGGCTGGCCGGGGAGCGTTACTACCTCCTGGTCCTGGTCAATTGTCTGGGCACCGGGATGAATGCCTTTCTGGTCTTTCTCTTTTTCCGGCGCCATCTGAGTTACGGTCTGGCCCTGACCCTGAGCGCCCTCTATGCCGGGGCGGCGGTGCACCACGCTATTGCCTGGAACAGCTTTTACATCGGCTACCTTCTCAGCCTCGGGTTCTTTTTGGGGGCCCTGCTGCTCACCGATGACTATCTCCGCTCCCAAGGACACACCCGGCTGTGGGGCATCGGCCTATGCGCCGCACTTTCGGTGCTGTCCCACAATTATCCCCTGGTGGGTCTCCTGGCCTTGCCGCTTTATGCCCTCCTGGTGGGGGAGGACTCCGGCCGGAAATTTTGGGCCCTGACGGGAACCGTGGCGGCCGTGTATCTCCTCTTTGCCCTGGGCTATGTAAGCTTCGCCGGGGTCCACGCCGCCGCCAGCCACAACCTGAACGTTTTTGCCGGTCTGCCGGGCCCGGGCTACCTGGTGCATATTTTTTTCGGCGCCTTTCTCGCCCCGTTTTTCTACTTATTTTGGGGCCATTACCACTTCCCCGTGTGGGCTTACGTGGCTGGGGTCGCCCTGTTCGCCGGCAGCCTGGCGGTTATCTGGCGCTGGGGCAGGGCGCCGGAGCAGCGCCTGGCCATCTGGGCCCTGCTCACCAACGTCCTGCCTTTTTTACTGATTTCCCTGACCCGCTACCAGCGTTCCGTGAACCAGGCCTTTGTGGCCCGCTATGGAATCTTCACCCTGATCGGCGTACTGCTCCTTGTGGGCCTGGCCTGGCGCCTGGTGGCGGACCGGCGGCCGCCAAAGGCCTGGGCGCGTCTTCTTCCCTTGGGCCTGCTGGCCGTCATGGTGGCCGGGCAAGTCTTCAGCCTGCCCCGCTGGACCGCACAATATGCGCAGATGAGCCAGGCAGCCAGGACCTGCTACTATGTCCTCAGCCAGGAAAATGAGTCGGCCCGCCTGCCCCTGGAGGACTACCGGAAATTCTGTCCCGGCGCCTACCCGGTCATCACTCCGGGCCAGGCCCTGGGTATCCGACGCTTCTTGAACGGCCAGGGGCGAAACCATGATTTTTAAAAACGGGCTTCAACCCTGCCGAGAAGCGCGGGCCAAGCTTTTGGGAGGTTACCCATGGTCCCTTAACTTTAAGGCCGGCAGGTCGGTCTAATACTCAGAAGTGGGCCAAAGAACCTGGATAGGCGTTTCCTCAGGCCTGCAGGTTATCTCCAAAAAAAATGACGCCGGAAAAGGCCATCACGGGTGTTCTTACTTAAATGGGCACTAGATTGAAGCTAACCGCACAATTTCGTGAATAAATCTGTGCTTTTTGTTTTTTAATACTGGGTAACTAGGAAAAAACCTGCTATACTGATTCGGAATAATCTAGGAGAGAGGAGGTATCGTCATGGAGTAGAGGCGACGGATACCTGGTCGCCGACAATTTATAAAAAGCTAATAAGTATGATGAATCCCATTGACTTTTTCTCCAGATCGAAATAAAAAGGTTTAAATCTACCGAGGGGGGAGGGTAGAATCCTTTTATGTCACTTAAAAACCGCTGCCAACCTTTTGCTCATATGGTTCAAGACGCCAAGGAACAAGGGATATACCCTTACTTCCGGCCCATTGACCGTTCTTGGGGCACAGAAGTGGAGGTGTTGGGCAGGCGTCTGATAATGATTGGCTCCAACGATTATCTGGGCTTCACCCATGATCCTCGGATAATCGAAGCTACGGCTAAGGCGGCTTTGCGCTGGGGCAGCGGACCCGGGGGGTCCCGCTTCCTCTGCGGCAATCTCACCTTGCACGAGGCCCTGGAGTCGCGCCTGGCCACCTTCGTGGGCAAGAAGAAGGCCGTCGTCCATGCCACCGGATTCACCACCAACCTGGGTGCCATCGCTTGCATGCTGACCCCCCAGGATATCATTGTGTGCGACCGGGAAAATCATGCCAGCATCTTTGAGGGCTGCCAGGCTTCCCGGGCCCGGCTGATTCCTTTTGCTCACAATGATGCCGCCGCCGCGGAACGCAAATTGGCGACTGCGGTCCAGAAGAATTCCACTGGCGTCCAACTGCTGATTACCGAGGGAGTATTCAGCATGTCCGGGGACATGGCTCCCCTGGACGAATTGGTAAAATTAAAGGACACCTATTCGGACCTGCTCATTTATCTGGACGATGCCCATGGCCTCGGGGTAATGGGCCAAGGCGGCCGGGGGACTGCCGCTCATTTCGGTCTCACTGCCCAGGTGGATTTCATCATGGGCACCTTCAGCAAAGCCCTGGCTTCCATCGGCGGCTTCATTGCGGCTGACGACGAAGATGTCTTGGAATATCTGCGCCACCATTCCAAGCCTCTGATCTTTTCCGCGGCCTTGCCCGCCAGCAATGCCGCCACGGTGTTGGCCTGCCTGGATGTCCTGGACGAGGACCCCGGGCGGGTGACCCGTCTCTGGGATATCACGCGCCGGGTGCACCAGGGATACCAGGAAATCGGAGTCATCACCAAGCATTCCCAGACCCCGATTATTCCCATTTACATGGGCGCGGAAGACAAGGCCTTCGCTTTTGCCAAGGACATGTTCGATCATGGGGTCTTTGCGCTGCCCGCCATTTATCCGGCTGTGCCCAGGGGACAAGCGGTGATCCGCACCGCTTTTATGAGCACCCACAAAAAGAGTCAGATCGACTACGTCCTGGAAGTCATCCAAAAGCTGGCCAAGAAACATCGCATCCGAGCCTGCGATTTGAGGGAACCGGAATCTTTTCTGGAGGGGGACGAATTTTCTGCCAAGAACCCTTCGGGCCCGGGCTCAGCAGTGAGTATGGTTAACGAATGATCGGCTATCTGGGAGTTCGAACCTTTGCGGCTTAATGACCTCATGACTGTCAGTGTCCGACAGGTGGTCCGCCATCGGCGGCGTTACCTGGGGGTAGTCTTGGCCATTGCCCTGGGGGTGGCCGGCTTCATCAACATCATCACCATGAGTCGGGTGGTGAAAACGAACTTCAACGAAGACCTGGATCTGATCGGCGGGGTCACGGTCATCCGACTTTACTTCGACAATAACCGCTCCTACCGGCCCCAATGGTTCCGGGACAACACCCTGGCAGCCTTGAGCCGCCTGAACGGCGTCAAAGAAATGAGCCTCATGGCGGTCCATACGGCCAACACCAACTGGCACGGCCAGCAATACGGCTTTTCCGTGCTGGGGGTGGACGAAGCCTTCTGGCAGGTGCGCAACTTCTGGGCTCAAACGGGAAACCTTTTCGGGGCCGAGTCCGTGGCCGGACGCAAGCGTGAATGTGTCCTCGGGGCCGAACTGGCCCGCAAGATCTTCGGCAGTCATGATGTCCGGGGCCGGTCCCTGGAAATCAATAACGAATCTTACTGGGTCTCCGGAGTCCTGGGGGGCGTAACCGACAGCGGCTCGGCTAACGCCGCCTTCCTCCCCCTCACCACCACCAAGGACCGCATGGCCGGCCAGGTGCTCACCGACCGCCTCTACCTCCGCTGCCAGACCTGGGATGACGTCTCACGGATCGCCGCGGCCATCCCGGCTATCATCAAGGCCAATCAGTCGCCGGAAGAACTCCACGTGGAGGTTTCCTGGGAGGGGCTGAAACGCGTCCAGCAGCTGGCCTGGTGGATTCAGTTCCTGATCTATCTCGCCATCAGCGCCACCTTCATTTTGGGGGGCGTGGGCATCTGGAACGTGATGATGGCCGCGGTGGTGACCCGCACCCGGGAGATCGGTTTGAAGAAGGCCATGGGCGCCGAGGACAAGGACATCCTGGCCCAGTTCCTGTCCGAGGCCCTCTGTCTCAGTATGGGGGCCGCCCTGCTGGGAGGTCTGCTCGGGCGGATCATGATGGAAATCCTGGGCCGCCTGCTCGGCATCCGTCCCCCGGAAAACCTCTTTTTCCTGGGCCTGGCCCTGGGATTTCTGTTTGCCGTCATCCTGGGGGTGGGGGCCGGCCTTTATCCCTCCCTCCGGGCCAGCCGCATGGAAGTGGTAACGGCTATCCGTTATGAATAACCTGCTTGCTGCCCGTCAGGCTCCTGGTGTCCTGATCCAGGTCACCGATCTCACTAAAAGCTACCAGACTGACTCCGGCACCATTTACGTGCTCAAGGATGTCAATCTGAGCATCGATCCCGGCGAAATCGTTGCCGTGATGGGGCCTTCCGGTTCCGGCAAATCCACCTTGCTTTTTATTCTGGGCATTTTTATCAGTCCCACCACGGGTTCTTACCTGCTGGGAGGCGAAGACGTGCTGCGCCTGGACCGCAACGCCCAGGCGGAATTCCGTCGCAACCGGGTGGGCTTCGTGTTCCAAAGCTGCGATTTACTGGAAAACTCCACCGTCTATGAGAACCTGGAATTTCCGCTGATTTACGCCGGCGTAGCCCGGGGCGAGCGCCCGGCTCGTATTGGCGCGGCCCTGGATCTGGTGAATCTGGGCCACCGCATTCATCATTCCTCCAACCGCCTCTCCGGCGGCGAGCGTCAGCGGGTGGCAGTGGCTCGCGCCCTGGTCAACCAACCGCAGGTCATCCTGGCGGATGAACCCACCGGTCAGTTGGACCGGAGCCACGGCCACCAGGTTATGGACCACTTTGTCGAGATCGTCAGCCACAGCCAGACGTCCATCGTGGTGGTAACCCACGACCCCGAAATGGCGGCCAGATGTACCCGGGTCTGCTCCATTAGAGACGGCATCCTCTATGAGCAATGACACCCACCGGAACCTGGGCGCTTTCTAGGGAGATGGCCATGGCGCAGGCCTTTGCTCACCCTGGGGACCCCGCGGGTCGGCGGTTTGCTCTCAACCGGACGAACAGCCCCAATTCCCACCAAATCCGTCGAGGCCTGGGGGTGATTCTGGCCCTGAGCCTTGTGGTCCTGATTCTCGGGGTGCTGGGTTCTCCCGAACCCACCCTCGCCGCGGAACCTGACCCGGTTGAGGCCAAGATTGCCCTGCAGGGCTCGCTGGACTACGACGCTTGCGCCCGGTTAGCCATTCGGCAGTCGCCCTATCTCACCAAGACCTCCGTGGAAATCGATATCCGACAGCTGGATGAGGCCGACAGTCGCCACTCCATGGTACCGCCGCTGACCTTCCGCAGTTACTACTATGTGGACCGTCCCAACCAGCCCGGCCTCAACCCCAAGCCCTATAGTCTCAATTTTAGCATGGACCCGTATAACCCCTTCGGGTCTTATTTCACTCTCCAGGCCCAAAAGATGGCCACTAGAATGGCGGTCTTCGGCCACCTTAAAGTGATCAGCGACGGGCTGGAGCGCATCGGCAAGATGTTCCTGAACCTGGCGACCACGAAGCGGCTGGCCGGATTGCAGGCCGATCTGGTTAACCTCTCCCGGGAAAACCTGGTCTACGCCGAAAACCGCCTGAGTATCGGCACCGGCACCTCCCTGGAAGTCCGAATAGCCACCCAGGAATTGGAGTTGGCCAAGAGTGAGCAGAGCCGTTTGGGTCTCTCCCAGAAGCGGACTTCTTCCAGCTTAAAAACCTTTTTAGGTCTGAAACCGGACCAGCAGGTTGACTTCGATCTACGAGATGCCCACCGTCAGGTGACGGGTAGCTTCGACCCCGCCGCCGCCACTCTGGAGCAAGCCAAAGAAAAATCGTATGAGCTCAAGTTGTTGGAATTGAAAAAGGAGATGCAGGGATATATGATTACCGTGGCCAAGGCCAGGATATTTCCCTCCATCCTCTTTACCACCCAGACCCCAGACCCCTTGAGCGTGACCAGCGCCAGGGGGCTTTATGTGGGCCTGGGCCTGGAGGTGCCGGTCTGGGACGGCCTCAAACGATTTCGCAATGTCTCCCGACAAAAGGCCGTCTTAAAGCAGATCAGCACGGAGAAGGACCTGAAAGAGATCGACTTGACCGACAAGTGGAACACCCTCCAGGAAGAATTTCGTAGCGCCGCGGCGAACCTGAAGTTGGCCCAGGGCCAGGAAGAGCTGGACCGCCTAAAGGAACGCCAGGGTGAAATCCGGTATCAATCCGGCACGGAGCCCCTCCCCTCCTGGTTAGCCGCCCGGAAGGCAATCCTGGAGGCTCAGAAAAGCGCCGCGGCCAGGGCGCAGGAATATGATGAAAGCATCCTGAATTTGCGCGTTTTTTCTGGAGACCTGGGTAATAGCTATGTGGATCAAAATTCCTGGCAAAAGTAGGGTCGTCCCGGTCCTGGCATTGACCCTGGCCCTGACAATCCTGAGCGCGGCCCCATCCCTGGCCGGGTCCAAGGGCGAGGAGGCCCCGTCTCCAGCCCCGACGGCCACTGCGGCTCCGGCAGCCCCGGCCCCGGAGTCTGAGATCAGTTTTAACGGCAAGGTCTTTTGCTCCCTCAAGCGCCGGGTGGACCTGCCCTTTAGAGGCACCATCACCTCTCTTCTGGTGCGGTCAGGGGATCGGGTGGAGCCCGGCCAGGTCCTGGCCAGGTACCGCCCGTCGCCGGAGGCCCTGGTGCTGATTCGGCAACGCCTGGCGCCAGCGCAAATCTCCGATAACAAAGTTAAACTGGCGGAAACCGAGCGCAACCTGACGCCGCTGCAAGCCAAAAAGCAAGAATTGACCAAGTTGCTGCAGAAAAAGCTCGCCCCGCCCCAAAGCTTGGAGCAGGTTAACCGGGACCTGCGACTGCTGGAGCAGGAACGCGCCACCCTTCAGGCCCAGCTGCGCCAAGACCAGCAGACGTACCGGGACGACCTGGCCCTCTTGAAAAAACAACTGGGCAATGGGGTAAGCTCGGGAAAGATTCCCCCCGAAGCGACTTTAACGGCGCCCATCGGCGGCTATATTATCTGGATCAATTCGGAATTGCGGGAAGGGGCGGAGCTGGAACCCACCCCCGGAGTTTTCCAGGTGGGGATGATGAATCCCATGCTGGTAAGGGCCCAGGCCTTTGAAATCGAAGCCCTGCAAATCAAACCGGGGGAAACCGCCGAGGTCACCCTGGAGTCGCTCCCCGGCCAGAAGTTCCAGGGGGAAGTGAGCCGCATCTCCTGGGCTTCGCAGACCCCCGGGCTGGATCAGCCGGCGTATTACGATGTGGAATTAACGGTGCCGAACCCGAAGATGGAACTCAAGGATGGCCTGAAGGCCCAGATCGTTTTTCGCAAAAACAGGTAACGGGGTAACTTAATGGCAACGACCGGGGAAATTAAGGTATCTCCCGTTCAAGATGAAGCCGGCTTAGAAGAATTTCTGCGATTTCCCTGGCGCCTTTATCAGCAAGACCCTTACTGGGTACCTCCCCTGCTACCTGAGCAACGCCGATTCCTGGACCAGCGACGGGGGCCCTTCTTTGAATTCGGCACCGCCCAATATTTCCTGGCCCACCGGGATGGCGAGCCGGTGGGGCGCATCTCGGCCCACCTCAACCGGCAGTATGACGAACACTATGGCCCGGGCACCGGCTTTTGGGGTTTTTTTGAGGCGGTTGAGGATCAACAGGTGGCCGATGCCTTGTTTGAGGCCGCGGCCGCCTGGCTGCGGCCGCACGGCTGCCACCGGCTAGTGGGGCCCTTGAACTTTGCCATCTACGACGAAATGGGCCTGTTGGTGGAGGGCTTCGACTCCATCCCGGCCATCTTCCATACCCACAATCCACCTTATTATCTGGACCTGGTCACCTCCTGGGGCTTTCGCAAGACCATGGACTGGGTAGCCCTCAGGATTACCAGGTTCGACACCGACTTCCCCGTGATGGAGCGACGCCTGGAAGAGATCCTTAGCCGTCAAAAGGTGACCCTGGCCCCTTACAATCCCCGGGAATTAGCCCGGCGGGCCGAGGAAGTTTTCCATCTCTTCAATGAAGCCTGGAGCGTCAACTGGGGGCATGTACCCCTGACTCGGGGGCAGTTCGATCATCTGCTGCATGAAGTCAAGCCGCTGCTGCGACCGGAACTGGTCCAGATGCTGCTGGACGGCGACAAGCTGGTGGGCTTCGGCATTGTCCTGCCCGACCTGAACCCCCTGGTGCAAAAGTTCAATGGTCGCCTTAACCTGTGGGGCAAGCTCCGTCTCCTCTATGCCGCCAAATTCGGCCGGGTGCGCAAGGTGCGGGCCATGGTCATCGGCATCGCCCAACCCTACCAGCTAAAACGGCTGAACTACGCGATGGTCTTGCGGATTTACATCAACGCGGTGAAGGACCTGCGGATCGATTTTGCCGATTTCTCCCTCATCCCCGAAAACTTGGGCCACTGGATCAAGGTGATTCAGGCCTTCGGCGGGGAGCGCTACAAGACCTTCCGCGTCTTTGAAAGAGAAATCTGATCCCATGAAGGATACGGGGCCTCCGGCATCTGCCCCCACTTTCGACCTGCTGCTGGCAGCCGTCCTGTCCGGCGTCGTCTTTATCCTGGCCCACTTTAAGGCGCTGACCAACCCCTATGTCGTCAACGACGATGTTCGGCAACAGCTCTTCTGGATGTGGCAGTGGCTCGACCCGGAGCTGTTTAAGGGCGATCTCCTGGCCAACTATGCCCGCGATTATGTCCCCTGGGGAGTCAAAGGGCTTTATTGGCTGGCCTCCCGGGTAACGGACCCCATCTCCTTTTCCCAGGTCTTTCCCGGCCTGCTGTTCATTTTCCTGGCCCTCTGCCTGTACCGGATCGGCCTGAAACTCGGGGACCGCCGTCTGGCCTGGACCGCGGTGGCGGTCTACTGGCTGATGCCCTTCTTTCTGGGCAATCTGGCCGGAGGGCTGGCCCGTTCCTTTGCCGCCCCCCTGTTGGCCTTATTCTGGCTTTGCTGGCAAGAAGAACAACCCTGGGGGATGGGGGCCGCCCTCCTGCTGCAAGCCTTGTTCATTCCCTACATCTTTCTGGTAGGCGCCCTCGCCGCCGGGCTCGCCTGGCTGGCCAGCCGTACCGGCCGGACCGGCGCCCCGCCGTTTCCAGCCCGACCGGTGCACTTTCTCTGCCTGGCTGCCGGAGTCGGCCTGGTAGGGTTCATGAACCTCACCTATACCACCGACGGCTTCGGACCGCTGGTGAGCTATGCCGACATGGTTAATCGCCCGGAGTTTTACGCCGGCGGTCGCTATACCATCCTGCCGGTACCCTCAATTTTTTGGGAACTGATTAGCCCCTGGGAATGGATCGCTCCCTTCCAGGATTTGGGGCTGGTACCCGCCATTGCGGTCTGTGTGGTCCTGCCCCTCGTGGTTATCCGGGGTCTGGTCCGGCTGGACTGGCGGGCCCTGTCGCCTCGGCTGCAACCTCTCTGGTACCTGGGCCTGGCCGGCTTACTCCTCTATTTCCTGGCCCAGATCTTTTTGCTCAAACTGTTCATCCCGGACCGCTACCTCATTTATACCCTCAATCTGGCCTATTGTCTCATCCTGGCCCTGGGCCTGCACGCCGCCTTAAAAGTGGACCGCTGGCCGAGAAACCTGGGCCTCCTAATTCTGGTAGCCGCAACTGGGCTGGGGGGGTGGCGCCTCCAGAACGCAGGGCTCAAAGATTACGCGGTCTACCGCCCGGTTTATGCCGCCCTGGCCCACATCCCCAAGGACGCCATCGTCGCCGGCCACCCTAACCTGATGGACAACATTCCCACCTTCGTGCGGCGGCGGGCCCTGGTCACCTACAAACTGGCCCATCCCTGGAGCCAAGGCTTCTGGCGAAAGATCGAACCCCGGTTACAAGATTTGTTTGCGGCATACTACGCCGCCGACCCCCAGGAAGTCATCGCCCTTTTTCGCCCCCTTTGACCGGCAAATTGCCGAGCTGACCCGCGGCCGGCGGCAATTTGCCCTGCTGTCCTCCCCGGTCTTCGCCGCCGCCATCTTGGACGAACACCTGCGCCTCCTGGATATGCGCCCCTTTCTGGCCGGTAAAGCTTCCGAGCCGCCTGCGAAAAAGTCTGGCGGTGAAGTTCCTCCCGGCACCTTCTAGATCCTGAGTTTCCCTGCTTCAGCGGCGAGTCCATCTTTTGGATCAGGCGGGGAGTGCTGCGACTGGCGGCGGCCGCCAGCGGCCATTGGGGGGCGATAACCTACATTCCTGAGTCGGCGGGCAATACAGTTCAGGGAGTGACGCTTAAAGCCGCCACCACGTAAAGGGTGACCGGCTCCTGGATGCCCTTGAGCCGGGTCTGGAACTCCCTCTGCCTCGTTAGGAACTGCCCGGTATGCCGCCACACCGCCTCCGACACCACCACTTCGCCGCCCTTGGCCTGCCCCTGGATGCGATGGGTCAGGTTGACCGCGGACCCGACGATGCCGTACTTGGCCCGGCTCTCGGAGCCGATGTTGCCCACCACCACCTCCCCGGCGTGCAGACCGATGCCCATTTCCAGGGTAGGATATTGAGGTTGCGCGGTATTGGCCTCAGCCTGGGCCGCCTGCATCCTCAACGCACAGTCGACGGCCTGGCGCGCCGTGGCCGCCAGGGTCCGCTCCAGGGGATCGAAAAAAGCCAGAACCGCGTCTCCTAAAAAATCCACGATGATGCCGTGATGGGCCCGGATGACCTCGATCATCCCGGAGAAATGGCGATTGACCAGGCGGATGGTGGCCTCCGGGCTCAGGGTCTCCGCCAGGGGGGTAAAGCCCCGGAGGTCGGAGAACAGGATAACCACCTCCCGTTTCTCGCCTCCCAGACGGCGGGCCGCTTCGGGCCGGCGCAGCAGCTCCCGGGCGATGCCTTCGTCCACGTAACGCCCGAAGGTATTGCGGATCAGGTCCCGTTCCTTAAGCCCCGCCACCATGTCGTTGAAGCTGCCGGTGAGTTGGCCGATCTCGTCCCGGGTCGTGACCGGCAGGGGCTCACCATACTCCCCGGCGGCCACCTGGGAGGCCTTCGCTGAGATTCGCCGGACGGCCCGAACCATGGGGTTCGTTCCCAGGCGGATGAGCACCAAGATCACGGTCAGACAGAGGAAACCACCCCCGAGATAATAGAAGTGGAAGCGGCGGATGGGAGCTAAGATCTGGCGTCCTTCGGCATGGAGCATCAGGGCCCAGGGAGCGTCGTGCAGCCGATAGAAGCCGATGACCTGGCCCTGGCCCATGACGGTGCCGTAGGGCTTCTCCTTCATCTCCGTCAGCATGGCCAGCTCCAGGGGATTCTGGTTCTCCCCCAGGCAGTGGCGGCTGACCATGGCCGGGTCGCTGTGGGCCAGGTAGTCCCCTTGGTTGTTCACCAGACAGGCCATGTTGCTCTGCAACCAACCCGAGGCCAAGACGTCTGCCATGAGATAATCGAACTTGACCAAGACGGTGAGCTGCCCCAGGGGCCGGCCGGCGTCGTCCAGAAGTTGAGACTTGAGGCCCACCAGCCCCTGCCCCGGAGGATAAAAATATTCGGGAGGAGACACCCGGGCGATCTTGGCAGCCGCAACCGGCCAGGAACCACCTTCTTGGGTGCGGCCGTTTTCCGGCCCGCTCTCCCAAGTCAGGTCGACCTGGCTGACCCCCGGCAGTTGTCGCAGATGTTTCAGAATCCACTTATGGTTGTCTTCGCCCTGTTGACCGCGGCCGGGTTTGGCAAAATTCTCCATCCACTGGATGGGCTCGCTCAGCCGCATATCCATGGAGTGAGCCGCCCGTTCCAGGCGCAGAATGGCGGCCTCCTGCCATTCCTTAAAGAGGCTGGCCCGGATATAAAGATAGCCCAAGGCGCCCATGACGCTGAGAAAAAATATTACCGGCAACACCAGGAAGATAATCAGCCGCTGCTGTAATGAGTTAATTTTTAACTGCATAAAATTAATATACAAAAATCTTGGACAAAACGAAACGACGGCGCAGCTAAGGCTAAGGCTGGTTCAGGATTGGCAGCCGCAGACGTTAGCCTGCGTCGGTTCAAGAGGGATGCCCGGTAGTTGCCGGGGCGATGAGCGACCCGCCCCTGCCTGATCTCAGCCCTGCCTGGCCCACCGGCTGCGGCGGAACCATTGGTAGGTGCTGCGCAGGCCCGCTTCCAGGGGAACCTTCGCCTGCCAGCCCAGGGCCGTGAGGCGGCTGACGTCCAGCAGTTTTCGCGGGGTGCCGTCCGGTTGGCTGGGATCGAACCTCAGACGTCCTGTAAATCCAGTCACCCGAGCCATCATTTCGGCCAACTCCCTGATGGTCAGATCCTGGCCCACCCCCACGTTGATGATCTCGCTCTCCTGATAATGCTCCATCACGAAGAGGCAGGCGTCGGCCAGGTCGTCCACGTAGAGAAACTCCCGCCGGGGCGAGCCGCTGCCCCAGACCACCATCTCCGGGGCCCCGCTCATCCGGGCGAGGTGAACCTTCCGCATCAGGGCCGGGATCACATGGGAGTCCAGCAGGTCGAAATTGTCCCGGGGGCCATAGAGATTGGTGGGCATAACGGAGATAAAGCAGGTGCCGTACTGGCGGTTGTAAGCCTGGCACATCTTGATGCCGGCGATCTTGGCCACCGCGTAGGGCTCGTTGGTGGGCTCCAGTTTCCCGTCCAGCAGATATTCTTCCTTCATGGGCTGGGGGGCGAACTTGGGATAAATGCAGGAACTGCCCAGGAACAAAAGCTTCTTTACCCCGTGGAGATAGGCCTGATGAATGATGTTGGCCTCAATCATCAAGTTCTCGTAAATGAACTGGGCCGGGAAGGTGGAGTTGGCCCGGATGCCGCCCACCCGGGCCGCGGCCAGAAAAACATAATCCGGTTGTTCCCGGCGAAAAAAGCGGGCCACCGCCCCCTGGTCCCGCAGGTCCAATTGCCCGAGGCTGCGGGTCAGCAGGTTCTTGCAGCCCGCTTTCTTAAGGCGCCGGATGATGGCGCCGCCCACCAGACCCCGGTGCCCGGCGACATAGATCTTGGCTTCAGAAAAAATGGGGACACTTCCTATTTTTGCCATTTTTATCACCGTCATCTTAGTCTTGCCCGGTAAAAATAGGAAGTGTCCCTATTTTTCTGGCATTTTGACCCCGTTCCCTTGGCTCAGCTGCCGGATAACATCCTGGCACTGGCGCATTTCCAATAACGCCTGGAGATCGGCATCCACCATGAGGCGCACTAGTTCCCCAAAGCTCACCTGAGGTTCCCAGCCCAGGCGCTGCCGGGCCTTGGACGCGTCCCCCAGGAGCGCGTCCACCTCGGTGGGCCGGAAATAACGCGGGTCGATTTCGACGTATTGCCGCCAGTCCAGGTCCACGTGCGCGAAGGCCGCTTCCAGAAACTCCCGCACCGAATGGGTCTCGCCGGTGGCCAAGACGTAATCATCGGGCCCGTCCTGCTGCAGCATGAGCCACATGGCCGCCACAAAGTCCGGGGCATAACCCCAGTCCCGGCGGGCCTCCAGATTGCCCAGGTAGAGCTTCGCTTGGAGTCCCAACTTGATACGGGCCACGGCCCGGGTGATCTTCCGGGTCACAAAGGTCTCGCCCCGCCGGGGCGATTCGTGATTGAAGAGGATGCCGTTTACCGCGTACAGGCCGTAGGCCTCCCGATAGTTGCGCACCATCCAGTAGGCGTAGAGCTTGGCCGCGGCGTAGGGGCTCCGGGGCTGCATGGGAGTCTCTTCATTCTGGGGCGGCGGGGTCGAGCCGAAGAGTTCACTGGAGGAGGCCTGGTAAAACCGGGTCTTGATGCCGCTGTGGCGCACGGCTTCCAACAACCGGGTCACTCCCAGACCGGTGACGTCCCCCGTATATTCCGGCATGTCGAAGCTCACCCGGACGTGGCTCTGGGCCGCCAGGTGATAAATCTCTTCGGGTTGAGTGTTATAGATCAGGTGGGTGAGCTGGCCGGAGTCGGTTATATCGCCGTAGTGCAGGAAAAACTTGGCCCCGGCTTCATGCGGATCCACATAGAGATGGTCGATGCGCCGGGTGTTGAAGGTGCTGGAGCGGCGCACCAAACCGTGCACCTCGTAGCCCTTGGCCAAAAGCAACTCCGCCAGATAACTGCCGTCCTGCCCGGTAATCCCGGTGATTAAAGCCTTCTTCACTATCCCCATATTCTCCTTTCCTTATCCTCTCCCAAGCAATGGGCCTTTAATAGGCGTGACTATCCTTCATGCCGCGAAAAATGGTGAGCCAGATGATCTTCAGGTCGAACCACAGGGACCAGCGGCGGAGATAGTCCAGATCGTACTCCACCCGCTTTTCCATCTTATCGATGGTCTCGGTCTCCCCCCGCCAGCCGTTGACCTGAGCCCAACCGGTGAGGCCCGGACGCACCTTGTGACGCAGCATGTAGCCGGGGATGAGGCGGCGGTAATACTCGTTGTGGGCCACCGCGTGCGGCCGGGGCCCCACAATGGACATGGTTCCCTGGAGCACGTTGATAAACTGGGGCAACTCATCCAGGCTGGTGCGCCGTAGCCACCGGCCCAACCCCGTCACCCGCTGATCGTCGGCGGTGGCCTGCGGGATCTGCGGCCCGTCCTCGCAAACCCGCATGGTGCGGAATTTATACACCGTAATCTCATGGCCATCCAGGCCGTAACGCCGCTGCTTGAAGATTACCGGTCCCGGCGAAGATAACCTCACCCCCAGGGCGACCAACAGCATGACGGGTGAAACGAGCAGCAGGATCAGGCTGGCCAGGACCAGATCCTCGATCCGTTTGACCCAGCCGTTGATGCCGAAAAAGGGAGTTTCCCACAGCGAAATGAGGGGGATGCCCCGAAAATCCGTGAACCCGGCCGTCAATAGAGAGAAGGTGAAGACATCCGGGACATAATAGACTGAGGCGGTGGTATCCCGGAGAGCCTCCACCACCTCCCGGAGGCGCTTCTCCGCCCGCAGCGGCAGGGCCAGATAGACCATGTGCACCTGGTTTTCCTGGATGTAAGCGATCATGTCGTTCAGGTTGCCCAGGATCGGATAAGATTTATCAGGTTTACTCCCCGGTTGGAGATCCACCTCACCGCACAGGCGATCGTCGAAGAAGCCGGAGAGACGCAGCCCCAGCCAGGGGGTGTCCACCATGTTCCAGGCCAGGCGCCGGCCCAGGTCGCCGGCCCCCGCAATCACCACGCGGCGCGTGTTGCGGCCTTGCTGCCGCAGCCAGCGCAACCCCAGGAACAATTGCAGGCGCAGGGCCACCAGGGCCACCGGCGCCACCGCCATCCAGGTGAGGACCACCTTCCGGGAGAAGAACACCGAGGTCTTGGTCACGTAACCCATGACCGAGAGGATGGCAATGACCACGATCCAACTGAGGAAGACCCGGCGGACCAGGCCCACCAGGTTGGCGCCCCGCCAGGGCTGGTGGAGGTTGGCTGCCTGAAAGACCATGACGGTCAACAGGAAGGTGGCCAGACCCAGCAGTTGGAAGCGGGAACGGAAAGGCTCGTCAAAGAGCCAGCACAGGAAAAAGAGCAGCAGGACCACCACCACGCCGTCCAACATCCACTGAATCCGGGAGAGGATCCAGCGATACTGATCGAATATTCCCTGGTTGCGGTCACCGAACATGCGTTTGCCTCAAGCTCTTATTCACTCCCGCCATTTTACCATCAATTTAGAGGTCTTGCCACCGTCAATTATTGGCCAAGCCCTGGAGCAAATCTTCCCATTGCCTCAAGATGCGCTCCCGGTTCCAAAAGGCCTCGGCATATTCCCGGCCCCGGCCCGCCATCTGCTTTCTGAGGGTTGGGTCTCCGGCCAGCCTCAGAACCGCCTGGGCCAGGGAGTCTGCAGCTGCCGGCGGCACCATCAGTCCCGCCCGGGACTCGGTCGTGACCCGGGCCAATTCCGTTCCCGGAGTGGTCGTGGCGATGAAAGGCCGGCCGGCGGCCAGAATGTTGGTCAACTTGGACGGCATCACCAGGTCCGCCGCCTTTTGCCGCTGCACCACCAGATGGAGGTCAGCCGCCGCCAGCAACCGCGGAAACCGGCCAGGCGCTTGTAACGGCCAGAAGATTAAATTTTTCAGCCCCTGGCTTTGGGCCAGCAACATTAAGCGGGCCCGGGCCGCGCCCTCTCCCACTATGAGATAGCGGATGGAGGGGTTCTGCCGGGTCAGGGCCGCGGCCTGGATGACCACCTCCAGACCCTGTTTCTCCCCCAGGTTGCCGGCGTAGAGCACGATGGTCTCCGAGGTTAATCCCAACTCCCGCCGTAGGTCATTATGGCGCGGACCGGGCCTAATATTCTCCAGGTCGGCCCAGTTAGGCAGCACGTGTAGACGCGGGGCCGGCACCCCTTTGGCCGTCAGGCGGGCCGCCATGGCGCCGGAAATGGTGGTCACCGCCCGGGCCTGGCGCAACATGTGGCGCTCCAGCCGCGTCAGCCCGGCCAGCAACTGCGGCTGTCTCAGGATCCCCAATTCCCGGGCCGCGTCCAACTGCAGGTCCTGGACGTGAATGACCAACGGCAGGGCGCGGCGCCGGGCCAGGAGCGCCGGCACCAGCCCGGAAGTCAGGGGGGGGCACACCGCCACCACCGCGTCCCAAGGTTGCCGCAGCAGGTAAGTTGACCACCAGTATAACCCACTGGCGGCAAAGGAGATCTCCTGAAGCAGGCGGCCCTTGCCGGTGACCCGAGCAGGGACGTACTGGGGAGCCCGGAGCACTTCCACCCCATCCAGCCATTCCCGCTGCCACCGCTGGGGCCGGTATTCTTCCAAGACCCGCCACTGGGGATAATAGGGCGGCGCGGTCAGCACCGTGACCCGATGACCCCGGGAGGCCAGCCAAGCCCCTAACTCGCCGGTATATTTGCCGATGCCCACGAGCTCCGGGGCATAGTTATAGCCGTGTATCAGCAGCCGCACAAACTTTACTCCATCCGCGCCGTGGCCACCAGGCAATCCCCCCCCAGCCGCCGGTTGGCCCGGGAAAAGAACGGCAAGACGAAAAGTCGCGCCGCCAGCGTCAAACCGGCCACCACCGGGGCGGAACGCATCAGCCGATTGGCCCGCCCGGCTCTCGAACCCCGGCTGATACAGAAGGACTGGGCCAGCCACAAGGCCGGGGTAAAGCTGTGGATCTCAGCCAGCCGGAACCCGGCCCGGTCCAGGACCATTCTCAGGGTTCCGGGCGAAAAATGCCAGAGGTGAAAGGGTACATGCCAGTTAACCCAGCCGCGCCCAAAGACCCGGCGCCAGAGGCTGTGTCCATTGGGGCAGGAGATCCAGACCTCACCGCCGGGGCGCAAAAGTCGGCGCACCTGGACCAGCATTGCCACCGGGTCGAAGGCGTGCTCCAGGACGTTGCTCAAGACTACCACATCATAAGGCGCCGACGGCGTAAACTCGGCCAGGGTCCCGGTGTGTACCGTAAAGCCCCGCTGCCGGGCCAGGGCCGCCGCCTTCTCGTTAATCTCCAGGCCTTCCGCGGTAAAGCCGTTGGCGGCATAGCGGCTCAAACCCCGGCCTTCGTTGCACCCCAGGTCCAGCAGCCGGCCCCGGCCCCGGCGCAGGTGAAAGCTGAGGTCGCCGTCCCATTGCAGCCAGAGGCGGTACCAACCCGAGGCCAGGAAGCGTTCCCGCCTGGACTGGTAGGCGCCGCCGGGTTCGACCCCGGCGTTATAAAACTTTTCATACAGGTCCTTCAGTTCCCGCTCTGTGGGCCGGGGCCAGGTCTGCTCCAGGCCGCAGCGGGTACAACGGCTGATATCATAGGCCCCCGGCGCCCCGAAGCGGTCGTCGCCCAGGCGCGCCAACAAGACCTGGCAGTCATGGCCGCAGAACCAGCACTTGCACCCATCGGCAGCCGCAGTTTCCATTAATGCCAATCCCGGCATTTCCCCATGGCGGACAAAATCGACGTGATCCAGCGATAAACCAGATATCCGCCCATCAGTCATGACTCTGTTTGCCTTTAGGCAATCGTGCTTCATATAACTTTGCATCGACCAGGAAACGGAACCAGAACGTTTGTAAAACGAAAAAGATAAGGCCCTCCTTCCCATCTAGAAAGCCAAGTCTTATAAAATACCGATAAATAAATAACAGAAAGGCTCTGATAAAAAGCGGAAAATTATTGTAAAAACTATGCAGGACCCGTTTCTTTTCCACCGGGGTACCCCGCAGGCTCCCTTGAATACGCCCAGTCGTCTCATCTCCGGAGAGCTCTCTCACTTCAGCATCCGACCAGCGGTTATGACGTATGGTCCAGTCGCTGAGGCTCATGCAGATATCGTCAATCATGGCCCCCTGAAGTCTGCCGGTGGGACCCGCAACATAAAAATGCTGATCATACTGGCGCTCTTCGCAACGGCCCTGGCCATGCCTGAACAGCCGCAGATGCCAGATGGGAAACATCCCCCCATGTCTTATGGGGCGCCCCATAAAATGGACGAGCCGGGGAAGATAATAGCCGTCAACACCGCCGGGAAAATGGCTTTTTAGCGAATTAAGCTGCCTGATCAATTCCTCGGAAAGCCGCTCATCCGCATCCAGATGCAACTCCCAGGCATACTTTAGCGGCAAGTGCTCGATGGCCCAATTCCTTTGCAGCCCATAGCTGTCAAATTCATGCTGCACCAGATTTACCTTAAACTGTGCCGCCAGCAGCAAGGTCTTATCCGTACTGAAGGAATCGACGAGATGAATATCATCCGAAACCTGCAAGGCACTTTCTATCGTGCCGGAAATAGTCTTTTCCGAATTGAAGGTCAATATGATTACCGATATGCTCATTGCCGCTCGGACCCTTATTTTTTGGTGCGGTGTGGATTTTTATTTTAACATGGCCTTGGCCTGCTCGCCATCAGCGCCAGGCCTCAGCCGCGCCGGCGCCGCTAAGGCCTGCGGCTCCCCCAAAACGGCACCCAGCCCTCCCCTCTCAGACCCAGGCCCGCCAGGCACCCGGTCCACCACCAGATGAGGCCGGCGATGACCACCGGCGCGCTCCAGGGCAGACTGATCAAGGCCGCCAGGCTAAAGAGCACCGGCCCTATTTCCTTCACGAAAAACCACCCGGAAAAGCGAGGTTGATAGCGGCTGAGCAGGTACGGCACGAACCAGCAGGGCAGGAGCAGATCCCCGGTGATCATGCCCAGGATTACCCCGGGCAGCCCCAGGCGCCGGCCCCCGAGATAGGCCAGTCCGATACTCAGCAGGGAGGAAGCCAGCATCATTTTCGACAGCGCCCGGTGCCGGTTGGTGGCCATCAGGGGATGGCTGCAAGTGAGCCAGATCAGGAACTGCCCCATGTAAATGAGGAAGAGATCCATCACCCGCTGCTGGTAGGTAACGGCCTTTCGCAGCCAGAAATTATAGAGGCTCTCCCCCCAGAAATGAAAAATTGCTATGAAGATGACGGCGGCGATCAGGGTGGAGCGGAAAATCGCCCGGAATAACAGAAAGAACTTCTCTGCGTCCTGCTGGGAGTCCAGGCGGGTCAACTCCGGCCAGGCGGCGTGGGAGATCTGCTCAAAAAATGACCGGATCAAATTGATGATGGTGCGCATGGTGGCAAAAACCACCACCTGCACCGAGCCCAGGATCATGCCCACCACCAGGACGGTCCCTTGAATGGAGAAGGCCTGGGCCATCTGGATATTAAAAAAATGGAAGCTGGGCTTGATGAAGGTCCGGCCCAGGGAGAGGTCGGCTTCCCGCAACGATAATACCTGGAACTGCGGGAAATGTCGATTCAGATCGCGGCCGGCCACCAGGGCCACCCCCAGGTACGGGAGCAGTTGCAGGCAGGCGATGGCCACCAGGCCGGCTCGCAGCCAGAGCCCCAGGGCCACCAGAATGATAGTCACCACCTGCATGGTATTGGTGAGCATCACCCCCCTCGGTAGCAGTCCCACCGACCGGTAGACGCCCAGCAAAAGCCCCTGGGGCAGAGAAAAGATCAATTGAAAGGCCAGGATGGCCAGGACCAGGAAGACCACCCGAGGGCTGGTGATGGTGATTTGCAACAGCGACCCGGGGGGAAATAAGAAAATGACGCCGAGAAACACCGCGAAAACTGCCAGGGGCAGGATCAGAAACAGGCTGAGCCCGGTGTGCAGAATCTTGCGGAACAGCGGGGTATCACCTTGGGCATAGGCCTGGGTCAGGCGGTTGACGATATAGAGCTGCCCCCCCAGGTCCGTCAGGGACAGATAGGCGACGATGGAGCTGAGGAGGAGCCATTCCCCGTAAACCCCGGTGCCCCAGGCGATTAGAAAGAGCGGCACCAGCAAGACCCGGGAGGCCAGGTTGATGAGCTGGCTCAGGAAGTTGGCGCCGATGCCCTGAATTAATCGTTTCCGCATAGTTATCGGGGCCCTGCCGGTTTCTGCAAAATCAGTAAATGGGCCTTGATTAAGAAATCGTCCGGACCGCAGCGGCCTGCATTTCTCTTGACCATCTCCCGGAATTCCTGGGGAAACCGTTGCTTAAACGCCAAGGCTTCGTCAGACAACTCCAGGACCAGCTCCGTCACCATAAATCCGGCCTCCCGGTAAATCGCCAGATATTCCCCGGTGGTCAGGCGGGAAAACAGGTCCAGCTCCAGGTAGCGCACCCCATTCTGAAAATCTTCCACTTCCTGGCGGTGCTCCGCCAGGTAGCGGTGATATGCAGCCTGGTCCAGCCGTAGATGGTTGTATGAGTGTGCCAGCCCCCCGCGACCGGAAAAATGATCCCCCCCGGCGCAACAATAGAGGGGGCCGTAGGAGGCATAAAGATAGCCGCCGGGCGCCAAGAGGCGATGAGACTCCCGCATTACCCGGGGAAGATCCTTACAGTGTTCATAGACCGCATCCGAAGCGATGAAATTGACACTGCCTGAGTCCAGAAAACCGTGATCCTCCAGGATCGCGGTGCGAAATTCCACCGGTACCCGGTAGCGGTCCAGACAATACCTGGCGATTTCCTGCCATGATTCTTCAAAGGCAAACATGTCGGTGCCGATGATGCGCCGGGGCTTAAGCCGCGCCCAGCTGATGACGTCCCAGCCGGTGCCGGTGCCCTGGACCAACAGGGTGGCGTCCCGGAGGTTCGGGAGATATTTGGCTCCCCACCGGCGCCGGGTCTCCAGGGGCATACCCCTGGAGCCCAGTACCCACCTGGGCCGGCAGGTCGTCATCGTCTCCGCAGCCAGGTAGCGGGAGTATCTTCGGGACAGGAGAGGGCGCAGAAAAAAGTACAGGGCTCGTTTCAGCCGACCCTTACTTTGCTGGCGGTGCTGGCCCAGCCAATCCTGCTTGGCAAATTCCACCATCTTTCCTAAGCCGGGTGGCCCAGGCTTTCCAGCCTGTGCCCCCGCAGGTTAAAGCCTGCGGCTGCGTTTTGCCTCATTCCTTCCCGCCGGGACCGGCCAACACCCTTTGATAATGGGCGATCATCTTGTCGCCGTAATCCGCCCAGGTGAACCCGGTTTGCACCCGCTGCCGGGCCGCCTCCCCCATGCTGCGGCAAGCTTCCGGGTTTTCGTAAAAATAGAGAATCTTCTCTTTCAGCGCGGCCACGTCCCGGATGGGAATGATGCAGCCGTCCCGGCCGTCCCGGACGGCATCGGCTCCGCCGGTATTAGTGGTGGTAATCACCGGCAGGCCGCAGGCCATGGCCTGCACCAGGGTCATGCCGAAGCCGTCTTCGAGGGAATTCAGGCAATAGACCGATCCCTGGGAATAGTATTTATGCAACTCCGGTTCCGGAAAGGGCCCCAGGTGCCGGAGGTTTGGGGAGGCAAAGCGCGCCAGGAAGGGGCGGATCTCGTCGGTCAGGCTGCCTATGAGCCACAATTCCGCCCCCGGCAGCTTCAGCTCTCCGAAGGCCTGCAGGAGATAATGGACCCCCTTGCGCACGCTGATATTGCCGCAATGTATAACCCGAAAGACCTTGTCCTGCTTCGGCACCGGATAAAAATTGCTCAGATTCACCCCGTAGGGTGTCAGCAGCAGCTTGGCCGCCGGCACCCCGCGGCTGACAAAGGTCTCTTGAACAAATTGGGATGGAATGGCGATGAAATCGGCCTCCTGGTACTCCCTGAGTTCCTTGTCGATAATTTTCGGATGGGCGAATTCCTGGCTGCGCAACTCAAGGCGCTCGTATTCCTCCCGCAGGATTTCGTCCTGGACCACGATGTGGGAGGAGCCGTGGTCCACCACGGTCTTGGCCCCCAATTCCCTGGCCCGGCGCAGGGTGTGGCGAGAATAAGAACTCCAGCCCACCACGAGTTCCGGCTTCTGTGGCAGATGTCGGGCGGCATGGCGATCGAACAGTTCGTGCACCAGGTATTGGGCGTTATAATGCGCTCTTAGCCAGCCCGGCGCCCGGCGCCAGCCGCGGTTCAATATTTCGTGGGCGATTAGGGAGCAGATCCGCTCCCGACTGACGCCATATTTCACCGTCTCGAACACCGGATAGCTGGTGATCAGCCGCTCCAGGTGGCCGCGGCGCTCTAGTTCGTGGGCCAAATAAAAGGCGTGGAACCGCCCCATCACGGAGATGGTCACCTGCATGGTTTTCCGGCGCGCTGCTGTCGCTCATTTTTCATGATGGCGAAGGTTCCCTGCCATTCGCCCCACTGGGCGGCCACCTGCTCCACGGCATAGGCGTAGAAAAAGGGGAACAGGTCCGACATCCCTCTTTCGGAATAACGGACGGCATTCAAACAAGTTCCCAGGGCCGGCGCCAGGGTGGCCAGCCAGACCAGGGTCTTTCCGGTCTTCAGGCTGTTCCAGAGCAGGATCCTCCAGCAGGGCCAGCGGTCCAGGAAGCGGTGCACCTGGGCCGAACCCGCACCCCGGCCTTGGCGGTTGTGCCAAAACTCCCGGAAGGAAGCCGGGACCAGGTGTTCCACCCGGAGGCTCAGATCGATAACCTTCTTGGCCCCGATGCCGCGCAAGCCGTTGCCGAAGAAACCGTCCTCGCCGGCACAGATGGGCACCGGGAACCCGGTGGGAAACAACCCGGCCTTCAGGGCCACCTCCTTGCGGCAGGAAAATCCTTCGGTCCACTCCATATGGTCGAAATTGCAGGTGGCCCCGCGGCCATAAAAGACCTGGCTGACGCAGTCGACGTACCGGGCAAAAAGGTCTTGGCGGTTGGCCGCCCTGGCGTCCACCAGGACGTAGTCCGCGCCC
>JAPLJC010000257.1 GCA_026388765.1 Deltaproteobacteria bacterium
ATTGAGGAGATTATCGCCACCGTGGCCCGGGCCGAGCCTCAACTGGTGGAGTTATTGCTGGGGGTGCTGCAAGAGGCAGATTAAAGAGGGAAAAATAGGGACACTTCCTATTTTTCTGGACAAGACCTGATATGTTGAGGATAAAAATAGTAAAAATAGGAAGTGTCCCTATTTTTCTAGCTCTTCTTTTTACGCGGTTTTTTGGGTTGCTTCAAGGGCTTGGGTTCCTCCGGGGCCGCGGCCGCCTTAACCCGAGGGGCGCTCGCAGTCTTGGGGGCCACCGTTTCCGGGGACCCGATGACATAGACTCGCAACTCTTGCGGGAGATTATCCAGGGACTGTCCGCACTTGGGACAGACCCGCAAAGGAAGGGGATTTTTGCTTTGACACCCCGGACATTTCAACCACAGACCCATGGTCCTTCTCCTAAGTTTTTCATTACCATTAACAAAACCGGCGGCATACTTCAAGAGTTTTATCCCGCCGGGTTCGGGAGAAAAACTATTTTTCTAAAGGATGGAACCTTATGAAAAAAATCGCCATTAACACCGACCAGGCCCCGGCCGCCAGCGGCCCTTATACCCAGGCCCTGGCCGTGGGTCCCTTTGTCTTTGTTTCCGGACAGATTCCCCTGGACCCCCAGGGAAACCTGGTCAAAGGAGACATCGTGGTGCAGACCTGCCAGGTGATCGCCAACCTCAAGGCCGTTTTGGCTGCGGCGGGCCTGACCTTAAAAGACGTGGTGAAAACCACGGTCTTTCTGGCGGACCTGGCCGATTTCCAGGAAATGAACCGGGCCTATGCCGAGTTTTTCCCGGGGCACCCCCCGGCCCGCAGCACCATCCAGGTGGGCGGCCTGCCCCGGGGCGCCTCCATCGAGATCGAGGCCATCGCCGCCAAACGGGACTGGCCCGCCTGAGGCCGGGAAGGGAGGTTAAGGAAAACCCGGCAGGGGCCTAGGCCCGAGCCGCGGCTAAAAAAGGGGGCGGGCCCTGAGGCCCGCCCTTTCTGGCATTATCCTAAAGATCTGCGTCAAGATACCTGGGAAGCCAGGCGCACCGCCAGCGCCGCCGTAAAACACTCAACCCCGGTAGAGCTTTTGAGGGAATGGGGTTTACCGCTATCTCGTAGTCAGCAACAGAATTGCCAACAAAATTACCAATCCCAACCTTCTCATGCCTTCTCTCCAGGCCGCGGCCCCTTGCCTCAGCCGGCTACTCAAATTTCGACTTCACGGCCTCCCAGGTCTTTTTCAACTCCGCCATGGCGCGTTCCGAACCCTCTTTGACCTTTTCCGCGGCCTCACCGCCGGCGGCCTTGAGGTCCTTGAGTTTCTGCTGGGCGGCCTCCAGCTTGGGCCGCAATTTATCCAGCTGTTTATTCATATCAGCCTGGGCCTCGGCACCGGCTTTGGCGGCTTTGTTTTTCCAGGCCTCCAGCTTGTTCCCCAACTCCTTGAGCTGGGCCTCCATTTTTTCTTGCGTTTCTTTCAAGCCCATGGTTTCTCCTGGATGCACTCGACATTTTAGTAAATTTACAGATAATCATTTTTCACAAGTTGTCAATAGTCCGAGTCGGCCCGGACTGCTCAATTTACTTCCATCTCAACCTGTGGTAGGGATTAGCAAAGAGTCGTCGCGTCGGCACCGGCCTGACGCCTAGGCTGGCAAAAGTATTCCAGGAGCCTATCATATGCGCACCTTCCAAGAGATCCGGGACAATTACCGGTTCAGCGATTTAGAGGCGGAGACCCTGAAGGGCCTGCTGCCGGTGGTGGAACCCCACGCCCCGCAGCTGATCCGGGATTTCTACAACCTGTTCCTGCAAATCCCCGATGCCGCCAAATTTCTGCAGGATGACACCAGGCCCGCCCGGCTGGAAGGGCTGCACCGCGACTGGCTCCTGGACCTGTTCAAGGGTCCTTATGATGAGCGCTATTGCCAGCGGCTGCAACGGGTCGGCCAGGCCCACGTCAATATCGGCATCTCGGCGCATTTCGTCCACGTGGGTCTGAATTTCCTGCGCCAGCAACTCTCGCAGATCGTCGACGCCGAAGTGGAGCCCAAGCTGCGAGGGACCGCCCGCCTGGCCCTGGACAAAATCCTGGACCTGAACCTGGACCTGATCAGCCGGGCCTATCGCGATGAAGAGATGCGCCAGGTGTCGCTGTCCTTCAAGCTGGACAACGCCCTGGTGCGCTTGGGCAAGCGCTTCACCTTCGGCCTCCACCTGGTGGTCCTGCTGGGCCTCATCGCCCTGTCCCTGGGCGTGCTGGCGGTCCTGGCCAGCGACATCTTCATGATCTTCCAGGGTAAATGGGAGGCAGGCATGGTGGCCTCTCTGGGCACCCTGCTGATCCTGTGGTTGATGATCGAGTTGCTGGAGGCCGAAATCCACCGTATCCAGGGCGCAGATTTCAAGTTCAACCTGTTTGTGGGGGTGGCGTTGGTGGCCTTTATCCGGAAGATCCTGGTGGCCTCCCTGACTCACACAGACCTGCAGACGGAACTCATGTACCTGGGCGGCATCCTCATCCTGGGAGTGATCTTCTGGCTGGTGACCAAGGCGGAGGCCAAGAAGGGCTAGGGGCGAAAAGGGGATTAAAAGATTGGGGAAAAAGGCGAAAAGGGGAAGAGGGGAAAGGGTTAAGAAGCGCGGTAGATTGAGCGATACCTAATGAAATCGAATCCTTCGAAGACCTTTTGGTTGGGCAGAAGGGCTGGCAGTTTGTCAGTTAATATCTGTAATTGACAGAATTTTCGAAGAATTTTCTTGTTTGGCAAGATCTATTCCATAGCTTCATTTTGACCTTCTTGGTAAAAAGAACATGGGCCGCCATAAATCTTGCCCGGCCAAGGCATGAATGATTACGGCTCCTCCATGGATGCAGAGAAATACCAAGGCAAGCCACCAGCCAGCTTCATGCATTTCTTTGATCAGACGTAAAAATCCCCTGGCTTTTACACCGGGAGTCATGAGGATGAACATAAGGGCGCCCGTGGCGCCCATCCAGGCGAACGCCGCCAGACCAAAAGTTTGCACCAGGCCGGACAGCCCCTGCCGGGGAGGTCTTTCCGGGAGTTGGGACTTCAAAAGGGTCATGATGTCTTTCAAAATGAACAGCAGACGTTCTCGGGTATAGGGAACCCACTCCCGAAACCGCGCCTCCTGAGGCCCCGTAAAACCGTGCCAGAGTCGGAGGGCGAGAAAGGTGGCGAGGCCGATGCCGAACCACTTATGAAAGCTGAATCCCGCATGGTGCGGGTGCTTATAGTCCCCGGCAAAAAAACCCGTAATCAAGGCCAGCAAGCCAAAAACCGTCAGACCCAGGTGAATGAACCGGGTAAAGCCGTCCAGTTCCACGCGCTCCTGATACTCTGGCGATGGCGCCATCAGGGATACCTCCATCTGAATTTTTGGCACATCGTTATTGGGGCTGGACGAATTCTTCACCTTGCGAGGAATATCTTCGCCTTGAAACCGCCCAGCCCCTCATCTCAGGTTAGCGTCCGGCGTCTGGCTCCTGGCGTCCAATCGAAGAAGTCGAAGAGTTTTTCAAAGCTTCTCTGTCCTTAATGAACGTGTAGTTGACCCTCTCAGACTCCGGGACGCCCGCTTGGCGGCAGGCGACCCGGGAAATACCTCCTCCGCCAGGTTACAGAAGTTCTACTTACTGCCGGCGCTGGCCGGCCCAGGCCGGGACCCCGGCGGCATCCCGCAGTTTAAGGACCTGACCGCCCTTCTTCACTTCCTGGGCGATGATGGCGGGTTGGCCCTGATACATAATTCGGGAGCCGGTGACCTCCACCTTATCCTTGGGGGCAAAGGTGATTCCTTGCTTTTCCAAATACCAACTGGGTCCCAAATGGACCGGGATGGTCTCTTTCTCCGTCTTCAGGGTCAGATGCACCCCATAGGCCATCCTTCTTCCGGAAGTGGATTGACTCAGGCTTTCCACTTCCCCGCTGACGGTCGCCACAGTCTTAGGATCATACATCCGGTTGTAGGAATTTCCGGCTCCCATACCGCGACCCTGGCCGCCGCCAGGCCCCATACCGGGCTGCGCCCAGGCCGCGGTAGCGGCCAGGACCAGGGCGAGGATGCCGATTATGCTGGTGAATCTACCGAGATTCTTCATTGCCCCTTCCTCCTTAAACTTTTTGTTCTGGCTTTATTATTTCAATTTGCTTAACCGGGTATCCAGTTTAACATATAAACCCGGCAAAAAACCAAAACCGGCGCAAAGGGAAGAATAGTTTTCTAAAAATTTTTCATTACGGGGCTAAGAATTGGAAAAGAGACGAGAAAACCGCCATGGCAGAAGCAGACACTTTATCTGCCATTCGATGGACCGCTTCATTTTCTCGCCCTATATATAGAAACGGCTGATTATCTGAAACAGCTTGCAAGCCATAACCTGCATCTTCAAGCCTGGCTTGGAAATCTCGAAGCGCGGGCAACTCTCCCGAGCCTCTATCGGGAAGTTGTGAGTGCTGCTAGATCTGCGCGGTCTCAACCAAAATAATTGATATTCAATATGGTTATCATAACTGCATTTCAGATCATGCCGGTTAGCTTAAATCTTGTCCATTATCTTTAAGCCGCCTGATAACCAAGCAAATCAACCGGGAGAATTTAACTCGTGCATCTGATCGCCAGGTTTTTAGCTTTTTCAGACGTTCGCTTTTCCCCCTGATTCTCTGAGTAATGATGGACCTTAGACCCCCTTGCTGGTAAGATATTGGCGGGAGGTTTCCCCATGACTTGTTTAAAGACCGAGAGTCTGAGTCCATCTCTCCAGGAGAAAATCTCTCCTTTTTTTCATGAAATCCTGCAAAACTCGACGTCGCAGATTCACTCCGTTTACCTGGTGGGCGCGGTCTTAACCGAGGATTACCAGGAGCAGACCACGAAAATCGACAGCGTCATCGTCCTTAAGAAGATGGACCTGGCCTTTCTGGATACCCTGGCGCCCCTGGGCGCCAAATACGGCAAGCAGGGGCTGGCCGCCCCGTTAATCATGGACCCCGCTTACCTTCACAGTTCTTTAGACGTCTTCCCCCTGGAATTTCTCAATTTCAAGTTGGCGCACCTTTCCATTTACGGCGAGGACCTGCTGGCCGGGCTGGAGATTGATCAGAAGGAACTCCGGCTCCAATGTGAGCGGGAGCTTAAGGGAAAATTAATCTGGCTCCACCGGATTTATGTGTCCGCCATGGGGGATAAAAAAGTCCTGGCCCGCGACATTGTCAGCCATTTTGGCGGTTATCTACCCATTTTCCGGGGGATTTTGCACCTGCTGGGCCAGGTCCCGCCCCTGGGCCTCAAAAAGGTCCTAGACCTGATATTTGCCTTAACCGGCACGGAAACCAGGGTCTTTGAAGAGATCTATGACATCAGGAACGGGTTAAGCAAACCCTCGGAAGAGGAAACCTCCCGATTGTTTGCCGAGTTTTACCGGGGCACGGAGAAATTGGCCGAGGTGGTGGATGGCATTAAAATCTAACCTTCTCAAGCGGTTCCTGGTTCTCGCCTTATTTTGGCTATACCCCGCCTTCCTGCCGGCGGTGACGCCGCCGGTTCCGGCCCACCCCTCCCAGTACGTGGTGGACCTGGCCGGGGTCATCGACGCTCCCACCGAGGCCAGGCTCAATGCCATGCTGCATGACCTGGAGGCCAAGACCACGGCCCAGGTGGTGGTCCTGACCATCAAATCCCTGGATGGCGAACCCATCGAGAACTTCTCGCACCAAACCGCGGTCAAATGGGGCATCGGCCAGAAAGGCAAGGACAACGGCGTCCTGCTCACCGTGGCCGTCAAGGATAAAAAATACCGGATCGAAGTGGGCTACGGGTTGGAGTCCACCCTGCCCGACAGCCTGGTGGGCAGTATCGGCCGACAATACCTGGTGCCCAATTTTCGTCAAGGGGATTTTGCCGCCGGCATCGTGGCGGCGGTAACGGAGATCACCAAAACCATCTCCGGCGGTAAGGTAGGCGTCCCGGGCACGCAAAGCCAGCCCCCCTATCATTGGGAAACCGTCCCCAAGAAACCATCGAAAAGTCTAAGTCCGCTCACCGCAATCTTGCTGACCATTTTTATTATTATGCTGCTGGTGGTGATCATCCTGAGTCGACCCTGGATTTGGTTTTTTGGCGGCGGCTGGTTCAGCGGCGGCGGTTGGTCCTCGGGAGGAGGAGGGGACTCCGGCGGCTTCAGCGGTGGTGGCGGGGACTTTGGCGGTGGTGGCGCTTCGGGGGATTGGTAACCTCAAGAAGGCAACGGATGACCTGCAATTCAAAGACCTTGAAGAACTTGTTGTTTATCCTGCTGCTATGGGCCTGGCCGGCCCTGGCCCTGGGAGTGACGCCGCCCATCCCAGACCACCCGGCCCAATACGTGGTGGACCTGGCCGGGGTTCTCGATGCCGAGGCCAGGGCCAGGCTCAATGCCAGGCTCAAAGCCCTGGAGGCCATCGAGGTGGGTTACGGGTTAGAGTCCACCCTGCCCGACAGCCTGGTGGGCAGCATTGGGCGGGAATACCTGGCGCCGAACTTCCGCAAGGGGGATTATGCTGGCGGCCTGGAGGCGGCGGCAACCGAGATAATCAACAAGTTGACTGCCATCCCTGAAGCCGCCGCCAGTAATGCTGAGCCAACCGCCGCGGCGCCGGTAACCGAGACACCGAGTGAGGGGAAAACACCACCTCGACTAATTCTTTTAGCCATTATTATTTTTATTATTGTCATGCTTCCGATGATCGCCCTGATTGTGCCGAGAATTTTGTGGACCCGCAAGAGGGGCAGCCACGCCGGCTTTTGGGGGGGCGGTGCTAGCGGCGGCTCCGGCGGCGGCAGCTCCTGGGGAAGCAGTGGCTCCAGTGGCTCCAGCGATTTTAGCGGCGGCGGCGGCGATTTCGGGGGCGGCGGCGCCTCCGGAGATTGGTAAAATCTTGTTTGGCATTTTCAAACTCGAGGGAGAGGAAATTAAATGAATAAAAATTTGCTTATCGTCCTGGGCGTGATCATCGCCGTGGTGGTGATTGCCGGCGGCTGGCTGATCAGCGGCTACAACCGGGTGGTCACCATGGATGAGAGCGTCAAGACCGCCTGGGCCCAGGTGGACAACCAGTTGAAGCGGCGCTACGACTTGATCCCCAACCTGGTGGAGACGGTCAAGGGTTATGCGGCCCATGAGAAAGAGGTCTTCGAGCATTTGGCCGACGCCCGGACCAAATACTTCCAGGCCCCAGACGTCAAGGGCAAGATCGAGGCCACCGGGGATTTTGAGCGGGCCCTGTCCCGGCTCCTGGTGCTGCAGGAGACCTATCCCCAGCTCAAGGCCAACGAGACCTTCTTGAAGATGATGGACAGTCTGGAGGGCACCGAGAACCGCCTTTCGGTGGAGAGGAAGCGTTATAATGACGCGGTGCGCCTCCTGAATACCCATATCCGCACCGTGTTCGGCCGCTTCTTCGCCGGCCTCGCCGGGGTCAGCAAGGCCGAATACTACCAGATACCGGAGGCGGAGAAAGCGGCCCCCAAGGTGAAATTTTAACCATTAGGCCCCCTCGGGCCCTTACTCAGCCTGGGGCTTGCGGGTGGCGCTGGCGGTCTTTTCCTTGCTCGGGGCCGTTTTTTCAGTTTCTTTGGATTGGGCTGCCGGGGCCTGGCGATAAAGGGTATAAGTGGCGCCTTTATCGTCCTTGCCCTGCTTCACGGACGCCTTGACGCCTTTCTTTTGCAGTTCGGCCAGCTTGGCCTGGGCGGTCTTGCTATCCCGGTAGGTGCCCACCTTAACCTGAGTCGGTTGCGGTTTGGCGGCGGCGGCCTTGGGCTTATCCTTGTCTTTCTTCGGGCTCGGCTTGGGGGTGGAGTCGAAGCTGTTGAGGAAGGTCATTTTTTTGGCCACATCCTGGTGTTGGCGCAATTGCTCTTCCCGGGCCTTCTGCTCGTGCTGGGCCTGGGCGGATTTGGCTTTCTTCTTGCTCGAGGCGGCGGCGGCCGGCGGCGGCAGCGGGGCCATGGAGCCGGTAACCGGCGCCGGGTGGGGCGACTTGGCACTGGCGCCGGCTGCCGTAGTCGCCGGCGGGGCGGCCGGAGAGGGCGCCGCCGCCGGAGAGGGTGCGGCGGCGGGGGCGCCGGCCGGAGGCGCCACCGGGGCCTCAGCCACCGGCGGCGCCGACGCCGGCGTCATCTGGGGCGTTATCTGGGCCAGCTGTTTCGTTTCCGGGCTCAGCAGCCCCAAGGAGTAAGCGGCCCGATAGATGTCCCCCCGGCCGGCCAAAGCTCCCAGGGCAAAACTCATGCACATCAAACCCACGATGCCGATACCGGCGCAGATGACGTCGATCAGCCTCAGGTTTAGTTGCCAAGCCTTCTTACCTTTTTTGCCCCGGCCTGTCTCCACGTCCCCCTCCTCCGGTTCCCGGCGCTTGTCTGGAAGTTTCAGGGCTGCCCAGAGACGCAGTTGCTTGCCGCCCACTTTGTGACCCCTTCTCACGCCTGCTCATACCGAGTTGCAATCAAAAGAAATATTGGTAGCCGCAGGCTTTAGCTTGCGCCTGCACAGGCTGGAAAGCCTGTGCCACCAATTGATTGCGAAGTGGTATCACATGGTTTCCGGCGCCGCTACCCCCAAGATTTTCAAACCGTGGGCCAATACCGTCTGCACCACTGACACCAAAGCCAACCGGGCCTGGGTCAGTTCCAGGTCTTCGGTGATGAAACGGTGCTTATTGTAATAACTATGCAGTTGCGAGGCCAGTTCCGTCAAGAAATAAGTGATCCGGTGCGGCTCCAAATTGCGGGCCGCGGCCTCCACCAGCTCCGGATAGCCGGCCAGCAGCTTCAGCAGGGCCAGTTCCTCGGGCAGAGAGAGCCGCGGGAATAGACGGGAGTCGGGCTCACCCACGGCAATAGCTTGGGCCGCGGCCTGGCGCAAGACGCTGGCCAGGCGGGCGTGGGCGTACTGCACGTAATAGACCGGGTTCTCACTGCTCTGCTGTTTGGCCAACTCCAGGTCGAACTCCAGTTGGGCGTCGGGGCGCCGGGTGAGGAAGATAAAGCGGGCCGCATCCTTGCCCACTTCGTCCAGCACCTCTCGTAAAGTGACGAAGGTGCCGCCCCGGGTGGTCATGGCCACCGGTTCGCCCTGGCGCAGGAGCGAGACGAGCTGCACCAGGATCACTTGCAACCGGCCCTCGCAGCCCAAGGCCTGCACCGCCGCTTGCAGCCGGGGCACATAGCCGTGGTGGTCGGCCCCCCAGATATCCACCACCAGATCGAAGCCTTGTTGAAACTTGAGCAGGTGGTAGGCCACGTCCGAAGCGAAGTAGGTGGTGGCCCCGTTGCTGCGGCGCACCACCCGGTCCTTCTCGTCGCCGAACTCGGTGGCCTTGAACCACAGGGCGCCGTCGGCCTCAAAGAGGAAGCCGCGCTCCTTCAGGAGTTCGAAGCTTTTCTCCACCAGCCCCTGGCGGTACAGTTCGGTTTCGCTGAACCACTCGTCGAAGCGGACGCCGAAGTCGTTCAGGTCCTGCTTGATTTCGGCCAGGATGGCGTCCCCGGCGTAGCGGCCCAACTCGATCAAGGTGTCTTCATGGGGTGGAGAGGGCGGCGCGGGCCGGCCCTGGTCCAGGTAGTCTTTGGCCAGGTCCTTCATGTAGCCGCCCTGGTAGCCGTCCTCGGGGAATTCGATGACCTCGCCCTTAAGCTCCCGCAGGCGGAAATAGAGGGATTTGCCCAGGGTGAGAATCTGGTTGCCCACGTCGTTGATGTAGTATTCCCGCACCACTTCGTGCCCGGTGGCGGCCAGCAGATTGGCCAGGGCGTCCCCCAGGGCGGCGCCCCGGCCGTGGCCGATGTGCAGGGGACCGGTGGGGTTGGCGCTGACGAATTCTACCTGGACCTTTTGGCCCGCGCCCAGGCCGCTGTTGCCGTAAGCCTGGCCCAGGGCGTGGATTTCCGGGATTACCAGGTACCAGAAGGCATCGGCAATGAAGAAGTTGATGAAGCCGGGGCCGGCGATCTCCACCTTGCTCAGCATACCCTCCGGCGCGGCCAGACGGCTGACGAGAATTTCAGCCACCTTGCGGGGCGGCAGCTTGGCCGGCTTGGCCAGGACCAGGGCCAGGTTGGTGGCCAGGTCGCCGTGGCCGGCCTGTTTGGGGGCCTCCACTTCGAAGGCGGGTAAGGCGTCGAAGGTGAGTTCGCCCGCGGTGCGGGCGTTTTCAACCGCTGAGGTAATTAAGTCACGTAGGATTTTTTTGAGTCGCATTTTTAGTAGCCAGTAGCCAGTAGCCAGTAGCCAGTAGTCAGTAGTCAGTAAAAGCCCAGCGAAAAGCTGGTTTTTAAGGGGAATTTAGTTAAATAATGATAATTTTAGCCTCTTATTTTGGCAAAGATAGGACAGTCGACCCTCCGGGTGTTTCAGCAGCAAGCGAGAGTTGCGAGAATCGTGCCGCTTGGACGCCGGTGGGGACCGGGAGTGTTTTGCCGGCAACCCACTTTAATCCCATGATATTTCGCCAAGGAACCGTCGCTGTTGCGGAACAAAAATTATCGCCTGCGCTGGTTCATGGGAACCGCGGGCGATTGTTCCATCTCCCCCCTAATAAAACAGACAGGGAGAAAATTCTAGAAAAGAAGGTGCGTTTGGCTTCCTTTCTGTGTTTAAAAATTCAAAGCGGAAATGGTGGCCGGTGCCACCCTGATATGGTTGAAAGTTGTCAAGTAGGCGCGAGGCACCCTTGTTTTTTTAGTTAAGCTGCGAGATGAACTCTCAGGCCCCCGCGGGGCGGGACGCTTTAGCGACGTTTGATCACTCTGATATACGCGGGTTGGTT
>JAPLJC010000059.1 GCA_026388765.1 Deltaproteobacteria bacterium
CAAAACCATCACAGCCCCAAACACCATTTATTGAATCCCCATAGCAAAAAATCAACCTACCTCTCCTAACCCAGGCTTAGTTCATGATGACGATTATGAGAATGCGCTGTGCGATTCTCACAATCGCCTACTACATATCTTAAATTATTATCTCTGAAGCGATACTGATAGACAAAGGATATACGCCGGGTTCGGTAATAAGATAGTGGGGTCAGGTGCGGGACCACCCGAAGGGGCTGTAATTATAACATGTTCTTAGCAAGGGGTCAGTCGGGGCAGGAATCCCTGCCCCGACTGATTTGCTTGCCCTCAGTAAGCTATCAGGAGGTATACCATGCCGATGGTGACGGTGATCATCATGGGCCACCAGCAGGCCTTCAGGTATTCCACGAAGGAGATTTTGTAGCCCGCCTTTTCCGCCAGACCCACGGTGACCAGGTTGGCCGAGGCGCCGATCATGGTGCCGTTGCCGCCCAGACAAGCCCCCAAAGCCAGGGACCACCAGAGGACCCCGCTTTCCGCTCCCGGGATGGTCTGGTTCAGGAAGGCGATGACGGGCAACATGGTGGCGGTGAAGGGGATGTTGTCAATGAAGGCCGAGGCGATGGCCGAGACCCACAGGATGATGATGATGGCCGCGGTCAGGTTGCCCTTGGAGACGTCCTTAACGAAGTTGGCGATCACCTGGATGAGCCCGGTTTCTTCCGCCCCGGCAATGACCATGAAGAGGCCCACGAAGAAGATCAGGGTGGGCCATTCCACCTCATGCTCCAGCATCTCCACGATATCCTCCCCAGAGATGGCCAGCAGCAGCAAGGAACCCAACAGGGCCGGGATCGCCACCGGTAGCTGCAGCATCCCGCCCAGGATAAAGAAGAGTATCGCGAAGCCCAGCATCATCAGGGTCTGGATCATCAACTTCTTGTTGGTGATCTGGTAGGCTTCTTTCAGATACTCGATGGTGCGGGGTATTTCCTTTACTTCAGCCCTGGCGTAACCTTTTTTATACCACCACAGGAAGAAAAAGGAGGAGGCCACCAGGGAAATGGAGCAGATCAGGGTCAGGTTCTGGACGAAATGGCCGAAGCTGAGCCCGGCATAGGAGCCAATGAGGATGTTGGGCGGGTCGCCGATGAGGGTGGCGGTGCCGCCGACGTTGGCGGCAAAGGCCGCGGGGATCAGCAGGGTCAAGGGGTTGATCTTTAGGGTGACGGCGATTTCGATGGTCACCGGGATCACCAGGAGCATGGTGGTGACATTATTTATAAAGGCCGAAATGACCGCGGTAATTACCTGAAGGACGAAGGCCAGCACAAAGACATTGCCTCGTGCCAGGGCGTAGGCCTTATAGGCCAAGAACTGAAACATCCCGGTCTTTTTCAGCAACCCCACAAAGACCATCATGCCCAGGAGCAGAAAGATGACGTTGAGGTCGATGGCCCCCATGGCGTTGTCAAAGGAGATGATATAGAAGGACTTGTCCCAGTTTCCCAGGGTGTAGGTGATGAAAACGATGAGGGCCGCCCCCAGGAAGGAGACCAGGGTGCGGTGCATCCACTCGAACGAGATCATCACATAGACCAGCAGCAGGACAAGGCTGGCGATCCAGAAGCCCGCGGTGATGCTGCGTTCCAGGGTGAGTTTCTGGTACGCCTGGAACCGGCGGTTCCCCTGGGCGTCCACCCCGGCTGCCACCACCTGCACCGGGCTAGGCGGCACCGACTTCCAGGAGGGCTTGGCGGCCTGGACTTCGATTTTGGCGGCGGGCAAGGTGCCGGCAGGCAGGAGGAAATCCGCCACAAAGCCGCCGAACTTGCCGGTGACGATTTTCGCCTCTTTCTCAGTGGGCTTGACGTGCTGGCCGTTCACTAATACTTCTGCTTCCGCCTCCTTAAGGCCCTGGCCCATGGGATTCGTCACCAGCCCGGAGAGGGTCAGGTGGTCGCCGGCCGGGGCAGAGGCGGCGTCAGCAGAGGGTGTCAGGAAGGCGACGATGGTCAAACATATGACGATAGATGCCAGGGAAATTGACCTCAGACGCATTTTCAATCCCCTCAGATCGTGGCTGAATTATCAGACAGAGGGGAGGACCCCGGGGGGTCATCGCCCAAAACAATATCAGAGATCTCTTGGAAGAGATCGCTCAAGCGAATCATGCCGGCGAGTTTGTTGTCCTGGAGCACCGGCAGCCGGCTCACTTTTAATTTGATCATTAAAAATAGGGCCTTGGCAATGGAATCATCGGCATCGATGCTAGCTTCATTGGGTTTCATGAATTCACTCACCGGCCTTTGGGAGGCTTGCTGCAATTCAGGGCCGAACAAGTCTCTCAGACTGCCGGGAAGGTCGGCCTCCGCCTCGGCCAGGGTGATTTTTTCATATTTTTCATAAAGGAATCTTGGCTCCAGCCCCTTAATGATGTCACGCAGGGATAGGATGCCCATGAGGTGGTACTTTTCATCAAAGACCAGGACCGCCAGGGGTTCGAATTGCCCCTCAAAAGTGATGGCCGCCTCCCGAAGGATGGCCATGGCCTGGCGCAGGGTGAACCAATGGGGAATGTGCGGGTAATCCTCTAGGGGGATCATCAAATCCTTCACCTTCTTTTCGTTTGGCATAAGAACCTCCTGCAGTTTGACATTGCTCGGCAAGGATTTGAGACTCCCGGGCGACCTGCGCCGCGCGCCGCTTCCTAATTTATCTTATAGCAATGGCCAGATTAAGATGAAGTTAAAAAACGGGCCAGGCCCGTTAATTTTCCGTTAAGATAGGGCTTTTTCTGCGAAGGGGACTGCTTCGGGCCCGAGATGCAAGAGCCATCCTAAAGGGCGGGGGCGCAGTGCTGGGCCTGGTGCAAATAGCCCAAAGACTATTTTTGGTTCGGCAAACTTGCCCTCTAGGCTAAGCAATTGGCATGGTGTTGTTTGCTGATGGCAGCGCGGCGTGGTGCATTAAGGATATCAGGCGGGAATACAGCGCGGGAAAAGGCCGCTGACCAGGTCGAATCAAGATCATACGTCGCCCCGAGATCCCGGCAGGGCCTAGCGCAGCCGGGATCTCTGGGCCGCTAGGGCCCAAATACTCTCCTGGTACCGTCAGGGGGCCGGTCACTAGTTAGCCAAAAGGAATTCCCAGTGAATGCCCAGGATAGCCGGCGATAACGCCAGCAAACCAAGGATAAAAGCCACTATTAATTTAACTTTGGGAGACCATTCCTTCTGTTCTCCCTCCACCCACGCCGTGCCTTCAAAATAGTCGCTACGAGCCATGGTATCTCCTCCCTGCAAAAATTTTGGAATACCGTTGCCGTCTATTTCCTGGCCCTGGAAGTCGAAGGTTTTGGCGAGGAGCCAGGACCCGCCTTTGAGATGAGGAACTGCCCAAACCCAAGACCTGATTGACTAACTATCGATTATTATTATTTAATTTGATTATTTCCTTTAAACATTATTTCCTTTATATATACAAGGCTAATATAAATAGAAATTATAGGAAAAGCAAGGACAAAATTCAGAATTATTAAAGATTCTTTTCTAAATCTTGTTCTAAATTTAGGACTCTAAAAATCTGTTAGGCGGAAGTTTGACCAGAAGAGAGGTGGACAGCGGCGAGAGGCATCTTGCCCTGAAAGGCCAGGGACTAGTGCCGCCCCTGCTGGTCAATAGCGGGGGGTAGGGGAATGTTGGTTATCAGGGATTAAGACCCCGTTTAACTCCCGGCTTTTTGCCACACCGGTCCGTTACCAACAGATCCGCCAGGGTAACGGTTTTGAGCTTATCAAACATGGCTTGGGCCGCCTCCTGCCAGATGAGGCGAGTCGGGCAATTCTGGGAGCGCTCGCAAAGCTCGGCATGCACCACGCATTCCACCAGGTTAGTCCCCTCCTCCAACAGGGCGACGATTTCCCCCACGGTGATCAGCTCAGGTGGCTTGGCGAGCAGGTGGCCCCCCTTGGGGCCCCGCCTACTCTCCACATAATGGGCCTTTTTCAGGGGGATGATAATCTGCTCCAGGTATTTCAGGGAGATATTCTGCCGCTTGGCAATCTCCCCCAACTGTACCGGGCCCTGGTTGTAGTGCTGAGCCAGGTCAAGGAGCATCCGGGTCCCATAGCGGCTCCGGGTAGAGAGCTTCATTCTTAGCCTCCTAAAACCGCCTTGGTCTTTTTAGCTTAATCAACACCGCTAACCTCACCGCAGGCTCGCAGGGCAGTTCGGTGAACCTGTGGCACTATAATATTATTTAGATACTATATAGCATAATTATATGGATTAAGGTCAAGGTAAAGTATGGTAGCATATCTCTTTCGGCGCCACCTTTCCCCAGGGCCAGGAGATCCCGGCGCCGATCGGCCATAAAAAAGGCGACCTTTGGGGCCGCCTTTTGATTAGCACCGGTTTTACCGGTACCCGCGATCGGAGCGCATCTGAGGTTGAGCGCCTGCTCCGGGGCGGAACCGCCCAGGTCCGCCCCGACAAAATACCACGGTTTGACGGCGACTCGGGGGCCGGGTTTTACTTCCCCGGCGCCTTCAAAGCGGCAACCTTCTGGGCGTCCGGGGTTGCCTCCAGACGCGCGGTTTCATAGCCCTGGCGCTTGGCCACCACCCGGTAGGTGAAATGGGCGCTGCTGTTCCCGCCGCCCAACTCCATGACCTGGAACCCGGTGGCCTGCCTCTGGACATAGACCCCGTTGCAGTCATCGTTGAGCTGGATAAAAACTTTCATGGGGTGCTGGTCGTTTATGGTGACGGTTTCGAGAAAGAGGGGGGGTAGGTCGATACGGGCCAGGCCCCCGGCGAGCTGTCCTTCGCCGAAGTCTTCAAACCAGACCTCCGGGCTCTCCTGGGAGTAGAGCGTCCGGTTCCCCTGGGAGGTGGCGACGATGGCAGACTTCGTCCCTTGGACGGTAGAATTGCCTTTGACGATAGAATCGCCCCCGCAAAGAAAATTTCCGTCAGCAATTATTGCATACCCATCGTATGAATAGCCATTTACCCCAATCCCATGAATTGAATAGCCATATACTCCAATTCCAGCGCTTGCATTGCCATATACTCCATAATCAGTGCCATCACCATAAACGCCCTTGCCTCCGGTCCCCTTAACACCAGTTCCACCAGACCCATTATTTTCTCCAAGGACCCCGAATCCGCTTACTGAGTCATTAACTCCTTTGACTCCACTACCAACCCCATTGGTATAACCATTGACTCCATTACCAACCCCATTGTTTCTACCATAAACCCCGGAACCTAAACCGGAGGCGTCGCCAATAACCCCATAAGCGTTGGCGGCTGGTGAAGATGTAGTACCATACACTCCCCAACCGCCCCCTGAAACGGCAGTACTTTCCGCGTAGATTACGGTGGCGTAGACAGCATTGGACGAGGCGAGCACGGAGACCGGTTGGGTGCTGCTAATTGTCAAATGAGAACTCGGGTTGGTCGTGCCGATGCCCACGTTGCCGGCCGTGTAGTAGGTCTTGCTGCCATTGAGTCCCCAGGGGGAGGCGCCGGCGGGGCCGGTGGCTCCCGTGGGTCCGGTGGCGCCGGTCAATCCGGTGGCTCCGGTGAGTCCAATGGGTCCGTTGGCTCCGGTCAATCCGGTGGCGCCGGTGAGTCCAATGGGTCCGGTGGCCCCGGTCAATCCGGTGGCTCCGGTAGCGCCGGTTGCCCCGGTCAATCCGGTGGCTCCGGTAGCCCCCGTGTCGCCTTTCTGGGCCAGCATGGTCCAGTAGCTGGGCGAGATATCAGGGAACTGGCCCAGATTGTTCACGAGCAGGCTGAACCAGCTCGAGCCGTTGTAGAACACGATGTCCTTGGCGTTGTAAGTCGTGGCGCCGTCCCAGTTGCCTTTAAAGGTCCCCGTGCTGGCCGCGATAACGTAGAAGCCGTCATCTCCCAAGGCCGATCCCAATAACACCGCGCCGCACAGCAGCACCACCGCCAGCTTAAGCAGCCAATTTTTGTTTCTCATGGGTTTTCCCCTCGACTAAAAGGATATTGGGTAGGGTCATTTTCGCCAAGGTCAGGTGGGCCTCGCCGACCGAGGATTAGAACCAATTTCGAAAGGTTTTCCTCAAGAGTTAACCTATAAGTTTCCTTAATTTTATAGACAAATCGTGGGAACCCTATAGTAGCATAATTTTTTATCAAACTTTATTATTTTATTTCACAAATTTTCGAAGGTTCTATCCTCTTGGTTAGCAAGTTTTCCCAGCTATCCCAAAGCCAAGCCGATAAAAAAGGCGGCCTTTGGGGCCGCCTTTTGATTAATCTGATTTAAATAAAGGGTGCGTCTTACGCACCCCAGCCTGGTCGCCGGTTTTAGCGGTAACCACCGCCGCCACCGTAGCCGCCCCGGCCACCGCCGCCGCCGCGGCCACCGCCGCCGCCGCCGCCGCCATAGCCACCCCGGCCGCCGCCACCGCCGAAGCCACTTTTTTGCTGCGGCCGGGCTTCGTTGACCTGCAGCGGCCGGCCGTCCACGGTGCGGCCGTTAAGCATGGAAATAGCCTTCTGGCCCTCCACTTTGCTGTCCATTTCGACAAAACCGAAGCCCCGGGGCTGCCCCGTCTGCCGGTCGGTAATGATCTTGGCCGAGGCCACATTGCCGGCCTCGGAAAACAGGGTTCTCAACTCTTCTTCGGTCATGCTGTGGGGCAGGTTGCCCACGTATAATTTGATACTCATCGCTTCTCCTTATGAATCTTGCGGGATACCGATCCCGGCAGGGTCGGTCTCATTCAAACTAAGATCTTCCGCCACCTCCGGCATCTCCTCCACCGGCGCGGTCTCGGTTTTACCCTGGCGACGTTTCATCTTTTCGTCGTTCTTCTGTTTGCGAGCCATCTCTTTGGCGCGTTTTTCCCAACCGTAACGATTCCGTGCCATGTCTTCACCTCTCCAATACCAAGTTGAGACCCCGGCAAAAGCTAGATTGTCATCCTGAACGGAGCGAAGGATCTCGTGTTTTTGAGATTCTCCCCTGAACTCTCCCTCAGCAGGACAGGGCCAAACGGTACTGCGGCCTCAAGTTTACGTCAAAATGCAGGTCTAGCCAACCGAAATCCTTCTGAGGGCTACATGGTCTAAAGACAAAAAAGGAGGAACTCCGACGGTCCTCGAACCGCCGGAGTTCCGGCCTGCATAAGCGTTTCAGCCTAGAGCTTTACCACGTTCTGGGCCTGGGCGCCTTTGGGGCCCTGGACCACCTCAAACTCCACTTCTTGGTCTTCGGCCAGGGAACGGAAGCCTTCGCCCTGGATGGCACTGTGGTGCACGAAGACATCGGGGCCGTTGTCCCGAGAGATGAAGCCATAGCCCTTGGAATCGTTAAACCATTTTACTCTGCCCGTTTCCTTCACGGTGCAACCTCCTAAAGATTCTGCTCTTGATTATTCCCGCCAAAAAAGCAGGGGCCAGCAGTCAGGCATAAAAAAATCGGCGAAGACCTTTAGCATCTCCGTCCGATTCGTGTCCAGGACTTGCGGCCCTGCTTTCAGTCTGACATGCTAAACTGGATATATTTTAAAATTAAATATGCCGATGTCAAGTTAATTCAAAGAAAAATTGCC
>JAPLJC010000038.1 GCA_026388765.1 Deltaproteobacteria bacterium
CCGGGTTCGGTCCTGAGATAGACCGGCCGCGTCGGCTCGGTTTCCAATTTATGCCGCAGCATATGAATATAGTTGCGCAAATAATGCGCCTGCTCGTCGCCGGCCTGGCCCCAGACTTCTTTCAGCAGTTGCCGGTGGGTGATGACCTTGCCGCTGTAACGCACCATTACGGCCAATAACTTAAACTCGATGGGAGTCAGATGGACTTCTGCTCCAGCCAGCCAAACCAGACGCTGGGCCAGATCGACCTTGAGTTCCCCGGTTTGAAAGACCGGCTCATCCTTGCCCGCGGGGGATTGTGTCAGGTGGCGGATGGCCACTCGCAGGCGGGCCGCCAGTTCTTCGACGCTGAAGGGCTTGGTCAGGTAATCATCGGCGCCGGCATCCAGGGCGTCCACCTTGTCGGCATCCCGGCCCCGGGCCGAGATAATAATAATCGGGGTCCGGGCCCAGTCGCGAATGCCTCTGATAACCTCCAGGCCATCCACATCCGGCAGCCCCAGGTCCAGGAGAATGATATCGGGATTATGGGAGGCTGCCATGGAAAGACCCTGGTGGCCCGTGGCGGCCTCCAGCAATTTAAAGCCCTGGCCTTCCAGGGCCGCCTTGAGAAACCGGCGGATCGGCACCTCATCCTCAATTATCAGCACCAGCCAATCGGTCCTGGACATAGCCTTTATCTTCGGGGAGAAAATCCCTCAAGCATCCTTGCTAGGGTGGGCGTTCCGCCCGCCACCTTATTTTTCTGGAACTGCCAAAGGCAGCGTAAACCGCACGGCTGCCCCGCCGCCGTCACGGTTCAGGGCCCAGATCCGCCCGCCGTGGGCCTCCACGATGGCCCGGCAAATGGACAGCCCCAGACCGTAGCCGGTTAAATCCTGACCCGTACTGCCCCGATAATACATCTCAAAGATCTTATCCAAATCCTCCGGAGAAAAGCCAGGGCCGCGATCGGCCACTTCCACCTCCAGGTGATCACCTGCGAGAGTGGCGGAAATGGCGATGGGCGACCCGGCCGGAGTATAGCGCAAGGCGTTTTCCAGGAGATTAATGAAGATCTGTTCCGCCAGGGCGCCGTCCAGGGGCACCATGGGGAGATCGGCCGGCAGCGACACCTGAACCGGCCGTTCCGCCAACCTCCGCTCCAGGTGGTTCAACGCCGCGCCCACGACTTCCTCCAGGGGTTGCAATTCCTTTTTGAGCTTCAGGGAACCCGATTCCAATTTGGCCATATCCAGCAAGTTGTTGACCAGGCGGCTCAGCCTTTCGGTTTCGTCATAGATGTTGGTCAGCAGCTCCTGGGTTACCTGAGGCGGCAGCTGGCCCTGCAACAGGCTGGTGGTGGACCCCATGATGGCAGCCAGGGGGGTTTGCAAATCGTGGGTGACCGCGCTGAGCAGCGAGGTGCGCAGGCGCTCATTTTCCATGGCTATTTGGGCTGCCAGGGCAGTCTTTTCCAGGCGCTCCACTTCCAGGGCCAGGGCAACTTGCTTGGCCAGGGATTCCAGAAACCGCAGGCGCAATTGCTCCGGCAGCAGCCAATTTTCGGCTTCGGGATCTCGCGGCCGTAGGGCCAAAACGCCGAGGGCGCCCTGGGACGCCGGCAGCGGCATATAGAGAATGGGCGAATCCGGAAAGGTCTGGGTCCCCCAGCCCGCCATCTGATCCGCCTCGTAAGTCCATTGGGCCACCCCAAGTTCTTTGAGGATATCCTGGTGGAAGACCGCGGCGAGATCACCGGCCGCGGCCCGCAACTTGCCCTTGTCGTCCGGCAGCAATGCCACCGCCTGGCACTCAAAAATCGTCGAAATTTGTTGCACCGCCGCCTGCAAAATCTTCTCCACCCCCCGGGTGCCGGCGAGCTCCCGGCTCAGTGCGTGCATGGCGGCCGTCTGGCGCTCCTGCAAACGGGCGGCCTCGGCCTGCCGCCGAATCAGGCTGGCCAAATGACCGATGACCACCGCCACCAGGAACATGACCGCAAAGGTCACAATGTACTTGGCTTCATCCACGGTAAAGGACCACCGGGGCGGGACAAAACAAAAATCAAAGGCCAGCACGCCCAACAAAGAGTTAAGGATAGCCGGCCCCCGGCCGCATTGCACGGCAGTAACCATCACCGCCAGCAAATACACCATAATGAGGTTGGGAAGGTCAAAGTACGGATACATTAAAAAGGCGAGCACGGTGGCCAGAATAAAATAACCTAATCCCAATTCATAGCCGGGCCAGCGGCTGCGCTTCGGCTGGATTAAAATAGGGGTTGCTTCGGGCCCTGCCGGCTTCCCGGCAAGGAGCCGGACCTCGAAGTCGCCGCCGCGGCGCACCAGTCCGTCCACCGGACTCTCAGAGAGGAGAGCTTGCCAACGGGAGCGTACCGGTTTGCCGGCGACGACTCTGGTGATGTTCCGTTGGCGGGCGAAGTTGACGATCTCGGCGGCGATGTGGCGGCCCCTCAGGGTGACGGTCTCCGCCCCCAACTGCTCGGCCAGCCGCAAATTATAGACGGCGCGGTTGCGTTCCGCCTCCGGCAGGCGCAACATCCTCGGGTCTTCAACGTAGACCGCAAACCATTCGGCCTGTAAGTCGGCGGCCAACCTCTGGGCGGCCCGGATCAGGTCCGTGGAGGCGGGGCTGGGGCCGACACAGACCAAGACTCTTTCTGCCATGGATTTTAAGATTTCAGCCACCGTCGCCTGCCTCGGACCAATTTTGATTGCCGCTATCTGGAAAATTTAAAACAAAAAATGTCAAAAGGAAGCCGGATTTCTCCCCCTAAGCGTAAAAATTTCATAAAAATTGAGGATGCGGGTCTGACTCTGACCCAATCAGGCGGTTCGGTTCTCAACGATTTAGTGGCGGGGGTGGGGACAGATGGCCCTGGCGCGGCGGCTGGGCCTGCTCTGGGGCACCGAGACGGCTGCCGCTAACGGGCCAGCCACTGCTGCTATCAAAATTAGAAAATATGGTGCCCAAGGCCGGATTTGAACCGGCACGGGTCTCCCCACCACCCCCTCAAGATGGCGTGTCTACCAGGTTCCACCACTTGGGCACGGAATGGGTCATTTCGCTGGCGGCGTCTGAGGATGCTGCGGCGCGGGGGCTGCCGGCGGCAGCGCTTCGGGCTTGGCCGGCGCCGCGGGCACGGTTTGGCTCACCGGGGGCTTGGCGGCCCCCTGCATCACCGAGGCCTCCTTTTGGCGCCCCAGGAAGGTTAGCCCCAGGGAAGTGACCATAAACAGGATGGCGGCCACCGCGGTCAATTTGGCCAGAAACGGGGCGGCGCCGGTGGAGCCGAAGACCGTCTGGGAGGAGCCGCCGAAGGCCGCGCCGATCCCGGCGCCCTTGCCGTGCTGCAATAGGACGATCATGATCAGGGCCAACGAGACGATGATATGGATGATGACGATGATGGTGGTCATAACTTTATTAATATAGAAAACTTGACGGCGGGATGCAAGCCCAAAGAACAGCTTTCAGCCGTCAGCGCTCAGCCTTCAGCCAGCAGCAAGAGATTGGGGAAGTAGATTTTCTGTGGAGCGGGAGGCACCCTACGAAAGTTAATTTTCCGCCTAATAACCGCTCAATTCCCAATTAAGGAGCAAAAAGTCATCCGGAGAAGACGGCGCTAGCCCCAATGAAATTTATTCGTTAAAGCTCCAGCCCGAGGAGGCCGAAGAGAAAACAACGGCAGGATACTTCCCATAAAGAGCCGGTTTTCTCATGAAAAAAATTTTTCTGGCCTGCCTGATGATAGGGCCGACCCTGGCCTGGGGATTCTCGGACCCCTGTTTCTCTCCCGGAGGACGTTGCGCGCAGAAATTGGTGATGGAACTGAATGCTGCCAAGAAAAGCGTTTTCGTCATGGCCTATTCCTTCACCCACCCGGAGATCGGCGCCGCCCTGGCACGCTGCAAAAAGGCCGGCCTGGACGTCCGGGTAATAGTGAACGAGAAGAACCGAAACGAAAGAAGTTCGGTGGTGCCTCTGCTCCAGGCGGCCGGAATCCCGGTCACCTTTGACCGCGACTTCCAAATCATGCATAACAAGGTTATGATTATCGACGACCAGCTGGTGGTCCAGGGATCATTCAACTTCACCAAAAGCGCCGACCTGCGCAACGGCGAGAATCTTAACTTCATTCAAGCAGAACCGGCCGTGGTGGATAAGTACAAGGCCGACTTTTTTCACCACCAGCAACACTCCCAGCCTTAACCAGCACAACAGCCGCGGCCCGCCGTGCCCCTGCGGGAAATTCGAGAAATTTGGTCGGTTACCGGGATGAGCCGTTTACCCGGCCGCGGTGATGATTCCCAGGAAGGAGGCGGACTTGAGGGAGGCGCCGCCCACCAGGGCGCCGTCGATATCCGTTTCGGCCATCAGGGTGGCGGCGTTGTCCGGGGTGACGCTGCCGCCGTAAAGGATGCGGACTTCTTCGGCCGCGGCGTGCAGCAGCTCGCGCAACCGGCTGCGGATGAAGGCGTGCACCTCCTGGGCCTGCTGCGGGGTGGCGGTGAGGCCGGTGCCGATGGCCCAGACCGGCTCATAGGCCAGGACCAGTTGCTCGCCGGTCAGGGACCCCATCTCCGCCAGGCCCACTTCTAGCTGCTGGCCCACCCGCGCCAGGGTCTGGCCCTTCTCACGCTCCTCCAAGCTTTCGCCGATGCAGCAGATGGGGCACAACCCCACCTCCAGGACGGCTTTGAGCTTGCGGTTCACGGTGTGGTCGGTCTCGCCGAAATATTGCCGCCGCTCGGAATGGCCGATGATGACATAATGGCAGCCTGCGTCCTTGAGCATCATGGGGGAGATGGCCCCGGTATAGGCGCCTTGCCGTTCCCAAAAGGCATCTTGGCCGGCCAGGCGGAGATCGGAATCGGCCAGTTCCCCGGCCACCGCGGCCAGGGCGGTAAACGGCGGGGCCAGGGCCACTTCCGCCTTGAGGCCCCAGGTCAGACCCCGGCGCACTTCCCGGGCCAGGGCCCTGGCTTCTTCCAGGGTTTTGTGCATCTTCCAGTTGGCGGCGATCAGATAGCGGCGCGTGCTCATCATTTACGTCCTCAGGAATGGTTAAAAATTAAATTTATCCCATTGCCGAAGCTTTGTCCCCCCTCACCCTCTCCTCCCGCCGGGGGGAGAGGGGATCAGGGAAGGCAAAGCGGAATCGGTGGGCAGTGCCCACCCTACCTTAAAACCGGCGGCACAGGGGTCTCGCCTGTGCATCGCAGGCTGGAAGCCTGCGCTACCAAAGATTTTAAAGGACGGCTGGCGGGGACGCTCGCCCCACCGTTACTTTCAGAAGTTAAACCCAAAAACCACAAACTAGAAACTCGAAACCGACTACTGGCCACTGACCACTGGCCACTTCAGACATCGGGGTGCCCCTTGGCCCATCTTTCCAGGGCCGTGATGCCCGGCAGCTTTTTGCCTTCCAGCAGTTCAATGAAGGCGCCGCCGCCGGTGGAGACATAGGAAAATTTCTGGAACTCTCCCGCCTTGTGCAGGGCCACGTCGGTGTCACCGCCGCCGACGATGGTCAAGGCGTAGGAATCGGCCACCTTCTGGACCATGGCCATGGTGCCCCGGCTGAAGGCGTCGTATTCGAAGGCCCCCATGGGTCCGTTCCAGATGATGGTCTTGGCGTTTTGCAGGGCCTCCCCGAAGAGGGTCACCGTGGCCGGACCGATGTCCACGATGAGCCAATCCTTGGGCACCTCCTGCACCGGGGTGATCTTGGTCTCCGCCGATTTGGCCAATTTATCTGCCACTACGCAGTCCACCGGCAGATAGAATTTCACCTTCTTTTTCTGGGCCGCGGCCAGGATGTCGCCGGCGGCTTCGAGGAGGGAGTCTTCCACCAGGGATTGGCCCACTTCGTAGCCCTTGGCCTTGAGGAAGGTATTGGCCATGGCCCCGCCGACGATGAGCTTGTCGACGTTCTTCAGCATATTTTTCAGGGCCGTGAGTTTGCTGGAGATCTTGGCGCCGCCGATGAGGGCGGCCAGGGGCCGGGCCGGGTCCTCCATGGCCCGATGGAAATAGTGAATTTCATCGCGCATCAAAAATCCGGCCACACAGATGGGGGCGTATTTGGTCACCGCCTCCACCGAGGCATGGGCCCGGTGCGCCACGGCAAAGGCGTCGTCCACATAGACATCGACGCCCTTCATTAATTCCTTGGCAAATTTGGGGTCGTTTTGTTCCTCTCCCGGATAGAAGCGCAGGTTCTCCAGAAGGAGCACGTCCCCGGCCTTCATCTCCGCCTTCAACCTCTCCACCTCGGGGCCGACGCAATCCGGAGCCAGCGTCACCTTCTTGTGCAGCCGGTAGGCCAGGCGTCTGGCCACGGGGGCCAAAGAAAACTCCTCCATCCGTTTGCCCTTGGGGCGACCCATGTGGGAGGCCAGGATCACCTTGGCTTCCCCTTCCAAACAATAATGAATCGTTGGCAGCACTGCCCGGATGCGGGTGTCATCCGTAATGTTGTAGTTCTGGTCCAGGGGTACGTTAAAATCCACCCGGATGAATACGGTCTTACCCTTGACATCCACTTCATCAATGTATTTCACCGGCAACTCCTGGTCTGAAGAGTTCAAAGTTCAAGGTTCAAAGTTCAAGGTTCAAGGTTCAAGGTTCAAAGTTCAAGGTTAGGGGCCTGTGCCTCGGGAACCTTTCATAATTTACGGGTGGGCCGAAGGCCCAGGCAAGACTGCGGGTGACGGTTTCCCCGGGTACTGCGCCAGGGGTTCGGACCGGCCCCGGCGCCGCCTTTGGGCTACGGCGGCCGAACCTCACCGCTCCGGCCTGATTACCGCCTTAATGTTACTCAGAGTTTGCCTGGGTCGTCAATATATTTGTCCAGGAGAGAAAATTTTCCAGAACCCCCTTGGTCTTTTCCTGAAACCTTGATAATCTCCATTCGCGATTGCTTTTTCAGCAGTATTCATTTAACTTTTCGAAGATATTCTATGGTCAGTCTCATCCGGAAGTTAGGCCACCGGGCCTTGAATCTGGTGCAGGAATCCGGGAGCATGACGCTCTTTCTCCTGGAAGGTCTGGCTTTGGCCTTTCTCCCGCCCTTTCGCCCCCGGCGCATCCTCCAGGAAATCCAACTTATTGGGGTCAAATCCACACTGATCATCCTGCTCACTGCGGCCTTCACCGGCATGGTGCTGGCCCTGCAGGGCTACTATACCTTAAAAAAATACGGCTCGGAAGGCGCCCTGGGTTCGGCGGTGGCCCTGAGCCTCATCCGGGAGATGGGTCCGGTGCTCACCGGCATCATGGTCTCGGCCCGGGCCGGTTCGGCGGTCACCGCCGAAATCGGCATCATGCGCATCACCGAGCAGTTGGACGCCCTGGACACCATGGCCGTCAACCCCATGCAGTACGTGGTGATGCCCAAGCTCATCGCCGGCCTCATCGCCGTGCCGCTGCTCACCGCCATCTTCGACGTGACCGGCATCCTGGGAGGTTATCTCGTCGGCGTGATGCTCCTGGGGGTGAGCTCCGGCTCCTATTTCGCCGGCATGGTCCAGAGCGTGGTGCCCCTGGACATCAACGGGGGCATCGTCAAGTCCCTGGTGTTCGGCCTCACCATCATCCTGGTGGCCTGCTACAAGGGATACTACACCGAGCACGGCGCCGAAGGCGTGAGCCAGGCCACCAACCAGACCGTAGTCCTGTCTGCGGTGCTGGTCCTGGCCTGGGACTATGTCCTGACTTCCTTTTTTATGTAGTTTAGAGTTGTAGGGGCGGCTCGCGAGCCGCCCCGACAAGAAATATTTTCTGATAGCCACACATGATCCAAGTCATTGACCTACATAAATCCTTCAACGGCCAGAAAGTGCTGGATGGGGCCAATCTCACCATCCCCACGGGCCGGATCACGGTAGTCATCGGCAAGAGCGGGGTGGGCAAAAGCGTCCTGCTGAAACATATCATCGGCCTGGTGAAGCCCGACCGGGGGCAGATCCTGGTGGACGGGGTGGACATCGCCACCCTGCGGGGCCGCAGCCTGCGCGATTTTAAGAAGCACTTTGCCGTGCTGTTCCAGGGAGGGGCGCTGTTCGACTCCCTCAACGTCTTTGAGAACATCGCCTTCCCCTTGCGGGAAAAGACCAGCCTGCCGGAGGCCGAGATCGCCCAGCGGGTGAGGCTGCGTCTGGAGCAGATGCATCTTACCTCTGAGGTCGAAACCAAGTTCCCCGATGAATTGAGCGGCGGCATGAAGAAACGGGTGGCGCTGGCCCGGGCCATGATCCAGGAGCCGGAGATCATTCTCTTCGATGAACCGGTGACCGGCCTGGACCCGCCCATGAGCAATACGGTCTTTCACCTGATCAGGCAGACCCACCAGGACAGCGGCTACACCGCCCTGGTGGTGGCCCATGACATCCCGGAGGTCTTTACCATTGCCGACCAGGTGGCCATGCTGCACCGGGGCCGCATCATTGCCCAGGGCACCCCGGCGGAAATCCAGAACCACTCGGACCCGATGGTGCAGAGCTTTATCAAAGGTGAGGTCGATTTTCTGGAAGGATAGGTGGCTATTATGAGAAAGGGTAATCTGGAGTTGGTGGTGGGGGCTTTTGTCTTGTTGGGCCTGGGTTGCCTGGCCTACCTGGCTATCCACCTGGGTAAAATGGAAATTATGGGCAGCGGCTACCCGGTCTCGGTCACCTTCGACAATATCTCCGGCCTCAAAATGGGCGCCGCGGTGGAAGTGGCCGGGGTGGAGGTGGGCCGGGTGGAATCCATCCAGCTCAGCCCGGGCGACCGGGCCAGTGTGACCCTAAGATTGGAGCCCGGCCTCAAGCTGCACGATGATGCCATTGCCTCCATTCGCACCAAGGGCATCATCGGCGACAAGTTCGTCAAACTCTCTCCCGGCAACTCGGAAAAGCTCATTCCACCGGGCGGTAAGATCCGGGACACCGAGGCGGCCATCGACCTGGAAGAGTTGATCAGCAGTTATATCCACGGCAAAGTTTAAGTCCGGATTGACTCCTGCCGTTTTATCCTGTTAAAATTCATTTCTAATCGATGAGGCTTGGGCCACGGTGTCGAGTTCGGTCCTGCCGGAGGCCAGCCTAATCTTTAAAGAGGATAGTTTCCCCTCCTCAACCGCTGGCGACCGGGGCGGGGAGGGTCTTGAATTCAAGGCGCCGGGCCTGGGCTGGCCGCGTTCCCGCTCAACTGCACGCCCCGGTGTGGCGAGCCCGGCAGTTTCACTAAAGGAGTAGGCCATGTTCAGGTTGCTGACCAGAACCTATGCGGTTATTCCTATCTTTATCCTGGTCCTGGCGGTGTCCACCGCCATGGCCGCCAGCCCCAAAGAGGTGGCGAAGCAAGTCATCGATAAAGCCCTGTCCATTCTCAACGATCCGGCCTATGCCGGACCGGCCAAAAAGCAGCAACGGCACGATTTGGTAAAACAGATCGTGGACCGCCATTTCGACTACCGGGAAATGGCCAAACGGAGTCTGGGGGCCACCTGGAATAGTCTCAGCAATCCCCAGCGGGACGAGTTCGTCCGAATCTTCGCCGAACTCCTGGAGGCCTCCTACGCCGATAAGATCGACCGCTACGTCAAGAACGTGCGCATCGATTACCCCGGGGAGCGCCTGGACGGCGATTACGCCGAGGTGCCAACCGTGGTGGTGCGCCCCAATGACCGGATTCCTCTGACCTACCGCCTGCACAACGAGTCCGGGACCTGGATGGTTTATGACGTGGTGATCGAAGGCGTCAGCCTGGTGAGCAATTACCGCTCCCAGTTCAGCCGGGTTATTAGTGAGTCCTCCTATGCGGAGCTGGTGAAGCGCCTGCGCACCAAGGTGAACGAGCAGCGGGGCGGAGCCTAGAAGATAGGGGTAAAAGGCGAAAAGGAAAAAAGGGGAAAGGGCCTGGACTATTTCCCTTTTGCCCGGGTTCTTTTTTACCCTTTTTCCCTTATTAATGACCGATAACTTCGATTACCGCACTTACCTCCGCCTGCTGTGCATCTGCTGCGCCGTGGTTTTCGGCTGTTATTTCGGCACCTACATGCGCATGCCGGTGGTGCCCCTCTATGCCGTCACCCTGGGGGCGGACACGGTGGAGGTGGGGCTGATCAACGCCGCCTTTCTGCTCACGGCCGGGGTGCTGTCCCTACCCCTCGGGCTATTCTCGGATCGGCTGGGGACCAAGCGTATAGCCGCCATCGGCATCTTGATCCTGTCCGCTTCCTCCTTTTTAGTCGCCCTCAGCCGCACCCCGCAGCAACTCATCTGGATCTACCTCTTTTCCGGGGTGGGGCTGGCGGCCTTTGGCCCCACCATCATGGCCTTTGTGGCCAACATTTCACCGATCACCCACCTGGGGCGCTCCTACGGCTGGTACACTACCGCCCTTTACTGCGGCATGACCCTGGGACCGGCGATGGGCGGCTTCGTGGCCCAGGGGGCAGGCTTTACCCTGACCTTCTTCATCTCCGGCCTCAGCATCTTCCTGACTTTTTGGGTCCTCATCTTTTTTCTGCCGGGAACCGGCGCCGGGCCGCCCCGCCAGACCGCCCAGGCTGGGACCACGCTGGCCATGGTGGGCCAACTGCTGCGGAACCGGCCCCTGCTGGGCTGCTGGCTGGGCACCCTGGGGGGCTGTTTCGGGCTGGGCCTGTTCCTCACCTTCCTGCCGCTGCACGCCAAAGACCAGGGCCTCAGCGTGGGGCAAATTGGCCTGGTCTTCGCCACCCAGGGAATCGTCAATGCCTTGTCCCGCATTCCCTTCGGCAATCTGAGCGACCGCGTCAGCAATCGCAACTGGCTGGCAGTCGCGGGGCTGCTGGGGGTGGCCGGGTCCATCGCCGCCTTCGGCCTGGCCGACCGGATCGGGTACTTCATTTTGTGCGCCGCGGCCCTCGGGGCCAGCATGGGCCTGGCCTTTACCTCCATCGGCGCCCTCACTGCCGAAGCCGCCCCGCCGGAATTCCGGGGTCTGGCCATGGGGGGCTACAACGCCGCCATCTATCTGGGCATGATGCTCAGCTCCGCTCTGATGGGTCCGGTGATCCGCAGCCTGGGCTTTACCGATGGCTTTCTCCTCACCGGCCTGATCAACCTCATCCTCCTGGCCGGCTTTTATCTATTGATTCGGGACTTTTCTTCCCGCCTGAAACAGCCGGTTTCCTGAAGAACGCCGGCCGCATTTTCTCCCGGCTTTCACCCCGGGCAAGATATTATGGTTAAAATGGGCAACTATACCTATTGTCTAAGTAATGCTTCTGTGTCATATTATTTTACCATAGTTAGTAGAGCATCCTGATAAACCTGTTCACGATTTTACCGTTGGGCGCAGGCCTGCAAACAACCGGCTCCTCACCTTGCCTGATGGCAGGAATTAAGAAGGAAGATTCCCAGCCACCTTTGCGCTAAAAAAAAGAACAACTGGTGAAATCGGGCAGCATAATGCTTTTAATATATACTTTCTAACGTTTAGACGCTGGGCCGAAACATTCAAGTCTGCCGCCCGGAGATTTTGTTTAAGGAAAAGTTCTATGAAGTCGGATAAGAAATCAGGCAGCCTCTGGGGTTGGGGTCTGATTCTGGCCCTGGCGGTCAATCTACTTATCTGGGCGCCGCTGGCCCGAGCCGAGGGTCCCCTGGAGGACGTCAAGGGCCTGCTTGAGGAAGTCCAGACCATTTTGAAAAACCATCCCCAAAAAGCCCAGCGCCTGGATCTCGTCGAAAAGGTTGCCGCCCGCCACCTGGACTTCCGGGAGATGGCCAAACGCTCCCTGGATTCAACCTGGAACAGCCTGAACCGGGGCCAGCAGGACGAGTTCGTCCGAGTCTTCAGCGAACTGCTGAAGGCCCACTATGCCAACCATCTGGACGACTTTGCCAAGACCAGGGTGGATTACCAGGGTGAGACCAATAAAGCCGACGCCGGCGAGGTGCGCATCCTGGTGCTTCGCCCCAACGACAAGATTCCGGTCAATTTTCGCCTGCTGCACGAACCTCAGGGCTGGATGATCTACGACATGGTGATTGAAGGGGTGAGCATGGTTGATAACTTCCGCACCCAATTCGCCGCGATGATTCAAGAATGCTCCTATGGAGAACTGGTGCGCTGTCTGAAGGACAAGCTGAAGGCGGAGCGCAAGAGCTGAGGCCGATAGCAATTTAAGGCATCGAGCCTTCCTGATGAAGGCCCGTCCCCACGCCTGATATATCCCCCGTTATTCTAATCAACCTCCTCCCCGATCTGAATAAGATTGACAAACCAGTAAGGCGCAAAAATTCTTGCCAAGTATTTAATAATAGCTGTTATAATATGCACATTCTTTTGTTTATCAACCGGATTGCCAATAGGCCTGCGCTCCTGCTTGCTGTTAACTCATCCCGTTGATTGACACTCTAACGATTAAAGAGAGGCTCCGGCATGATGACGGTAAGTAAACCTGGCAGCAGGATGGGGCGGGGCTTGATCCTGGCCCTGACGGTTTATCTGACTATGTGGGTTCCGGGGGCCAAGGCTGCCAGTTCCATGGATGAGGTCAAGGGCTTGATTGACCAAGTCCAGACCATTCTACAAACCAATCCGGTAAAGTCCCAGCGCCTGTGCCTCATTGAAAAGCTCGCGGGAAAGCACCTGGACTATCAAGAAATGGCCAAACGCTGCCTGGGATCGACCTGGGGCACTCTGAATGAAGGCCAGAAGGCCGAATTCGTCCAACTGGTCAGTGAACTGTTAACGGCGCACTATGCCAAGCACCTGGATGGTTTTGCCAAAACCAAGGTGGATTACCAAGGCGAGACTTGCCATGGCGATTCCTCCGAAGTGCACCTCGCCATAATCCGACCCAACGACCGGATTCCCGTTGGCGTTCGCCTCCTGCAGAAGCCCGAGGGCGGGATGATTTACGACCTGAACATCGATGGCGTGAGCCTGGTGAGCAACTTCCGCACTCAGTTCAGCCGAGCGATTCAGTTGTCCTCATATCATGGCCTGGTGGCTCGCCTCAGGGCTCATTTGAAAACGGTGGGTAATGCCAGTGGGTGAGAATTCCTGATTCGGACAACACATTGCCTCCCGGTTATCTAAAAAGAGGTTGAACTGACCTAAGGGCGTGATTTATCACGCCCTTTTTTTTTGCTCCCCTCGATTTCTTATTCCTTTCCGAAGGGCAGCGGCTGATCCTTGCGGTAGGCCAGGGCCTGGCAGGAGGCTATTAAGGCCCCCCGGGAGTCGGTGACTTCGATGAAGTAGGTGACAGTGCGGCGCCCGAGGTGGAGTTCCCGGGTCTGGGCGGTGAGGCGCGCCCCCATCTGCGGGGCGGCATGGAAGGTGAGATTCATATTGAGGGCCACCGCCACGGTGCCGTGGGCATTGCAGGCCGCCTGGAAGGCCTCGTCGATCAAGGCGAAGACCGCGGTGCCGTGTACCATCCCCAGAATGTTGGCCATCTCCGGGCGACAGGTCATCCCCACCCGGGCCCGTCCGGGACCCAAATCCTCCAGTTCCAGGCCGAAGTGGCGGCTGATCCCCTGGGCCGCCACTTTTTCTTTGAAGGTGGTTAAAAAAGTTTCGTCAACTTTGGTCATTATCCCTCCCACAAGACGACCACGGTGAATGGTTTCTGCTTTTCAGTTTTCTGTCTTCGGTCTTCGGTCTTCGGTCTTCGGTCTGCTCTCTTCATAAATCTCCGGAAACTGGTTCTTCCAGCGCCGGTGCAGCCAGAGCCATTGGCTGGGCTCGGCCCGCACCCAGGCCTCGATGGCCCGGCTTTGGAGTTCCAAATGCCTTTTGATGTCCGCCTGGGCCTCCCCGGTCTTCTCCATGGGAATGGCCGGAAAGATCACCACCAGGTGCCGCCCGTCGGGGAGTCGCCGGGACAGGCTGGGCACCACCGGCACCCCCCGCCGGGCCAGCAGGGCCGCCACCGGGGTGGTGCGGGCGGGATGCCCGAAGAAATCCACCAGCAGCCCTTCCTGCGTGGCTGTGTTCTGGTCGATGACGATCCCCACGGTGTGGTTCTGTTTCAGATGTCGCATGATCTCCCTCAGGCCCCGCTGCTTGGCGATCATGCGGTTGCCGGCCCGCTCCCTGAGATACCGGGCCAACCACCGGGCCAGGGGGTGGTCCAATTCCCGGCCCACCACCGCCACCGGCCCATACTGCAGGCCGTAGCCCATGCCCGTGTATTCCCAGTTACCGGCGTGGGCGACAATGGCGATGGCCCCCCGGCCTTGGGCCAGGGCTGCGGCCAGGTGCTCCTGCCCCACAATGATCACTTTCCGGCGGATATGGGACAGAGGAGCCAGGAGCAGTTCCAAGGTCTCCCAGGCGAACAGGACAAAGTGGCGGAAGACCTCCCGGGCCAGGCGTTCCCGGGCCTCGGGAGTGAGTTCCAGTCCGTAGGCGAACTCCAGGTTCCGCAGGGTGATCCTGCGGTGCCGGGAGTCCAGCCGGTACCACAGCCCGGCCAGGACCCCGGCCAGCTGGTTAATGAAGTGCTGGTAGCTAGCCATGAATTAAGGTTTTCTTTTGGTTCACAAGCTCCTGATCCGAAAAGTTCTTAAAGATGATGGCACAGGTCTCGCTGGGGCGGCAGTAAGCGGCGGGCGGGCACGCCCGCCCTGCCAAAATTACCCCCGGCGGCCATAAAGCTGCATGGCTTCTTCCCCCACCAGGTCGGCGAGGCGGGCCAGGAGCAGTCGCCGGCCCACTTCGTAGGCCGCCCTCCGGCCCCAATAAAAGGGACTGTTATAGTTAAAGGCCGCCCAACCCCATTTGGCCGCCTTGTGCAGGCGGTGACGCTTGATGAACTGGCTCACCGGATGCTTTCTCAGGGTTTGATACAGGTCATAGTAGCGGATAATGGTCGCGAGCTCCACATCCTTAAAGGGGCGGATAGGCGCGGTCTCGAGCCAGGCGGCCAGCCGACAGCCCACCCGGTTATGAAAGGCCACCAGATCCGCCAAAGAAGCCCTGAGTTCCGGCCGGCCTTCCTCGGGGAAGTAGACCCCGGCAATCTCCTTGACAATTTCCAGGGACAAGTCGTTGATGGCAATAAAGGAGAGCGTCGTCTCCGGCCAACGATTCCAGAGATAACCGTCGCGGTAGGTTTTAATGATCTCCAGGGCCGCCTGGTCTTCGGGCCGGGGCTCCGGCGGCAGCTGGATTGCTCCCCCGGCCTCGTCGGCCAATAAGCGAAGCATAACCTGCCGCCTGGTCCATTGGCGCATGGCCCAAAGAGAGCCGCTCCAGAGGAGAACCAGGCCTACTGCACCCCAAATAACCCACTGATTTTCCATAAGGTTCTAGTTTCGAGTTTTAAGTCGGGTGACCCAGCGGGTCGCCCCTCCGGCCCCTGCCCTACCCTGCCGGGTCCAGCCCGGCATACACCGCTTCCACTTCGGCGGCCATCTGCTCCAGGCTGAATCTCGATGCCACGAATTCCCGGCCCCGGCGGCCCATTTTCCGGCGGTGGCCCGCATCCTCCATCAACAGCCGCACCGCCCGGGCCAAGGCCGTGGCATCCCGGGGCGGCACCAGCAAACCCGTTTCGTCCTCGATTACCACTTCCGGGATGCCGCCCACTGCCGCGCCCACCAGCGCCTTGGCCATGGCCATGGCCTGGAGCAGCGCTTGCGGCACCCCCTCGTTGGCATAGGAGGCCAGGACCACCGCATCCATCAGGGCAAACCACGGCGCCACCTCATCCTGGTAGCCGACCAGCCGCACCCAGGACTCCAGTCCCAGTTCCCGGACCTTCTCCTCGATCACCACCCGGTAGGGCCCCTCCCCCACCACCAGCAAGAAAGCCGGCTCACCATTCCGGATAATCTCCCTCAAGGCTTCCAGGAGATACAAGTGGCCCTTCCAGGAACGCAGCACCGCCACCGTCCCGAAGACGAAGGCCTCGGCCGGGATCTGCAACTGGGCCAGCAACTCCCGGCTCTTTTCCCGGGGGGTGAAGTCCTGCAAAGAGACTCCGGTGGGGATGGAAAATAGCCGGTGCTCCGGAACCCCCAGGTGTCGGTTCAGGAAATCCCGGGTGATCTCGCCGGTGGTGATAATGGCTCCCGGGGCCCGGTAAAGCCAGCGGGTGGGGAGATTGTCGTGCACCCGGGTGGAGAGATGGCGGGTGCGGACCAGGTGAGGGCGGCTTCTCAAGCTGCGCCAGGCCAGGGCGCCGATCCAGGAATCCAGGGAACTGTGGGTATTCAAGATGTCGACTTTTTGGTCCCGGAGCAGGCGCCGCAGGCGCAGCCAGGCGCCGAAGTTGCGCCGCCCGCCGCAGGCCAGGGGAGAGACGTGGAAGCCCCGGCCCTGGGCCCGCCGATACAGCTCCCCCCGGGGATCACCGGCCAGGAGCAGGCGATGGCCGCGGCGCTGCATGGCCTCGGCTTCCGCCAGGATGCGGCGTTCCTGGCCGCCCCAGCCGAGGGACGATTCGGTGTGCAGGATGGTATAAGTCCGCGGTGACAGGCTAGTGGACATCAATAATCCTCATGCGGTTATTATTTGCAGGGTTTCTTCCGTAGGAGCGACCCGCTGGGACGCCCGTATCGGAAGCCTTGATAAGAGATCGAGCCTTTAACCGCGCCGCGATTTCTCCCAAAGGTCTAAATAAACCTGTTCCAACTTCGTCAACATCGCCTCCAGGGAATAGTTATCCCGGATGGTAAGGTGTGCCGCGGCTCCCAACCGGGCCCGGGTCTCCGGCTGCCGGTATAGCTCCACGAGGGCCAGGGCCAGGGCCTCGGGGTCGCCGGGGGCCACCAGACGGCCGTTGCCGCCGTCGCTGATGACTTCCTGAACCCCGCTCACCCGGGTGGCCAAAACCGGCAAGCCGGCTCCCATGGCCTTGAGCAGGGCCAGGGGCAACCCTTCCCACAAGGACGGCTGGACAAACAGATCCAGGGCGCGGTAAATGAGGGGCAGGTCCCGGCGAGTTCCCAGAAACCGGACGCCATCTACCACCCCCAACTCTTGGGCCTGACGCTCCAGGGCCTCCCGCCGCCGCCCGTCTCCCACCAGGACCAGAATGGCGGCCGGAATCTGCCGCCGTACCTGCGCCAGGGCCTCTAGGAGATGGGTATGACCTTTTTGCTCCTCCAGTCGGCCCACCGCCCCCAGGACGAAACCGGAAACCTGGAGAGTCTGACGCGCCTCCTCCCGGCTCAGCCCCGTTTCCAGTTCGGCCAAACGGATGCCGTAAGGCATGAGCAGCAGGCGGGAGGCCGGCACGCCGTCATAACGGCGGACGTCGTTTAAGACCTGGGCACTGCCCACCAGCACCCGGTCCGAGGCCCATCCGAGGAGGTAATTCCATAGGCGACGGTGAATTTTAACCCGATTATAAGAATTATGCACCGCAGCCACCACCCCGGGCAGCCCCAGCCCGAGAGCGGCCAGGCGGCCGTAGAGATTGGGGTGATACAGATGGGTGTGCAGGATGTCCGGGCGGTGTTCCTGGAGGAGACGCCGCAAGTCGGCCATCAGACGCCAGGCGGAGGTGCGTTTGAGGTCGAGGCCCAGATAGCTCACCGGATAACCGGCGGCATAAAGCTCCGCGCCCACGGGGCCGGGGAAACCGATACAGGCCACCCCCGCGGCAAACCGCGCCGGATCGAGGCCCCGGACAATGGCCGCCACCAAATCCTCGGCCCCGCCCACCGGCAGGCTCTCCAGCAAGTGCAACACCTTGAGGCGCCGGTCGGTTGACCCTGATATCTTTCCCGCCATGAAGCGATTATATCAAAATTTTCTGTGGCCTTGCGGCAATTTCATAGGCTTTTAAACCTCCGTCCAGGCTCAGGAAATCTGCGAGCCGGGGAGAGAGAAAAACTAAGGGGATGGTCGGACCCTTCGCCAACTACCCCGCGGTTTCGGGTTCCCCAGATTTTCCGGGTCTATTTCCCCTTCGGGGCTTGACAGGCCAGGGTAGTTTTGTTAAAAATTCTAAATTCGGGCGTGGGGCTGTAGCTCAGCTGGAAGAGCACTTGAATGGCATTCAAGGGGTCAGGGGTTCAAGTCCCCTCAGCTCCACCAAATTTAGGTAGGAAAATCAGAGGGTTGCAATCGAAAGGTTGTCGGCCCTTTTTGTTTCGGGGCCAATATTTACCATTTCTTTACCATTCGGCATATCGTTAAGCAGATTTACCGAGTCTCTCAGGTGCTCTTTAGACAGGTGAGCATAGCGCATAGTCATTTTCATATCCGCATGGCCTAAAAGCTCCTGCACCGCCTTTAAGCTGGCCCCCCGCATTACCAACCGAGAAGCGAAAGTGTGTCTCAAGTCGTGAAACCGAAAATCATCAATCCCGGCCCGCCGACAAGCTGAGGCAAAGGATCGCTTCACTTCCAAAAACCGCCGCCCCTCAGAATCGCAGAAAAGAAAGGTGGATTTTAGCTGATTGCCCCGGCGCATTTCCTTGAGCACTTCGGCCAGCCGGTCATTAATGGGGATTTGCCGGGCCTTGCCGCTTTTGGTTTCCGTGAGATAGATAAACCCATTCCTGATTTGCTCCCACGTCAACCCGAGAAGCTCCCCCCGCCTCATGCCGGTCAAAAGGGCAGTCTCCACCACGGGCCTTAAATGCGGGGTGTAGGTCTTTAACTCATCACAGGCTTTTAGCAGGGCCTCAATCTCGGATTCGGTAAGAAACCTCAGCCTGTGGTTATTCTCCTTGAGCATCAGCCGCTTGCCCTTCTTGAAGGGTGAATTTTCCAACTTCCCCCACTCAACCGCCTTATTCAGCATATGGGAAAGCAGGGCCATTTCCCGGTTAACGCTGGCATCGGTCCGCGGTTTGTTACCCATGACCGGGGTTGACCGGCGCTTATTCCGGTAGGTTTCCAGCTCAAGGAAAGTGATTTGTGAAAGCTTCCGGCCCCCGAAGTGGTTTTGTACCGCCGACAGGAGATACCGTTTGCTTGTGTTAAAAGCCTTTTGGGTTCCGAAGTTCTCCACATACAGGGCGCATAGCTCGTTAAAAGTGGTATGGCTTTCTTTCTTCACGTCAAAAATATCTTCATACCGTCCCTCACGCTTGGCCGCCTCAGCCTTGCCCCCGTAAGCCTCAGCATCGGCCTTTTTCGAGAAGCATTTCATTATCCGCTTGCCCTGGGGGTCGTAATAGTCAACCTGATAGGACACCTTGCCCTTTGTGCTGATTCGCTTTCTCACAGTCGCCACAGGCTCAACCTCCTTTTCCGGTTTTTCACTTCTTGCCCTCCTTGTGTCTCAAGATTTACCCATGCCAGGCATAGGCCACTACTGCCAAGATGATAACCAGGGACACCGCCACAGGCAGGGCGCACCCCATCATTGCCCCGAATTTCCGTTGCCGCCCCGATCTGGTTAAGGGGACGCCGATCTTGCGGGAAAGCCTGGCCTTGGCTGCCGATATTCCCAGGGCTCTTTTCCAGGAAAAACCGCCTCTGTTCATTGTGGGGCCTCATGGCGGAAGGGGCAGGGCTCGCACCCCGCCCCCCGGTTGTGGTTATGCCTTCTCCGTAAGCTGTAGTAGGGTTTCCCAGCAGTCGCCAGGAGTAACGAACCTGTCCAGCTTCCGAAAAGCCTTGGCGAGTTCGGCCTTAATCTCGCACCCCAGGTCTTTCAGGTGGGAGAGAAGGGGCAGCAGAAACTCCTTTTCAGTCTCCCCGTCCTCCATCGTGTCCAGTAGGGTTATCAGGGCAATCGTCAGTTTGTCCAGCCGCCAAAATTCATCGGTTAGGGGGTCTGTAAGGGTGATCGTTTCCTTGGGAAGGTCCTGGGGGCTCATGCTGCCCCCCCCTTCCGGGGCGGCCTGGGCCCGGGGTTGAAAATCATCAATCTCACTGTATGTTTCGGCCGATTTTGAACAAATGAGAATCTTTCCCACCATTGCGGTAGGTCTGAGACCGCTTTCATTGTTGTAAGATGCCCGCCTTATGCCGATTACCCCCATGGAATCAAAAAGAATTTTGATAGCCCCCTCGATTTCAGCCTTGGCATTATTCACCAATCCCTTCACGGTCTCGCCTATATCATCGGCGAAAATTTCATCCGCATTTTTTCCCAAAGCAATGAGGGTCTTGGAAAAGCCCGTTAAAGGTTCCAGGGCTTTTTTTGCAATTTCGTCCAATCTTTCGCTATAACAATTTGAAAAATCGGGTTCTTTTACGGTAAAATGAATCTCAGCCATGACATGAACCTCCATCAAAGGTTTGGTTTTTGGTTAGGGCCGGTTCGGGCCTCGAACTCCCGGGCCGGTCTGCTTTTTGCCGTCTACTTTTCGCCCTCCTTCAAAAAGGCTTCCAGGTCGCTTTCACGCACCCGCCAGAGGCGGCCCACCTTCACGCCCTTGAGCTTGCCGCTCCTTAACCAGTCTCCCAAGGTAAGACGGCTGATCTTAAGCCGTGCGGCCGTTTCCTCTGGGGTAAGTAACTGATCTTGAGCTTTATTCTCAGGCATGGGCAGGCTCCTTTTTAGATTTACACCTATTTTAAGTTAGCTTATATAAGTTGTCAATAGCTTATATCAGTTTAAAAAAGGCAGGGTGAAAAAATTCTCCCCGCCCTTTCTCAACTCCCCCGCAATCATCCCGGGGAAGCCTTTAACCGCCTGCATGATTCACGGTCAAAGGGTCTGTTCACTTTGAAAAATCCCCCGGGTACTATCTCAGCACCCGGGGGCCTGGCCAGGTTTGGTACTTCCCGGTTAACCCGCCCCGCCCAATGCATGTATCTGGCGCACAAGGGCCACCATCATCACGCCATCGTTGCGGCCCTTGGCCTCAGCATAGGCCGTCGTGAGGTTTTGAAGCTGGGCCGCGTTATGTGCGTCCTGTGCGACAACTCGCCCCTCTGCTCCGGCCTGATAAGCCGTAACGATCCCCGCCAGGTAGTCGCTGTTCACCAGGCCAGCCGCGTCGACTGCCGGGCTAAAAAGGTTTCGGGGTATTGAGGGATACTGCGCCGCCACTTCATCAATCCGTTTTTCTTTCAGGTCAGACATTAGATTGCTCCTTTGAAGGTTTTTTCAATCCGGCCAAGGTCGGGGAAAATCGGGCCGCTTCGCCGGTCACGCTGGATAATTACGCCGGTTGACAAGCTCGGCGCTGCCGTCCGGGGCGGTAATGCTTTGTCGTTCGCCGCAACTGCATGGGAGGTCAGGGCTTGGGCTTCCCGGTTAATTTTGCCCAACTCGGCCACCAAGAGGGACCGGGCCGCGTCCAGGTCGGCCAACTTACCCGCCAGGCCATCCCATTGAAGCTGCAGCTTACCAATGCTCTCCCGGCTCTCGGCAACCGCGGCGCTTGCCAGGGCCGCAAGCTGTGGCGATTTGCGCTGGCCTGAAAGGGTGGAATCGATAACCCGGATTCGTTGCTCAAGGGACGCCGCTTCGTTGTCCAGGGCGTCCAAGGTCGCCTGAATTTCGCTCCCATCGGAGAGTAGCAGGGCCTCATCAATCTCTTGTGCCTTGGCTGCCCTCTGCGTAACCAGGACAATTTTTTTGTCGTTTAGCTCCTGTTTGGTCGCTTCCAAGTCCTTCAAAAACTTTTCCATTTCCTCATAAGCTGTCATATTTTATTTCCCCTCTTTTTTCTTTTCCCAATCCGCCCGCCGCCGTTCTTTATCGTTCGGTTGCGGTTGCCCTTGTGCCTTGGCCTTTCTCCGTAAGGCCTTGACGGTGCGCTGGCCCTGGCCCCGTCTGTTTCTGCTCATGGCCTGCCCTCGTCAAAAAGAGCCATGCCTGCCTGCGAATTGGCCATCAGGCGCTCTGCGAGTTCCTTGACATTGGGCCGTGTCCCCGCCGGCCAGCCGTTTTGTCCGTGAAAGGTTTGCATGGCCTCAGCCACTTCTCCCGGCTGCGGTTCCGCTAAAATGGCCGTCCCTCTTTCCAATTTTCTTAACCTGCCTTTAACGTTCATTTCCCGATCTCCCTTATCAAATCCTCTTGCCCCGCATGGACCCTTACGCTTTCGGGGTCCCATGCCGCCGGGGGCAAAGTCTCAGGGATAACCAAGGCGCCGCCGGGGCCTGGGATTGCCGCCAGGTCGGGGTACACCTCGCCCCGGTAGGAAAAGCCGCCGCCGGAAAGTTTGATGACCACGCCGCCGGCCACGGGTCCCCGCCGCTTTGCCAGCCGGTCAAGCCGCCTCTTAATGGTCATGGGCTCACCTGGGGAGCGCTCGGCACGCTCCGGTCCATTTCCTCAAGGGCTTGCTTGAGGTCCGCCACGATCCGGGCCAGCCGGGGGTTGCCGGACTCTATCCCGTGCTCCACAAAATTTCGATAGGCCAGGCGGATTTCAGCCGCCGCAAAGCCCCGGCCCTCAAGTCTGGCAATCCTCTTGTTCAGTTCGCTTTTCATGCCGCCGCCTCCCGTGAAAGGCAAAGGTAGATTCTCGGGGTTAGCCGATCCCCCCGGCGCTCGGGGTTCGCCGCAAAGTATCGGGCCTCAGCTTCGCCACGGGGTTCCCCTGGGTTCCGGTGAATCAGGATCACCTCAAGGGCAGGGCCGGGGGCTCTTAGGGCTTCAAGCCTGGCAAGTCTCTTTTGAGTTCTCATTGCTCCCCCCGTGATTGTTCCAAGGCCGTCAACCGCCTTTCGATTTCCTCAAGCTCAAGGGTCCGCCTGTGGGTTTCCACCATCCGGGCCAGGGCCTCGCCTTCACTCGGGGTTAAGTCGCCCCTGGCAACCGCCCCGATTATGGCCCCGCTTACCTTGACAGCATCCCCCGCCGTTTTCATGGCCGGGAGCTTGATACTTATGGGGCCGTCTTTCCTTGGGGGCACAAGCCTTTCGAGACAGAGGCGCAGGGCCACAGGATCGCCGTTAAGCCCCATTTTAATGCACTTGCGGGTTAACCCCTCAGCTTCGCCGTCTAAGAGGGCCTGGGCCGCCAGGGTTGCCTTGTGCTTACTTCCCTTGGGCCTACCTGTGGGGTTCCCAGATTGCCCCGGCTTGAATTGCCCCGGATTCGGTTTTCGTCTTGTCGTTGCCATGCACTCCCCCTCTGCTAAAGCAGACTTACAAGAGGCGTTATACCGCCTTAACCGCCAACTTGTATCTTTCGGAAATCTCCCGTAAAAATTTGGATAGAAGCCAAAAGGTGCAATATTCCGCCCCGGCCCGGTTGCCAGCCCAAATAAACGGGGTCCGATACCTTACCTGAAAGGCAAGGATTGATTGCAGGGCGCTATGGACTTTCATCTCACTTTTAAATCTTCCCTGGGAAACGTCCGCAAGGCTCGACTCCACCACGACCGCAAAAAGCTCGAAATGCCGCCCCCTGGCAAGCTCACGCTCGAAACGATCCCGGTTACTCCCCATGAGACACCCGACAAGATCATCTAAGGTTTTTCTCTCAATCGCCGCCCGGTCCTCAAATCCTGGCAGACTATAATCCCCTGTGGGTAAGGTGGCCGGCTCGGGGTCCGCCTCATAATCCCTAAAAAGAAAGGGCGCTTGCTCTCGGGTATCAAAAAAAATTCTCATATTCTTATTGGTAAATCGCCGGTAAACCTGATTTATAACTATTTAATTTATTTATCAATTTAACCTTGCCCTCTGATATGTTATCAAGTGGCCGCCCCCTCATTTGCAGGGTCCGCCGCTTGGGACATTCCGGGCCGCCCTGCCCTTGGGGTTCCTCTTGGGCCATTCAGAATAAGGGGCCGTCCGATGATTTTCTTTCAACCATGCAGCTATGTCCTGGGGGTCGAACCTCACCACGCCTTCAAGTTTAAGGTGGGGTATCACTCCCCTTGAAGCCCATTTGTAAGTCGTAATCCTGGCAACCCTCAAGGCCGCCGCCAGTTCTTCCGGGCTTATCAAATCGCCACGGGAAAGAAGCTCTTTTAGGCTTGGCCGTCTTGTGGTCTGATTCGTTTCAAGGTCTGGCATGGTCTGCCCTTTCCAGCATAAAGACAAGGTTTTCCGCCGCCCCTTGGATTGTGGCAAGGATCACATCGGGGGGAGCAAGGCCGGTTTCCCGTTCCTTCCCGTTTAGCCAATCTGAGGCGCGCCGGGCTATCCGCCTGGCTTCCACAATGGCTGTGTCAAGTTTCCCCTGTTCCTGTCTCATGGCTATTTTCTCAACCCATTAGTGAAGGAAGTGAAGGAAGTGAACCATTTTTAGGTAAAGTCCCCTTAAAAGGGAAAACCCAATATACTTTAGTGAAAAGTGGTTCACTTGGTTCACTTGGTTCACTCCGCCCTAAGTCCGATTCCATACCAAACCGTTTTGCCGCCGGTCCCTCTACCCTTTTGAAACCCGCGCTCCTTAAGGCCCATACCGAAATCCCGCTGTGTAAAAGGCTTTTTCTCCCCTGAGTTTTCGGCCCATTTCCCATAAGCCTGATAGAGTTCCTTGGCCCTTGCCGAAACTCCGGGGGCCACAATGCAGCATTCGGTTAAGAAATCCTCCAAAACATCCATTTCTTGCCGATACTCCCCTGTGGCCGCCGTCACCTCATCGGGGACCCCCAGGCCGCCAAGCTGCCATGATAGGCAACCGCGCACCATCCAAGCCAGGATACCCGGCAACTCAGCTTTAAGTTTTTCGGGCAACTCCCGGTCCTGTTCTTCCTCTGGTATTTCCACAGCAAAGGGAATAAGCCGAATGCGCCGCCAAATTGCAAAGCTGGTATCTTTAATAACCGGCTTATGATTTGTGGCTAAAAACAGCTTGAATTGAGGCGCAAAATCGAAGTATTCCCCGTAAAGGAAACGTGCGGAAATAGTGTCTTGCCCCGTGAGTTGCTTAACCAGGGATTCCGCCAGCCGCCGCCCCCGGTCAACCTCAAGCGCGGTTACGAATCGGGGACCGTTAAGCCGGGCCAAATCATTAGGGATTGTGCCTTGCTTCTTGGCTAATAAAGTTTCGGTAGGGGTTTGAATTGCGTAATTTCCGAGAATATCCGAAATGATATTTAGCAAAGTTGACTTACCATTTGCCCCGCCGCCCCAAAACATAAACAAGGATTGCTCCCGGCAATCGCCGGTCAATGAATAACCCAGGGTCCTTTGCAGGAAACTAATAATGTCCAGGTTCCCCGCCTGGATTCGGTTTAAGAATCTATCGAAAAGGGGACACGGGGCCGCGGGGGTGTATTCCACAGGGGCCAGCCGGGTTATCAGGTCCGCCCGATTATGGGGCCTAAGTCTCCCCGTGGTAAGGTCAACCGTTCCATTGAGGCAGTTTAGAAGCCAGGGGTTGCCGTCCATCATGGCGGGGGTTATCGGTATGCCCGGCTCACTCTCGGCAAGGCGCATCATCCCCTTAATTCTCTGATCGTGTTCACTTCTTAAGGCAAACTTGGCGATTGCTTCCCGTTCTTTCTCCCCTGCCGCCGCCGCTTCCTGGTAAACTTGAGCAACCGTCAACTTTGCCCGGCGGATTACTTCGCCTGTGGTGTCGATTTCCCAAAATTGGCCGTTCCAAATGTGCCACTTTTTAGAAAGGTAGCAGTAATGCAGGTCGGGGCCGTGGAGGTCCACAAGCCGCCGGGAATTGCCAAGGTCCGAGAGAGAATGGCCGCCGGGAATTGCAGGGCTCGCCTGTTTTTCATCCTGGGGAGACTTGGGGGCCTCTTGCGCCGGCGCCGCCTTGGGGGAAGTGGCCGGGGGGCTCTGCCTGGGGGTGTCAAACTCGGTTGCCCTACCTATCGCCTTTTGGATCTCCAAAGCTCCCCAGGTGCTTCCGGTCTGTGGTCTATCCCACTTCTCCCGCATAAGGCCGGATTGCCGGAAAAGCCGGTCAACTCGGGCCGGGTCCCGGCCACATCGGTAAACCAGAAAATTAAGCAGGGCCGCGGTTGCTTCGCTTTGGCTTGGATAATCCCCCTGCCAATCCCCCCGCCATAGCTTTGCAAACTTCGCCCCGTTGCGCGCCCGGTGCGCCCGGTCAATCAATTCCTGATCCGATAATTCCAGGTGGGGCCCGGGGTCTTTTGGCGGGGCCTGGGGTTTTCCCTGCTTTTCTCCGAAAATCTCACTATGCAGGGCTTCAAGCTCGCCTTGCCGATCTTCAATGGTAGCGGGGGTTCCTTCAAGGTGCGCGCCGGTCAAGGTAAGGTAGCGGTCTGAGTCGTAAACCTCAAAATTCCCCTTTCGCCGCCGCCCTGGGGGGAGTTTCCCTTTAACCCAGATATGGACGCCCCGGCCACTTGGGGAGATTTCGGTATAGGAGTTTAACCGGGAGATAATGGCCCTGGCCCCCGCCTCAATCTCCCCTGTCTCGGGGTCCCTTATGCCGTCCAGGTCTATCACGGTATAGGGGCCAGCTGGGGTTAGGACAAAGCCGATTCCCTTGTTTCCATTCCGGGCCGCCGCACCTATGGCCGCCGCAAAGGTGGCCCATGTCTCAGGCCGGTCAACCGCCGCATTGCCCCCGGTGTGAGCATTAACCGGGATTTTGGTGGGCTTGCCGCCCCTGATTTCTTCCCGCCAGGTTACGAAGTTCGCCAGGGCCGTTAGCTCCTGGGGGATATTTTGAGGGGTCAAGGGCAGGGTCATACCGCCGCCCCCTCGAAAGCCAGCAAAGCCCGGTCAAGGGCCAAGCTCAAGGAAGGCTCGAAATGGGCCGGGATAAGGAAGAAAAGCCGCACAAGGGCTTGAAATCTCTTGGAAGAAATGCTATCTTTGAATTGTCCCGTAAGCATCAACACCCCGCCGCCCCCAGCTTCGCCCCTGGGGGCTTTTCTTTTCTTTCACGTTGCCTGGAAAAGTTCCCCCGGCTCTATCTGGAAAGCATCCGCAAGGGCCTTTGCTTCATCAGGCCGGGGGGTAATTCCCCGTTCAATCATTGAAAGGCGGGGCTGTGTTACCTTCCCCTCCGTCAAGGATACAACGTCAACCTGTCTCAATCCCTTGGTGAGACGCAATAACCGGGGCTTGGTAAGCATCTCTCATTCCTCCTATGGAAATAAAAAAAGGCATCCTCAATGCTTATTTGAGAATACCTTAACGTATTATATGAAAGAGTAAATGAAGCTTTTTTCAGGTCAAAAAGGTTTCGGAAACCTTTCTGATACGAAAAATCTTCTTAAGGATATTGCAGTTCTCGCCATCCTCCATTAATCAATTTCTTATATTCATCGCAAAGTTGCCCTATTCTTCTTGTCACAGATTCTTGATTACCAGACTTTTTTTCTAAATTAAATTCTGCGGGAGAAAATTCCATTGCAATTTGCTTATGAGTATTACTTTTAATAAAATGCAAGTCGCCAACTTGCAATATTTTATCGTAATCCCTTTCTTTCTTCTTAACAATCTTTTTTGTACTCTTATCTTGTTTGCCTTTATAAACCCTCAAATAATATTGATCGCCTATTAAGCCCTTTACAAGTTCCATAAGGTTATTAAACGAATTAACCTTATTTAAATCTATCTTAAGAAATAGCTTTCCCTTTTTAAAATCCTCATCTTTGAAGAAATTACAACAATCTTTATAAATAGGATAACAACTTACAGGGTCGGGCATTAACCCTGTCAAAAACTCTCTGTAAGCAGCGTCAAGATGTAATTTTGGAGCATCGGGGCCGGAATAAAAGTTCATGTTATCAGCTATATATTTAATAAGATCATCAAAGTCTTTATGGGGGTCAAATAGCAATCCCCCGAAAAGGAAAAAATTAAAAGCGAGTTTGCTTTCTTCCAAATACTCTTTAGTTGCAAAATAAGCGTAATTTACTTCAGTTGACCGGATACATTCAACTTTTGGGGGAGTTGATGTTTTTCGTCTTATTTCTATGGCTTTTTGGTAGGCTTCGATATATTCAGGGTCTCGCCTCATAAATTCCCAGCGATACCTAAGAAAAATTTTTTGTGCTTCCAACTGCTTAGGGTCAAGGGGCCTGGATTCCTGTTTGGGCATGACCGCCACTCCCGCGGCTCTCCAAAGGTTTTGGCCCCCCAAGGTGGTGGAGTTGCCGCCCTGTCCCTGGGGTCGCGATTCCCAGGTTTAGAGGGGCCAAAATCGGTTTACGAAAACAGTAAAGCAGACGGTAAACGCTCCCCACAGGTGGCCGGAATGATTCTTTTTTCCGCCCCGGCCCGTTGATTGACATTCAAGGGGCCGCAGCATCCCCTCCGCCTGTGGGGGTTTCCTGGGGGTTGACCTCTTGATTGCTTTCCAAGTTATCCCAGGGTTGAAAATATTTACTTTCGGTTTACCATATACCCCTTATAAGAGGGGGGTCAAGGGCCGGTATGGTTATAATGATTATACACCTTTTTCCCTTCAAAAATCGCTAATTAGCGATTGTGGTTAGGTTTTCTTCCTTCTCCCTTGTCCTGAATGGCATTCAAGGGGTCAGGGGTTCAAGTCCCCTCAGCTCCACCATAGAAATCAATGGGTTAGCTCAATCGGGCTAACCCTTATTTTTTATTCTGGGAGTCTCCTGGGAGTTGGGCCAGGCTCTGGCCACCCCCCCCAACACCTCTTGAAAAGTGGCCACCGGGGGGTGGGGTACCCCCGCTGGAGCGAATGCCTTGGAGACAGGCCACCCCATGTTTTTGCCGAACCAAAAACAAAAGAGGTCTTTTTGCACGGGCCCGCACTACAGTTTGATATAACATCAACCGAGCGGGTAGAGTCATGGAAATCGGAAATCCAAAGAGGTTTCAAACACACAAAGGTTTGCAGTGATGGCCCCCCACCAAAGCCCCCTTTCGCTATCCTGAACATGAACTAAACGCTTCGCGTGGGGTAGGCCTACCGACTCCATGGTCATAATCAAGCCTTAGACCGCAATCCTTGCAAAAGCAAAACCCCACCTTTTTCTCTCGTATCCCCAGATAGTTACGTGTAGTTTCCTCCTTAAA
>JAPLJC010000263.1 GCA_026388765.1 Deltaproteobacteria bacterium
ACACGTACCACCTTCTGGCGTTATAAGAGGCTCTGACCCCCTCTCTCCCAAGTCGCTATCAGGAATTTGTGAGTTTTGCTATCTATTGGGGCCCAGATCAGAGCGGTCTGGATTTGTCAATGCAAGAGTGCGAGGTACTGCTATCAAGCGACGGGTTACAAACCGTAAATTCATATTTTATATTGCTTTAATATCTCTCTCTCAGAAACTGTTGGGTCCCTTTTTGGGGTTGATGCAAAGAAGGGCGACATGTGTACTCAAGCCGGATGGTCTCACATGACTGATATCTCTCTTTGGTTTTCACCGTTTTTTCTTTCGTCCAGGGAAAAAATCCTAAAGAACCTCATCAACCAGAGCGTCAAGATCGACCGGTTCCTGGCGAAAGCGTTGCACCTATGCATCAAAATCGGCCTTGGCGACCAAAATCTTTCCTCCCACCCGAAAGTGTGGTAGCCCACCTGGTTGTTTTAATAGGTCCCGAAGTTTCCTGACAGAAATAGCACCACCTGCATAGGCATGAAGTCCTTTCAGATCAAAATAGGCCGGTTCCACGAAAACCTTCTTGACCATATTAACCTCCTGCTCTGCTACTCGCCCCCCTCGCTTCTATTCTAATCCCAGGCTGATGTCAATAAATCGCGGCTATGGGTGCCAAAATGTTACCATTTTGAAAATTGAAAAATCCTCGGGGCGTCCTCTCTGATACGGGGGGTAGAAGTCCCGGTCCCGGGGTTTCCGGCTCAGACTAAGGCCAAAGGTTTTTGACCGGGTGGAACTGAAACTGACGTCAGAAATGGCAGGCATAAGAATTGGTCCATTATCAGGGGGTATTTTTCCTCAACCCACCTTATCCTGTAGGTCGAAGCGTGAACATGCCCTACAAACCACGCAACGCTTTTTTAGACCCTATCTGAGAGGTGGTAAATGGCCCTGAATGGGAGAATTTTTTGGTTTGAAATTTTGGGCCTGGGTCCCATCCCCAGGGGGGTGCTTCTATTTTTCCGGGACCGAATTTTGATAAAAATTCCTACCCTGTTCATTTGACCCAGGGGGGTGAGGGGACCCAGTCTCCGGGTTTGCGGTTTGGGCCTGTCGAGGGGTACAGCTACCCGTTGGCTGTGGAAGCCGGCCGCCGTCTGGGGACCCAGGGGCCAGGGGCCAGGAGACCTTTCCAGCCCCTCCTCCCTTTACCTATGCAACCGGAGGCATCTATCCACGACTTCAAAGATTTGCCTTCGGGTCCGAAAGAAACCTGCGGGCGCGCTCGACCTTGCGGCGAGATGTGCCGACTATTATGGCCGTGATTTCGGCCGATTTACCGTTAGCATCATTTGATGCTTTCGGCTGAAACCTTCCCTCGACTCTTTCCTGCCTTTCCCCCCGTTCCCGCTGCTTATCCACGGCCTCGATGAAACAAAGCGGTTTTTTGAGCCGATTTCCCGAAGCATCATTTGATGCTACGGTGAATTTTCCCGGATCATCCTTTTGCTTCCCGCCAGCCCCCCTACCTTTGATTGCGCTGAGCTCGGCAAGGGATCGAAACCATCCGCCTGGACATCCCGCCGAATTCTGATAAAAATGTCCGCCCTGTTCATATAGACCAGGGGGGAGGAGTCCCAAGTCTCCGGGTTTGCTTCATTGGGCCGAAAAACCTCAGGGGAGGGGCCGGCGCCAGGGTGAGCCCGCGGCCGGCGGTGGCTGCATGGCGGACGCCAGGGGTCATGGGCCGACTGGCAGGGCCAGGGCTTCCGAAACGGCCTCACCAGACGGCCCAGGTTGAACGGAAGGAGCTGGAGTAATGGTAGGGCAGGAGTCTTTGCGGTGTATAAGTCAGCATATTTCGCCACCAGGTCGGGGAAAGGAGTCACCATCCCAATCGGCGGTAACTCACCCTGGACTGACGCTGCTTTTGTCAGGGCATCATCATTGGCCTGATGTGCAAGGTCATTTGTGGGGCTTGGCTGTGCCTGAGGGCCACCAGGAGGCGATCCCCCTCCCGCGGGGGTAAACCGCCTGGGGTTCGGCAGGGGGCGTCTCCGGGGCAGCCTGCGGCGGCGCCGGCACCAGCCCCTGACCTAACGTCTGCGTGGGGCGATTGCGTACAAATGCGTCACGCATTTTCTAAGATGGGTCTATCAGAGGGTGAAGGTAAAGGGGCAAGGGGTATCTGGAAGGCTCGGTCCTGGGTTTGCAGCCCGTATCTTTGGGTGAGGTTGAAGCGGATTCAGATAGGCCATGATAGGAAGGAAGGCTACGCAGGCCGCCAAAGGACCCGGATAGAAGGAGCGTTTGGGAATGGCGACAATGGCCGGGGTTGCCTTCCGGGCAAGGCGGGGCATGAGCAGGCCAAAGGGAGGGTATTCAAAAATTACCTCGGGCTGGCGGGTGAGCCCCAGGAGCAAGAGAACTTCATGACCCTCATTTCCCCTCATTTAGGGAGACGCTGTGGGGAATAGTGTGGGGAATGAAATATAAAAGGTTAGGCCATTATGACCTAACCAATTGATATCATTTGGCGTCCCCAACCGGATTTGAACCGGTGTCGCCGGCGTGAAAGGCCGGTGTCCTGGACCAGGCTAGACGATGGGGACGCATTTTTGTGGGCCGTGTTGGATTCGAACCAACGACTCTCTGCTTAAAAGGCAGATACTCTACCAACTGAGTTAACGGCCCGAACGGATAACGTTATATTATTAACCCTGAGGGGTAGACTTGTCAAGCAAATCAGCCCCTCTGGGGGCGCCAACGACGGTCGCAGAGGCGCCTGAGGCTTGATTATGCCGCTTCTTTCAGGGCCTTACGGGCCGCTTCCAGGATAAGCGAGTGCACCTCCAGCGGCGGCGGAGAGGCGTCCACCCGCCGAAACCGGGGGCCTGTGAGGCCGGCATAGATGGCCGCCACCTGTCTCAGGTAATGGCAGGATTCACTCAACTGCCGGGCCTCTTTGCCTTTTTTGGCCAGTCGGGCCAAAGCCTCGGGGACCGGCAGCGTGAGGATGAAAATCAGATCGGGTCTGGGGGCGAAGGCCTCGTTGGCGGCCAGGATGTCAGCGGGATTGAGGCCCAGGGCGCCCTGGTAGGCCACCGAGGAGTAGTAGTAACGGTCGGTGATGACGATCTTGCCCCGCCCCAGCGACGGTTTGATGAGCTGCGCCACGTGTTCCCGGCGGTCCGCGGTGAAGAGTTCCAGTTCCTCTTCCGGAGTGAGATGGCGGCTGGGACCCAGGAGGTAGCTCTGGAGCTTCTGCCCGGCCGGGCCGTTGGTGGGCTCCCGGGTCAGGACCACCTGGTGGCCGTCCTTTTCCAGGGAGTCAGCCAACAGCTTGGCCTGGGTGCTCTTGCCGGAGCCGTCCACCCCTTCCAGGGCAAGGAGAAAACCGTTGGCCATCCTTAGCTCTCTACCACACTTCCGGGAAGGCCGTATTGTCGTAAAGATACTCCATCTTCTCCTTGTGGGACAGCTCCACTTTAGCCATCTTCTCGAGAAAATTCCGAGTCTCCCCCGGCGGTTGCAAGGCGGCCAGGGCCTGGTAGAACCGGTGCGAACCCTCTTCCCGCTTCATGGCGACAACCAGGGCTTCCTTGGGGGACAAGTCCTCCTGGAAGGCCGGGGTCGCCAAATGTTCGGCTAGATGTACGTCCTGGGGCTGCCCCACCAGCTTGCAGCCCAGGGGGGTGAAGCAACTTTCCAGGAAATTCTTGTGCTCCAACTCTTCCTTGGCCAGATATTGAAAAGTCTCCTTGGTTTCGGCGTGGCTCACCAGGTTGGCCATGCGAGTATAAAACTCATAGGACAGTTCTTCCTGGGTGATGGCGCTCTTGATGACGGCTTCCATTTCGGTGCTCATGGTTTTTCCCTCTGAACCTATGGTAGGGGTGGGGCGCGCACCGCCCCTACGCCTCGTAATCAGGTGGTCTTAATGGTTATGGCCTTGGGCTTGACCCCTTCCTTTTTGGGGCAGGTCACGGTCAGGACCCCTTTGTCATACCGGGCTTCGATCTTATCGGCGTCCACCGCCGCGGGAAGCCTGATGGCACGGGAGAAGGAGCCGTAGCTCCGCTCCACCAGGTGGTAATTCTCCTTTTTTTCCTCCCGCTCCGATTTTTTTTCACCCTTGATGGTCAGGAGATCGCCCACTAGAGAGATATCGATCTCCTTCGGGTCGAGGCCCGGGACCTCAGCCTTCACCGTCACCTTATCCGCGGCCTCCGCCACGTCCACCGCGGGGACCCATTCCTCACTCCAGGGCCGCAAAGCCCGGGGTCCGCGTCCGAAAAAGTCTTCCCAGAGGCGGTCCATTTCCCGGCGCAGCCGGGAGACTTCCCCAAACGGCTCCCTTTTGGCCAGTTCTTTGGTCATATCTCGTCCCTCCTTTTTTTCCGTGATGCTTGTCCAAATAGATAGGGCTCGCCTAAGAAACTGTCAACCAGCGGCCGTGAAAATCCCCGGAGATTATCCTTGAACTTCGCCGCAGATAGTGGTAAAAAATATATGATGCCGTTGAGGCGGAAATCATGACCCGAGTAACTGAAAAAATATCGACCCCAACCTCCTTTTGCTAAAGGAGGTTTTTTTTTGCAAATTCACGGCAAGATGATGGCTGCGGCTAAAACCGGCGTTATCTTAATTCTCAGGCTCCCAACTGCGGGATAAAAGGATCCGGCCTATGGAATTCCGGCACAAGGATTTGTTGGGCATCGCCTCTCTTACGGCCGAGGAGATCCGGCTCATCCTGAATACCGCCGCCTCCCTCAAGGAGATCTCCCGGCGGCCCATCAAGAAGGTCCCCACCTTGAGGGGCAAGACGGTGGTGACTATGTTTTACGAGCCCAGCACCCGGACCCGCATGTCCTTCGAGATTGCGGCCAAGCGCCTCAGCGCCGACACCCTCAATCTGACGGTGGCGGCCTCCAGCGCCGTCAAGGGCGAAACCCTGGCGGACACGGCCCACAACCTCGAGGCCATGCAGCCGGATGTGCTGGT
>JAPLJC010000235.1 GCA_026388765.1 Deltaproteobacteria bacterium
GGCGCCCCCTGCCTCGACTATCCCGGAAAGGAGGGCTATGTCAAAAACCGCTTGACAGTAAGGAAATGATGAGAGAGAAAAGTAGTACTTAACCCGCCACAATCTATAGAAAAAACAGGCTTTATTACGTACAGCTTGCCACCATACGCACTTTAGCTTATTTTTCCATACGTCCCGGTCTTGGGTCTCACCCCCGAGCAGGTGGAAGACTACCTTCTCACCCGGCCCTCGAATCACAACTTCAACAAAGAGCGCACCGAGATCATGCGCCTCTTCTCCTGGGCCCACCGGCGCCAACTGGTGCCCCATAATCCGGTCTTCCTGGTGGAGAAGTTGTCGGTTGACCGACAGAAGAAGGTCATCCCCAACCCCCAGGACATGGCGAAGATCCTGATGGCCGCCGGCCCTGACCGACCTCTGTTGCTGATTCTGTTCCACACCATGGCCCGGATCGACGAGATCCTGCGGCTCAAGTGGGAGGACGTGAACTTCCAGGAGCGGGCCATAAGACTCTGGACCCGGAAGCGCCGGGGAGGTAACTGGGAAAGTGATTGGCTTCCGGTAAACACCGCCCTGGAAGCGGTCCTGTGGAGCCTCTGGCAGAAGAAAGAACAGGACGAATGGGTATTCTTTAACCAGCGCCAGGGCACCCGTTACCTCTACCGGCCTAAGCTCATGGGAACTATCTGCAAGCGCGCCGGGGTCCCGAAGTATGGCTTCCACACCATCCGGCATTTCGTGGCCAGCTACCTCTTCGACAAGAAGAAGGTGAGTCTCCCGGTAATTTCCAAGTTGCTCAGGCACAAGAGCTTACAGACCACGGAGCGGTATCTGCAGGCCATCGACCCGCGGTTCCGGGACACCATGCGGCTGCTGGAAGGGAATGTGCTGGGGATTTTGAAGGAAGCCGAAGTCGCGGCGGGATTGTGGAAATAAAAAAACCTACTCACGACCCCTTAAAGCACCTACTCACCGAATCGGAGAGTAAAAATTATTGAACCGTAATCATCTTATTTTCCTTGCTTTAAGTGGTGCCCCCGGCCAGACTCGAACTGGCGACACATGGATTAGGAATCCATTGCTCTATCCATTACTGAGCTACGGGGGCGGCTGGGATCATGACTATCTGAAAATAATATGCCAACTTCCGCCGGGACGCAAGGGGGCGCCTCTGCGGCGGGAATTCGTGAGCGATTCTCAGTCAAAAATGGAAATTCGCCAGCCGCATCCTTCGCTGGCTGCCGACTAAAAGACCAAAAAAAACTGCAAGTTATCCGGGCAAAACCCCCTTTCCGGCCCTAAGCCCAAGCCGGTCCTCTTTCTTGAAAGATGCCGGGGCCCATGGTATGATGCACCGATTCTGGGGCCCAGGTTCCCAAGGAGAAGTGATGGCAAGGCATTGGCTCTTAATCGGCGTGGTATTTATCTTTTGGCTCAGCGCCGGGCTGGCCGGAGCCGCGGAGATGGAGCTTTTCAAAGCCGAGCGCTTTCAGGGGGGGCCCTGGCGCATCCGGGCTGAGACCCTGACCTATGATGCCAACAACCACGTTTATCTGGCCGAAGGCAAGGTAGAGATCAACCAGGCCGACCGTCGCATCACCGCGGACCGGGTGCAGGTGGATGAGGTCACCAAGGTCGCCAGGCTTTCGGGCAACGTCGTCATTGTCCTGGGAGATGACGTCTTCACCGGCAAAGAGGGCCAGTTCAACTTGGCCACCCGCGGCGGCGAACTCCACGGCGCCCGTCTCTACCTGAAGAGAAACAACTTTCATGTAGACAGCGCCCTCATCCGCCGCACTGGGGATAACACCTATTATGCCGAAGAGGCCAAAGTCACCACCTGCGACGCCGACCGGCCGGTGTGGAGCTTCTCGGTCCGGCAGTTGTCGGTGATGCTGGAAGGCTATGCCACGGCCAAGGATGCCAAAGTCAATCTGGCAGGGGTGCCCCTGCTCCGTCTGCCCCTGGCCTTGCTCCCCATGATGAGCGAGCGTCAAAGCGGTTTTTTGCTGCCGTCTTATGGGCAGCACAAGGCCGGCGGCACCGTGGTGGAAACCCCTTTTTACTGGGCCATGAGCAACAATGCCGACGCCACCCTCTTTCAGACCGTGCTCTCGAACCGGGGGTACATGCAAGGGGCCGAGTTCCGCCGCCTGGGGCACAACGACGCAGCCGCCAATTTCCGTTTTTTCTATCTGGATGACGGCAAAGCCAACCAGCTCACCGACCACCGCTTCTGGGCCGCGGGCATGGTGAACCAGCCGCTGCCCGAAGATTGGAACCTGCGCCTCACCGTGGATCGGGTAAGCGATGTCAATTACCTCAAGGACTTCAACTTCGGTTACATGGGCCTGAATCGCTATTCCCGGGAGCTCCTGCAGGGATTTGGACGGGGCCTGGAGCAGGAGGACGTCAACACCCGGGTCTCCACTTATGTCCTGAGCCGCAATTTCTCCTGGGCCAACTTAACCTCCTATGGCCGCTATTACGAGCGGCTCAACTCGGCCGACCCCAACCTGTTCAACCGCTTGCCCGGGTTAGAACTCAATTCCCTGCAACTGCCCCTGGGTGGTCTGCCCCTTTATTTCGGCCTGGGTAGTTCATATAACTATTTTCAGCAGAACCACGGCATGAATGGGGACCGCCTGGACCTCCACCCCCAACTCTCTTTGCAGGGGCAGCCGCTGTCGGCCCTATCCTTCAACTCTCGGGTGGGGTTCCGGGAAACCATGTTCCGCATTGACCACAACGTTCCGGATGGTCCGCCGGAGGGGTTTGTGGGCCGGCAGTTGTTCGACTCCCGCGTCGGCGTGTCCAGTTCCTGGGCTCGGGATTACGGCCGGGAGGAGGGCGCCAGTAATTTTGTCCGGCACATTATCCGGCCGGAAGTAACCTACTGGAACATCCCCCGGTATGATCCCCGGCGCTATCCCTCCTTCGATCCCTTCGACCAGGGCTGGGTGGCCCGCGCTAACCGCAACCTGCCGATACGGGACGGGGATGACCCCATCGGCGGGGTCAATGCCCTGACCTATGGCATTTCCAACGACATTCTGCGACGCGGCGCCAACGCCCAGGGGCAGGCCGCGGTGAAGGACTTGATCTGGCTCCGCTTGAGCCAGAGCAGCTTCTTCAACCATTCCTCCATGGGTCTGGACGGCACCTCCCAGCCCCACCATCCCTTCTCCGACTTTTTGGGAGAGATGGAGGTTTACCCGATGCGCCAGGTCACCCTGGGTCTGAACATGGGGGTTTCCCCTTATAATGAGGGCTTTGACCGGGCCGATTTTAAAGTGACCGTCCTGGACGCCAAGCGGCAGAACTATTTGAGCGTGAATTATATTTTTATCAATGATTTCGCCAAACAGATCAACGTCGAAACCTATTTAAATTTGATGCAATCCTTGAAAACCTGGCTCACTTATGGCCATACTTTTGAGACGAATAAACAATTGGAAAAAAAGTATGGGATAATCCTGCAGCAGCAGTGCTGGGGCGTGGCCCTTTCCTATACCGAGCGGCCGGATGACAAGCGGGTGGGATTTACCGTGTTCCTGCCCGGCTTTGGAGAGAAGATGAAACGCTCGCCGGTGCGCTTCCCGGACGAAGCCAAGACGAAAGAGAGCCCCGATTTATTCTAAGAGGTTTCGGCGAAATTAATCAATCCCCAACTTGAGGTCGCAGTCCCCCCGGTAAAAAGTATTCTTCTCGTTAGAGTTGATAAAAAAAAACACCGGGTTAAAATAACCGGATAATTAAACTTGGGTTAAGGCGGAGGGAAAAAGATACATGAAACTGGCAATAATCGGCACAGGTTACGTGGGTCTGGTGACTGGAGCCTGCTTCGCCGAAATGGGTAACGAAGTTATTTGCGTGGATACGGATACCGCCAAGGTGGAGGCCCTGGAGCAGGGACGCATCCCCATTTACGAGCCGGGGCTGGAGGACTATGTCAAGCGCAATGCCCAGGACCACCGCTTGACCTTCACCACTGACCTGGCCGCCGCGGTGCAGCAGAGTCTGGCCTGCTTCATCGCGGTGGGCACCCCCCAGGACAGGGACGGCTCCGCCGATCTATCCATGGTCTTACAGGTGGCCAAAGACATTGGCCGCCACATGAACGGCTATAAGGTCATCGTGGAAAAATCCACCGTGCCGGTGGGCACCGCGGTTCAGGTGCGCCGGGTCATCCAGGAGGAACTGGCGGCCCGGGGCGAGGCCTTCGAATTCGACGTGGTCTCCAATCCGGAATTTCTCAAGGAAGGCACCGCTCTGGACGACTTCATGAAGCCGGACCGCGTCGTGGTGGGCTGCGACGACGTCCGGGTGGGTGAGCTGATGAAAGAGCTTTATGCTCCCTTCGTCCGCACCAATGCCCCCATTATCATCATGGACGTGGTCTCGGCGGAGCTCACCAAGTATGCCGCCAACGCCTTTTTGGCCACCAAGATTTCCTTCATCAACGAAATCGCCAACATCTGCAGCCGCACCGGGGCGGACATCAAAATGGTGCGTCAGGGCATCGGCTCCGACCGTCGCATCGGTCCCCTCTTTCTGTTCCCGGGGCTGGGCTACGGCGGTTCCTGTTTTCCCAAGGATATGCAGGCTCTGATTCACACTGCCAGATCCCTGGGCTACCCCCCCCGGATTCTGGAGGCCGCCGAGTCCGTTAACCAGGATCAGCGCCAGCTCTTTTTCGACTGCATCTCCAAACATTTCCACGGCGCCCTCAAAGGGCTGGTCTTTGCCGTCTGGGGATTGTCATTCAAGCCTCTAACCGATGACATCCGGGATGCTCCGGCCCTCACCCTCATCGACAAACTGCGGGAAGCCGGGGCCCGCCTGCAAGTCCACGACCCCGAGGCCATGCCGGCCACCAGGCAGGCCCTCGGAGATAACTCGGACGTCAGCTTTGCCGGGTCCAGTTACGAGGCCCTGGACGGGGCCGACGCCCTGCTCATCTGCACCGAATGGGCCAAGTTCCGGGAGCCGGACTTCGAACGGATCAAGTCGCGGCTGAAGACCCCGGTGATCTTTGACGGCCGCAACCTTTACAACCCCGACAAGCTGGCTAAATTGGGGTTCCAGTACTTCTACATCGGCCAGAAGGTGGATTAGATCTGGAGATGTAGGGGCGGCTCGCGAGCCGCCCCTACACCGCTAAGGAGTCGGTTGTGCCCCCAAAAAAATCCCACGGCGCCGGCGAAGGCTCCAATATCCAGGAAGATTTGCGTAACCTGGACCTGAGCGGTTTTTCCACCCTGCGGGTCCTGGTGGCCGGGGATTTCATGCTGGACGAATACCTCTGGGGGCGGGTGGAGCGCATCTCCCCGGAAGCGCCGGTGGTGGTGGTGGAGGTGGAACGGGAGACCCGCACCTTAGGCGGCGCCGGCAACGTGGTCAATAACCTGGTGGCCCTCGGGGCCCGGGTGGAGGTCCTGGGGCTGGTGGGCGACGACCACCCCGGACAACTCCTGCGCCAGGAGATGGCCCGGCTGGGGGTGGACGCCGCCGGCCTCTTTGCCGACCGAGAGCGGCGCACCTCCCGCAAGACCCGAGTCCTGGGCAACTCCCAGCAAGTGCTGCGCATCGACCGGGAAACTCGCAACCCGGCCGGACCGGAGTTCCTGGCCATGGCTGGCCAATTCCTCCAGGACCGCCTGCCCGAACTATCTGCCATCGTCTTGTCCGATTACGCCAAGGGCGCCCTCACCACCCCGCTGCTCCAGGAGGTCATCCGCGCCGGAAGGGGCCGGGGGCTGCCGGTGGTGGTGGACCCCAAGGGGGCGGATTATTCCGGCTACGCCGGGGCCACGGTGATCACCCCCAACCGCCATGAAATGGAGCTGGCCGCGGGTGAGTCTCTGGCCCACTGGGAAGATCTCGTCAGGGTTGGGGCCCGGCTCCGGGAGAGCCTGTCCCTCGATCATCTCCTCGTCACCCTGGGTCCCGACGGCATGCTCCTCTTTCCGCGGCAAGGCCCGGAGATTCACATCCCCACCCAGGCCCGGGAGGTCTTCGACGTCTCCGGGGCCGGCGATACGGTGGCCGCAGTCATGGCCCTAAGCCTGGCCCGGCTACACGATCCCCGGCTGGCCGCCACTTTGGCCAACCTCGCCGCCGGGGTGGTGGTGGGCAAGGTGGGCACCGCCCCCGTCTTCCGGGCGGAACTGGAGCGGGAGTTAGGGCGCCGGGGCGCTTCCCTGGAGGACAAGATCGTCTCTCTGGCCGAGCTGAGCCTCCAGGTGGCCCACCTTCAGGCCCAGGGGAAGAAGGTGGTCTTCACCAACGGCTGCTTCGACCTGCTCCACGGCGGCCACATCAAGTTCCTGGAGGATTCCCGCCGCCTGGGGGACGCCCTGGTGGTGGCCCTGGACACCGACGCCTCGGTGCGCCGGGTGAAAGGGGAGGGCCGGCCGGTCATCGGCGAGGCCCAGCGCCGGCGCATCCTGGCGGCCCTGGAGGCGGTGGATTTTGTCACAGTCTTTGAAAGCGATAAACTGGCGGAGATCCTGGCGAGCCTGAAGCCGGACCTCCTCACCAAGGGGAGCAACTACCCGGAGGCCCGGGTGGCCGGCCGGGACACTGTTTTAGCTTACGGCGGCGAGGTCAAACTCCTGCCGGTCACCGAATCCGTCTCCGTCACCGACCTCATCCAGCGCATTAAGAACGGGGAGGGGGGCTAGGGGGTAAACCGAATAGTTGATAAACTTCCGACCTTAATGAGCTATCGCAAGCTTTATACTCATCCAAAACCTCAATGATCCTATCTACCTGCTGCTTCAAATCCTTGGTTGATTTTACGTATTTGATTTTATCTGGAGATAAAAACTTGTTAAGGTATTCGAAGGGGTCTATCTTTTTACTTCTCGCGATATGAAGAAGAATTTGATAGGAACTTTTCCAGCCAATGCCCTTAATTATTCGTTGATATTCCCGAAACTCCTTTAATGCCCAGCCGCCAGTGAGTTCAATCGCATCACGGTACCAAGCATGAAATGCCACTACGCGGTCGCGATATGCCAAAAACAGTTCTTCCAAATTTACTCCATAATCCAGTTCATTGATATATTTTTTAACCGTACCTGGCCATCTGCGGTAAGATAAGAGAACGGATTTTCTCAAGAAGAATCGTGTTTCGTTTCCTTCGCCATATGTAATCGTTGTTTGCCAATCGGCCGGTAATAAGCGAGCCTTAAGCACACAATTTCTTAGTCCTTGTATTAGGAGGTGGTCGGTTTGGTATCTAAAATCTTGATCTATGCGCTCCTGGTAGCCCGCAATCTTTAGCTTTTTTTGCACAGTGAGGGTGTGATGAACTAGTGCCATCGCAGCGGCTGATGCACTAAATAAGTTGCGGCGGACAGCGAGTTGATAGCGCTCTTGCTCAAAGCGATTCACTCTAAAGTCAAAGTCCCCTTCTTGCGATTTATGTCGAAACGTATCAATTGATGTAAGAAGAGCTTCAATCGTATCCTTAAATAAGGCAACCGACAGATCTAAAGCCTCAATAGCATTTGAAAATATTGCCCCTGGTCGAGACTCTATTTTACGCATTGTCAGTGCTTGATTTCGGAAATAAGCCTGAGAAAGGTCTTCTTCGGACCATGGTGGCTGCTCTAACCTGATCGGCTTAGGTGCAAATGCTTTGCGAAAAATTTCGATATCTTTTTTATTCATTGTCGCCCCAATAAAACACAGGCGGGACGCCTGTGCCACCATTTTTTGTAGGGGCGGACCTGCGTGTCCGCCCTTTGGTCGCCTATATTCCTCTGCCGCATTATCATACCCGCCAAATCAAAAAATAATCCAAATCTAGCGCTAATCTAATTCCCCCGTCCTAAGATACTCCTGGACACTCCAGTTATTCAAATCACTTAGGGAGGAAGCAGATGTATGCAAGCCAGGAAGATTTTGTTGTTGAGTGACGGCTCAGAGATTTTTTCGGTGCTGGACCGGGTGTTCAGCGAGGCGGGTTATCAGACCCTGACTGCGCACCACCGCAGGGGCGCAGCCCAGGCTGTGCGCCGCGGCGATTTTCACCTGTTGATCACCCGGGCCAACCAGGCTCGACCTGACTCTTTAACCATCTTAAAATCGCTGCGCCGGCAACATCCTGGGGTGACTGCCATCATCCTGCGGGGGGAACATGAGGTCAACTCGCCTATCGAGGCTTACCATCTGGTCGATAAGGACGAGGTCTTCATTCCCTGCGGTTGGCCGGGGTTGCGGCGTTTGGTGGCCACTTGTCTAAGCCGTTAGCCAGGGGTGAAGATAGGATTCACCCACAAGTGAACCGGAGATAAATTCATGCTATCCTACTTTATGGTGTTTTCAGCCGGGGCCCTGCTGGGCAGCTTGATCATGGGATTGTATGTGGCCCTCGTGGCCTACCGGGATGCCCGGAGCGATTGGTAGGCGGCTCGGATTAGGGGCATCCCCTTCATCGTGACCCGGCGGCGCCCTTACAACTCCGGGGCCTTGGCCGGCACCAGGCAGACCACCACCAGCAGCTCCTTGCCGGTATTTTTCATCTGATGCTCTTCGTTGGCCGGGATGAACATCGCCTTGCCGGCGTGCAGCGGCTGCCATTGGCCATTGCCGTAAACCTCGCCCGCCCCCGAATGAACGAACATTTCATGTTCCCAATCGTGGGTATGCTTCGGGGTATGGCCGCCCGGAGCAATCTCAAAGACCCGCATGCAAAAGTTGGCGGCGCCGTCGGCCTTGCCGATGAGCACCCGGGCCGCCACCCCCTTGGCCGGGCCGTTGTCGAAATTAGTCGGTTTAATGTCAGTGTACTTGATGAGCTTCATGAGATCCTCCTTAGATCCTTTCTTCAATTGCCCTTTTGACGCTTCTTCCGCCAAAGGCATGGATGATTCTGGTGCCGGCCAGGTATTCAGCCGCATACATCGTCCCTTTGGGGATGAAGTGTTCTTGCCCAACCCCGAGCGCGATCCTTTCGCCGGCAATTATTAAGGTATAGTTCCCCTGGACTACCAGCAGATATTCGTCAAAGTCATGGGCCTGTTCCGGCGAGGCGCCATCTGCCTCATAGGTCCAAATGGTCAGTTGGCCCCCATCGGCCCCGTCAAAAACATATCCTTGCCCGCCCTTACCGGCTGGTGGTCTGGAAAAAATTTTATTGTAAGGGTGCCGCATAAATTCCGGAAAATCGTTCATGATCTTGCCTCACTAACTTGCCGGAGGTTATCCAACTGCTACTGGCCCAGCAATTTGAAGGACTGCAAAAAGTCGTCAATTATCTTATCACCCGCCTTCCCGCGGGGGGCCACCACGGTGATCTGATAGAGACGATTCTTGACCATGAACATCCGGCCTTTGACGATGGAGGGCGGCGAATCTTCGCCCCTGGTCTCGATGACCAGTTCCCGGCCGGGGTAGTCTGCCAGGGAGACTTTAGTTTCCGACACCAGTCGGCCGTGGGTATTGCCCACCGCGCCGTTCCGCGCGCCATCCAGCATCTTCTCCGCATAATCCGGTGGGGCGTTTTCACCGGGATAATCGGAATAAGCCACCACATAGGCGATGTCGTCCAGTTGGCCGGCGAACAGATGCAGGTCGATTTGGCCGGCTTCGGTTTTCAGGTTGTTGGTCGACTCTTCAAACGTTACCGGGGTCATGACCGTGAACCTGCCGGCCTCGGATTTGAACTCCTGGGGCTTGGAAGTACAGCCTGGCAGCCAGATCGCCAGCAGCAGCGACATCAGGAGCAGGACAGGTTTTTTCATTGGGAGCATCTCCATAAGTATATTGGCAGTCCACCCGTAAAGGCGACCCGCTGGGTCGCCCTAGAACTTATTTCAGAACCTCTCTGAGGCGGTAACTTTTGTTCTCAACCGGGTAAAGGTTAAAACCCCGATTTTAAGTCCCCCTTTTCTAAAGGGGGATTTAGGGGGATTATCTAGTGGCACCGGCCTCTGGCCTGTGATCACCGGCTGGAAGCCGGTGCCACTTTTTAATCCCTCGGCCCCCGTTTAGGAAAGGGGGGTGCTTCTTCCCCAATTTAACCCCCTCGGCTGATTCAAGAGACGTGGAAACCGGTTTTGTCTTCTAAAGATTCCTCAAAAAATCCTCAACCGAGACCACCCGGGCATAGAAAAAAGCCAGGGCCGCCATGAAGGCGCCGTGCACCTGGCGGGCCGGAATCACCGTATTTCCAAAGGTCAGATCTCGGGTGGCGCAGGCGTCATGGATCACGATACAGGAAAACCCGTGGTCCACTGCGGCCCGGGTGGTGGCGTCAATGCACATGTGGCTCATGGCTCCGCAAATGACCAACTCCTCCACCCCGGCCGCGGTTAGCCTCTCTTTTAAGCCGGTGTCTCGAAAGCCATTGGGGAAGTGTTTTTCAATGACGGTCTCTCCCGGGAGATGGGCGATGCTGCCATGGATTTCCACTCCCGGAGTATCGGGGAGAAAGAAGGGCGCGCCTTTCCGGAGCGAGACATGTTGAATATGATAGGTGGGCCATTGACGCCGCCGGAAGCTGTCGAGCAAGGCTCGGGCCTGGGCGGCCGCCTCAATCATCCCCACCAACTCCATCTTGCCGCCGGGAAAGTAATCATTCTGAAGGTCCACCAACAGCAATCCTTTTTTCATATTTTTATACTACTCCTTTCAAAAACCGTTAGGCCGGGCGTTCCCGCCCGCCGCTCAGTCCCGCGCCGGCACAGAAAGCCTGGGCCACCGAGTTGGAGAATCTACCCTTGATCTTTCTTCTTTGGGGCCGTCGGCTCCAGGTCGCAGATAGGGGCCTGCAGCCGGCCGTGATGTTCCACCCGGCGGATCAGGTAGTCCTGCCACTCCTCCCAAGGGGCATTGGGACTCATGTCGACATGTTCCAGGGGCACCTCGGCCCGGGCGCTGGCCACGTGGCCGCCGGCGGAGCCCAGCCGACCGAAGGCCTCTGAGGCCAGGCGTCCGGCGTTTTTGCGCAGGCCGTCATTGCGGAAGATCACCACCAGCCGGTCTTCATAGATACCGCCCACAATGGTCCAGGAGATCTCCCCGGCCCGCACGAAGAAGTCCGCCAGAATGACCAGGATGTCCGGGGCGGCAACCTCCCCCAGGAAGGCATAGATGCGGTTGTGCCGGATGCAGTAGCGGTTCAGGGCCACCTGGAAATAGCGCAGCATGGGGAGATTGAATTCGGCAAACTCCAGGCGCCGCACCAGGGGCCTCCGGGTGAAGCCGAACAGATAGTGAAAGGCCCGGACATCGGCTTCGATGGCGGGCCGCTCAAAATTGGCGGTGTCGGTCTTGATGCCGTAGTACAGGGCCGTGGCCAGCTTCAGGGATGGTTTGATCCGGGCCTCCCGCAGATATTCAGTCAGGATGGTGGAGGCGGCGCCGTATTCCGGACGTATATCCACCAACTTGGCCCTGGTTTCCGGGATACGGGGGTGGTGGTCGATAATCAGGTCGTAACGACAGACTCCCAAGAGGTCA
>JAPLJC010000214.1 GCA_026388765.1 Deltaproteobacteria bacterium
CTGCGCTTGCTCGAACTTGTGCGCGGATTCACCCGCGTCATCATTATCGACGCGCTCAAGATCTCCGACGAAGTCGCGCGGCAGCCCGGCGAGATCGTGCGCTACGAGGCCAAGGACTTCAAGGGCGGGCACCGCTACGGGTCCGCCCACTCGATCGGTCTCGGCACGGTGCTCGAGCTCGGCGACCGTCTCGGCTACGACATGCCCGCGGACGTCACCGTGTTCGCCATCGAGGCCGTGGACGTGGAGCGCTTCGACGCGGTGGTCATCCCCGGGGGCTACGCCCCGGACCGCATGCGGCGCCATGCCGCCATGGTGGCCCTGGTCCGGAAGGCGGCCCAAAGCAATAAAGTGGTGGCCGCCATCTGCCACGCCGGCTGGATGCTGGCCTCCGCCGAGGTGCTCCAGGGTAGGCAGGTCACCGGCTTTTGCGCCATCAAGGATGACCTGATCCACGCCGGCGCCACCTACCGGGACGCCGAGGTGGTGGTGGACGGCAATATCATCACCTCCCGGCAGCCCGGCGACCTGCCGGCCTTCTGCCGCGCCATCATCGCCGCCCTGACGGGCTAGCGCGGCTATCCGCCTGCCGGATGGCGCTCGACTGTTAGCCAATCCCAAGGTTAGCCTGGTACCGGGACAGGTTGTGGGACATGGCCCAGTAAAGGAGCCGGGCCTGGCAATACTTATTTATAAGTATGTTAGCTAATTAGTCTTCCTGGCCTGAATCTTGCTTTTCCACTGAATCGCACCTATCGTCGGCAAAAATTTCAGTGCAAAAGCAAATCGGGCGGGAAGGAACTGCCTTTTCCTGCCTCGAACGGAGCCAGCTAATGGAGGCAGGCAATCAGACCTGGGGCTGGAGCGGGGGCCACAGGTGGCCGGTCGCGGCCGACGAAAAACTCGAACGGGCCATGGTGGGCGGCCTTTTGCTTGAGGTGTTCCTGGAGACGCCGGCCGCGCCGATCGACCCCCAGCTCCGCCGCCGCCACCTTAGGTCCAGACTGACTTATTCTCTGATTACCCACCTTTCCGGGCGCGTTACCCTGGACCGGTTCCGCCACCTGATGCACCATCTGGAACAATGGTTCCAATTCTATTACCCCCTGATGCCCCCACTGCCGGCGCCGGAGTTGCAGCAGTCCTGCCAGAGAGGAAGTGCCCGGCCGGCTGCCGCCGTCAGCCCTCCCCAGGATGTGGTGCGCCGCGACCTCCTGCACGAGTGGCTGGCAAATCCCGGTGGCGAAATTTTGCCCCGCCGGCCCCAGCGCAAAATCCAGCCGGACCGGTTGGAAGAGTTTTTATGCCGCACCCAGAGTAGCTGGTTCCGGGTGAAGGACCTGGCCCAAACTTTCGACATCGACCGGAAAACCGCCTGGGAATACCTGCAAAAATTTCATGACGCTGGTTTGCTGGTCCACAACCGCGGCCGTTCCGCCGCGGTGCGCTACCGCCTGGCGGATCGCTTTCTGAAGGTGCAGGTGGCGGCCCTGCAGCGGCAAGTGGCCCAAGCCCTGGCCGGTTTGCCCCGGCCTCAAGCGGAGCAGGCGACCGAATGGCTGGCGGCCACCGCCGGGGAGCCTTTCTGGGAAGACGGCTGGCCGCCCCGGTTGGGGGCCGGCCACCGGAGTGAGATCCTCGGTTCCCTTAAAGCCGCGGGGGTCTTGGAAACGTTATTGCAGTCGGGCCAGAACCAGTTGCTCCGCCTGCAACGTCGCTGGCTGCGGCCACCTGAAGAATCAACTCAAGAGTGAACCACACCTCCTTTGACAAAACTACTGGAGATAATTAACTTTCCCTGCAAGGAGAATTCACTATGTTTAAAGAATTTAAAGAATTCGCCATAAAGGGCAATGTGGTGGACATGGCGGTGGGCATAATAATCGGGGCCGCCTTCGGAACTGTGATTAAGTCCCTGGTGGCCGACATTCTTATGCCACCCATTGGCCTGCTCTTGGGTAACGTGGACTTTGCCAATCTCTATATTTTGCTCAAAACCGGCAACCCGGCCGGCCCCTATCTGGCTTTGCTAGAGGCCCAAAAGGCTGGTGCGGTCACGCTTAACTATGGAGCCTTCATCAATAACATTATCAGTTTTATTATCGTTGCCTTTGCGGTCTTTTTCCTTATCCGGAGCATCAACCGGCTAAAAAAAGCAGAACCGGCCCCAGAGGCGCCCGCCACCAAAGAGTGTCCTTACTGCCTCTCTGCGGTCCCGGCCAAGGCCAGTCGTTGCGCCCACTGCACCTCGGAGTTAAAAGTCGCTTAACCTCAAGTGCGCCTAACCAGCGCGACTCGCCTCGGGAAGTCAGAACCTGGGCGCAGCCCCAGTCCGTCTAATGCTCCTCCCGCGCGCTAACCCCTTCTATATTCTCATTGACCCCTTGAGGATATTTGTGATAATTTTTGCAAATGTCTATCAGAGAGGTGAGCCTGACCCAATGATACGCGATATCGAATACGAAACTATGCCCCGGGAGGCCCTGGAGGCGATACAGCTTAGACGCCTGCAGGCGGTGGTGGAACGCGTTTACCATCTGGTGCCCTTCTATCGCCGCCGCATGGACGAAATGGGGGTTAAACCCGAACATATCCGCACCCTGGCCGACCTCAAGTTGCTGCCCTTCACCGCCAAGCAGGACCTGCGGGACAACTACCCCTTCGGCATGTTTGCCGCGCCCATGGACCAGATCGTGCGAATTCACGCCTCCAGCGGCACCACCGGCAAACCCACTCCGGTGGCCTATACCCAACGGGACCTGGAGACCTGGGCCGAGCTGATGGCCCGGACCCTGGCCGCGGGCGGCGCCCACCGGGGCGATATCGTCCATGTGGCTTACGGCTATGGCCTGTTCACCGGCGGCCTGGGGGCCCACTACGGGGCCGAACGGCTGGGGGCCGCGGTGATCCCGGTCTCCGGGGGCCAGACCCGCCGCCAGATTATGCTGATCCAGGACTTCGGCCCCACCGTCATCTGCTGCACCCCCTCCTTCGCCCTCTATCTGGCGGAGGTGGGCCAGGAAATGGGGGTGGACTTCGCCAAGACCAAGCTCCGGGTAGGGATCTTCGGGGCCGAGCCCTGGACCGAGGGCATGCGCGTCGAGATCGAAAAGCGCCTCCACCTCGACGCCCTGGACATTTACGGCCTGTCCGAGATCCTCGGCCCGGGAGTGGCCATCGAATGCCTCGAGGCCAAGAACGGCCTGCACATCTTCGAAGACCATTTCCTGCCGGAAATCATCAACCCGGCCACCCTGGAAGCTGAGCCGGCCGGGAAGACTGGAGAGCTGGTGATCACCACCCTCACCAAGGAGGCCTTTCCACTGCTGCGCTACCGTACCCGGGACATCACCTCCTTGAACTCCGCCCCCTGTAAATGCGGCCGCACCATCGCCCGCATCAGCCGTTTTAAGGGCCGTAGCGACGACATGCTCATCATCCGGGGCGTCAACGTCTTTCCGTCCCAGATCGAGTCGGTCCTCATGGAGACTCCGGGAGTGGCGCCCCATTACCAGCTCATCGTCGACCGGGAAGGCCAGCTCGATACCCTGGAGGTCCAGGTGGAGGTGGATGAGGCCACTTTCTCCGATGAAGTCAAGCAGTTGCAGGCCCTGGCCCAAAGCATTCAAAGGAAGATCAAGGACTACTTCACGGTCTCGGTCAAGGTTAAGCTGGTGGAGCCGCAAAGCATCCCGCGCAGTGAGGGCAAGGCCAAAAGGGTCATCGACAACAGGCAATTGACTTGATGCTCTACGTATCATGGCAACGGCTCACTAATCGTGCTTAGTTTGGGACCGACACAGATGGGAGAGCGAATCATGAGTTCCCCTACCCCGCGCCGCAGATTTATCGAGAGGATTATGGCCTTGATCGGTTTGGGGGTTGCCGGAGCAGCCCTAAGCCCAGCCGTTGCCAATGCCGCAACATTATATTACGGGAAATATCGCGGCTTGGTGACGAACGTTACTGACCCTTCTAACCTGGGCCGAATTCTGGCCAACGTGCCGGCACTGGGTGCTGTTTTACTTGGTTGGGCGATGCCAAGTGTTCCCTATGCCGGGGCTGGGATTGGCTTTCTCATGCTTCCTCTAGTGGGAGCACAAGTGTGGATCGAGTTTGAGGGAGGCGATCCCAACCTTCCCATCTGGAGTGGCGGCTTTTGGGGGTCAGGTGAATTGCCCACTCTGGTATCAACCCAGAAGATAATCAAAACCCTAGCCGGGCATACGATCCTGCTTGATGATACAGCTGCCGGAGAACATATCCAGATTGTTGCGGCAGGCGGGGCCACAATAACCCTGGATAACAATGGGATCACCTTGGGCATGGGGCCTACCCAGATGCTAATTTCCGCCTCCGGAGTCTCTATTAATGGCAGGGCCTTAAGGACGGCAGCAGCCACAGCCGCCCTTAATTCACTTTTGCTGAATGATTGAATACTAAAGATGGAGTATGTTCATGAAAGTCGAACAAATCTCGGTATTTTTGGAGAATAAGGCCGGCCGTCTGGCCGAAGTTACCCGGGTCCTGGGAGAGGCCGGCATCAACATCAGGGCTTTATCCCTGGCCGACACCACCGACTTCGGCATCCTGCGCCTTATCGTCGACCAATATGATAAGGCCCGGGAGGTCTTGAAGTCCCGGGGCTTCACCGTGGGCAAGACCGAAGTGGTGGCGGTGGAGGTCCCGGACCGTCCCGGCGGCCTGGGCCTGGTGCTGCAAATCCTGGCCACGGCCGGAGTCAACGTGGAATACATGTACGCCTTTGTGCAGCATAGCGGCAAAAATGCGGTGATCATCTTTCGCTTCGACAATCTGGAGCAGGCCATCAGCCTCCTCCAGAAAGAAGGCATCCACATCTATAAGGGAGAAGAGGTCTACCGCCTTTAACCCCTTACGTCGAGAGGAAACCTTATGAAAAAGATTGGATTGGCCCTGGTCCTGGCCGGCCTGGCGCTGGCGTTGGGCTGCGGCTCGGGCAGCAAGTCGGAACCTTACGTCATCGGCGGGATCTTCTCAATCACCGGGCCGGCTTCGTACCTGGGCGAGCCGGAGCGTAATTCCATGGAGATGGTGGCCGAGGAGATCAACGCCAAGGGCGGCATCAATGGGCATCCCCTGAAGCTGGTCATTTACGATGACGAAGGCGACGTCACCAAGGCCCGCCTCCATGCCGAAAAGCTCTTGCAGAAGGATAAGGCCCTGGCCATCGTTGGCCCCAGCATAACTCCCGCCTCCATGACGGTGCTGGAGGTAACCCAAAAGGCCAAGATGCCCTTAATTTCGTGCGCTGCCGCCGCGGGCATCACCGCCCCGGCCAAAGACCGCTTCTGGACCTTCAAGACGGCCCAGACGGACCAGATGGCAGTGAGCCGCATTTACCAATATTGCCAGAAGCACGGCATCGCCAAGGTGGCTATCCTCACCGTCTCCTCAGCCTTCGGGGTGGCGGGCAAGGAGCAGCTAATCGCCCAGGCCCCCCAATATGGCATCGAATTGGTAGGGCAAGAAGTCTTCGGTGATAAAGACACCGACATGACGCCGCAGCTCACCAAGCTGCGCAGCACTCCGGCCCAGGCGGTGATCTGCTGGGGCGTCGGCCCGGCTCCGGCCCTGGTGGCCAAGAATATGAAGCAGTTGGGTCTAACCATCCCCTTGATCCAGAGCCATGGCGCCGCCTCCAAAAAGTTTATCGAACTGGCGGCGGAGGCCGGCGAAGGCATCATCATGCCCGCCGGCAAACTGGTGATCTACACCCAACTGCCCGACTCCGATCCCCAGAAGGCCGTGTGCCGGGAATATACCGAAAAGTACAAGGCCAAGTTCAAGGCCTCGGAATCCAGCTTCGGCGGGTATGCCTATGATGCCCAAAGGATGCTGAACCAGGTCCTGGCCAAGGCCGGCAACGACCAGGCCAAGATCCGGGCCGAACTGGAAGGCACCAAGAACTTCGTGGGCGTCAGCGGCGTCTTCAACATGAGTCCCGAAGACCACAACGGCCTGACCCCGGAAGCCTTCGTGATGGTGAAGATTCAAAAGGGTGAGTTCACCCTGATAGATTAGATAGTTCCCAGTAGTCAGTAGTCAGTAGCCAGTAAAAAAAACTGGTTATTGGCTACTGACCTCTCTGACCACTTGCTTTTCACTCCGTCCCCGGGCTCGGCTCTGGGGAGGCAATTGCTCGCCAAGTTTAGTTTGGCCTTGGGACGCCCTGGCGTCGAGTTCGGGACTTAAACCCATGATCATCACCAGTAGTCGCAGGCCAGTGAAGCAACTGGCTACTGACTACTGACTACTGGCTACTGATGTTGAACCTTGCCCCGCTGCTGCAATACTTCATCTCCGGCCTGACCAACGGCGCCGTCTATGCCCTCATCGCCTTGGGGTTCGGCATCATCTACAATGCCACCACCATCATCAATTTCGCCCAGGGCGAGATGGTGATGCTGGGGGCCCTCTGCGCCATCAGCATCTATCAACTGGTGCCTTCCCTGCCGGTGGCCTTTCTGGGCGGCGTCATCATCGTCTCCCTGGTGGGCCTGGTGTTTGAGCGCCTGGCCCTGCGGCCGGTCCGGGACCCTGCGCCCATCACCCTCATCATCATCACCGTGGGCGGCGCGGTCTTCATCAAAGGGGTGGCCATGCTCATCTGGGGCAAAGAGGCCTATCCCCTGCCCGCTTTTTCCGGCGAGGCGCCCCTACACCTGGGCCCGGCCACCATCCTGCCACAAAACCTCTGGGTCCTGGGTCTTACCGTGGTCCTGGTGCTGGCCCTGGAGGCCTTCTTTCGTTTCACCCTGGTGGGCAAGGCCATTAGGGCCTGCGCCTACAACCCCCGGGCCGCCCGCCTGGTGGGCATTGCCGCGGGCCGCATGGTGCAGCTCTCCTTCGGCCTGTCCGCCGCCCTCGGGGCCGGGGCCGGCATCCTCATCGCCCCCCTCACCCTCGGAGTTTACGACATGGGTACCATGCTGGGACTCAAGGGGTTTTCCGCCGCCATCATCGGCGGCCTGGGGAGTCTGATGGGCGGGGTTCTGGGCGGCTTGCTCCTGGGTCTGGCCGAAGCCTTCACCTCCGGCCTCATCTCCTCGGGTTACCGGGACGCGGTGGCCTTTCTCCTGCTGCTCGTTGTCCTGTTCCTGCGGCCCCAGGGCCTGGTGGGGGGACGCCAATGAGCCTCAACGGGCTCGTAAACCGCTGGGTTCTGTTTGCGCTGGCAGTCGCGGCCCTCGCCGTGGGCCTGGACAACGAATACTATTTCACTCTGCTCAACTTCATCGGCATCCATACCCTGCTGGTGGTGGGGCTCAACTTGCTCTTGGGCTACGCCGGCCAGATCTCCTTGGGGCACGCCGCCTTTTTCGGCCTGGGGGCCTATGCCTCCGGCATCCTCACCGCCACCTACGGCGTCAACCCCTGGCTGGCCCTGCTGGCGGGTTTGGCCGTCTCCGGCCTAGCGGCATTGCTCATCGGCATCCCGGCCTTGAAACTCCGGGGCTATTACCTGGCCATGGCCACCCTGGGCTTCGGTATCATTGTCTACATCATCTTAAACGAAGCCCACCATCTCACCGGCGGACCCTCGGGCCTTTCCGGGATTCCTTCCCTGTCGCTGGCGGGCTTTCCCCTGAACACGGCCCGGCGCCTCTACCTGTTGGTCTGGCTCGCCGTGGGAGTGATCCTGGCCTTGAGCGCCAATCTGGTGGACTCCCGGTCCGGCCGGGCCCTGCGGGCCTTGCACGACAGCGAAGCCGCGGCGGAATCACTGGGGGTGGACACCGCCCGGATGAAGCTCAAGATCTTCATCTGGAGCGCCCTGTACGCCTCCCTGGCCGGCAGCCTCTACGCCCACAGTCTCAATTTCATCGCGCCCGCCTCCTTCGGCTTCATGTTCTCCATCAAGCTGGTGACCATGGTGGTGCTGGGCGGCATGGCCAGCATCTGGGGCTCGCTCCTGGGGGCCGGGGTGCTGACGGTGCTGCCGGAGGTGCTCACCGCCTTTCACGACTTCGAGGTCAGTATCTTCGGGCTCATCCTCATGGTGGTGATGATCTTCCTGCCCCGGGGCCTGGTGCGGGGCCTGATGGATTTATGGGAATTCCGGCGCTATAAAAGAGAGGGTGGCAACCTTGTTTAAAATCTTTCACCCCAGAGGCACAGAGGACAAAGAGACCGAAGACCGGGGACCGAAGACCGGGGATTTCTTACCCTCGCCAGTCATGGATAATTCTCCTGTCTTCCGTCTTCCGTCTTCCGTCCATAAAGTTCTCTTTGTGGTAATGCTCTTTATATGATCTCATCATCAGAGCAAACGTTATTGGAGTTACAAGACGTCAGCCTGGCCTTCGGCGGCCTGCAGGCCGTAGAGCAGGTCTCTTTGCGGGTGCCAACGGCCGCGGTCAAGGCGGTCATCGGCCCCAACGGCGCCGGCAAGACCACCCTGTTCCACCTGGTGAGCGGCTTTCTGGCCCCTCAGCAGGGCCGGGTCATCTTTCAGGGAGAGGAAATCCAGGGCCTGCCGGCCCACCTCATCGCCCGGCGGGGTATCGCCCGCACCTTCCAACTGGTGCAACTCTTCAACCACCTGACGGTCCTGGAAAACGTCATGGTGGGCCGCCACCGCCTGAGCCGCGCCGGGCTCCTGGCCGGGGCCCTGCAACTCCCCCGGACCCGGTCCGAGGAACGGGACATTCGCGCCAGCGCCATGGAGGCCCTGGAGTTTGTGGGGCTGGCCTCAAGGGCCGACCAGTCCGCGGCCGTGCTGCCCCTGGGCCTGAAAAGGCTGTTGGAAATCGCCCGGGCCCTGGCCATGGCGCCCACCCTGTTGCTCCTGGACGAGCCCGCCTCGGGCCTGGATACGGTGGAGACCGAACGCCTCAAGGAGATGATCCTGGCCCTCAAGGAGCAGGGCCTCACCACCCTCCTGGTGGAGCACGACATGGGCCTCACCATGGAGGTGGCCGACGAGATCGCGGTATTAAATTACGGCCGCCTCATCGCCGACGGCCCCCCCCGGGCCATTCAGAAGAACCCGGAGGTGATTGCCGCGTATCTGGGCACCGATTGGCAGGCATGAAGAACTGTTTTCTGTTTTCTGTTTTCTGTTTTCTGTAAAAACCTGGTAGCCTAGGCGTCTCGCCTGTGCGGAACCAGATTTTGTAGGTTCCTCGCCCTCAAGTACAACTTGGGAATGAGAGGACGAAAGTTATGGTGAAAGGAAAGGTCTTACCAATCGCCTATTTGCAAAATTTGTCTCGTTCAATTTTGGGATCAACCATTGCTTTTGAAATTGAGAAGGGTCTGCGGATTGTTCTAGAATATTACGGAATCATAAACTTTAGCCTTGGAAATACCTTACCTTTTTGGCGAGGAAGAATATGTCCCACCTCAGACGGATTTAAAAACATTAAAGAACTATCCTATCCGCCACGCGAACTGACGAAAGCTGGGAGGCTAAATGATACACGTGCTCCATTGTTGTATTTGTCGATGAATAATCTTGCATCGCTAGAAGAAGTTAACGCGTCAAAGGGAAATTATGTGCATTCCATTGCCTATAAGATAATCGGTGATAACAAGCTGAGATGTGGAATTCTTGGCGAAATCACTCATGTTGCCAGATCAGGACGTGCGCTTATTTCGGAAGAATTAGGAACTCACCTAAATAGAATACTAAATAAGACAGAATACGAGGCCGGGAAAAGCTTTGTGTTTACAGACGCATTTTTGTCCTCCATTCTGCGAGATAGAAGCGCATCGAAGACAAATTACATTCACTCTAGAACCTTGGCCAAACTAATCTTTGAAAAGCACCCGGGATTTGCTGCTATAGTATATCCAAGTATCGCACTCGAAAGCGCAATGAATCTGGCAATCAAACCTGAATCCGCAGATCGCCTCCTGGAAATTTTTGGGATAAGCGTGATGCGCATAAGGGATAAATATGACTACGGCATTTTTGATTTTGAATTATTAAGAAACGCAAAAGGGTATGAGAAAGATGGTGATATCAGATGGGACAAAAAATTTAAACCAATCATTTCACCAAGGACGGTTTCCCCTGGTGATCAGAATACCTAACTATAGACCATAACTTTACCAAGTTAACAAATGCTAAAAATCCGTAACTTATACGCCTACTACGGCTCCGTTACCGCCCTGAGTGGCGTCACTTGCCACGTACGGGAAGGCGAGATCGTCTGCCTCATCGGCTCCAACGGGGCCGGCAAGACCACCCTGCTCAACGCCGTCTGCGGCCTGGTGCGCCGGGAGGGGGAGGTCAGCTTCGCCGGCCGTAACCTCACCTCGCTGGCCGCCGAGGCCATCGTCGCTCTGGGGATTTCCCAGGTGCCCGAGGGCCGCCAGCTCTTCGCTCCCATGACGGTGGCGGAAAACCTGGAGCTGGGCGCCTACCTGCGCCACCGGCGCCAAAATAAAGCCGAAATTCGCCGGGACCTGGAGCGCGTCTTCGAGCTGTTCCCCCGACTCCAGGATCGCTTGCAACAAAAGGCCGGGACCATGAGCGGCGGCGAGCAGCAGATGCTGGCCATCGGCCGGGCCCTGATGGCCCGCCCTAAGCTGCTGTTGATGGACGAGCCCTCCCTGGGCCTGGCCCCCAAGGTGGTGGAGGATATCCTGGCCACCCTGGACCGGCTGCGCTCAGAAGGCATGACCATTCTCCTGGTGGAGCAAAACGCCCGGGCCGCCCTGAAGGCGGCGGACCGCGGCTACGTCCTGGAAACCGGCCGCATCATCCTGAGCGGCGCGGCAGCCGACCTGCTCCAGGATCGCCAGGTGACCCGGGCCTATCTGGGCCGGGATTACAAGGAATTCACCGAAGGCAGATGAGTAGTCAGTAGCCAGTAGTCAGTAGCCAGTTTTTTAATAATAGGCAGACACTGGGAAAAGTTAGACCATGACAAGATATTATATGGATTTGATCGGCTGGCAAAAGTCTATGGATTTGGTAACGGAGATTTATCGCCTAACCAAGAAATTCCCTAAGGAAGAGATGTTTGGTCTCACCAGCCAGCTCCGTCGGGCCGCGGTTTCTATCCCCAGTAATATTGCTGAAGGCCAGGGACGTTTATCTAAGGGAGAATTTCGGGTATTTTTGGGAAATGCCAGAGGATCATTATCAGAACTGGAAACCCAAATTATGATAGCCAAGAATCTTGAATATATTGATGAACCAGAGGCTACAGCATTACTTGAGATGGCTTCGGAAGTAGGACGCATTTTAAATGGGCTCATAGCTTCGATGAAAAAATAGGTGGGGTATTTTACTGGCTACTGACTACTGGCTACTGACTACTGGAGGAAAAATGCGCCAGCCGGAATTTGAGGCCATGGAGCGGGAAGAACTGGGACTGCTGCAATTGGAGCGCCTCCAGAGCACTTTGACCCGAGCTTACCGTCAGGTGAAATTCTACCGCCAGCAGTTCGACCGAGAGGGCCTGCGCCTGGAGGCCATCCGCAGTCTCAGCGATCTGGCCCGCCTGCCCTTCATCACCCGGGACGTCCTCTCGGAAAACTACCCCTACGGCTTGTTTGCCGTGCCCCTGCGAGACATCGTCCGCATCCAGTCCTCTCCCGGCACCACCGGGCAGCCTCTGGTGGTGGGCTACACTTCCCAGGACGTCAAGCTCTGGCTGGAACTCCTGGCCCGCTTCTACACCGCCGCCGGCATTACCCGGGAAGATATCGTGCAAATCATCCTGCCGCCGGGCCTGGCCAACTGGCGCCGGGATCTCCAGGCCGGGGCCGAGTACCTGGGGGCCTCGGTGATCCCCGCGGGCAGCCTGAACTTCGCCAAGCAGCTCATGGTGCTGCGGGATTACAAGACTTCGGTGCTGGTCACGACCCCGTCTCTGGCCCGGCACCTGCTGAAGGTTATGGGCCGCATGGAACTCACCCCGGCGGACCTGAGCCTGCGCTCCGCCCTGCTGGTAGCCGCGCCCCTGGACCCGGAGGTGCGCCGGGAAATCGAGGCGGGGTTTCAAATCCGGGTAGCCACCGCCTACGGCATCACCGAGGTCATGGGGCCGGGCCTGGCCTTCAGTTGCGGCCAGGGAGCAGGACTCCACCTGTCCGAGGACCATTTCTACCCGGAGATCATCGACCCGGTGACCGGCGCCGTCCTTCCCCATGGGTCTCCCGGCGAGCTGGTGATCACCACCCTGAGCACGGTGGCCTTCCCCTTGGTGCGTTTCAAGAGTGGCGACCTGACTTCCTTGAGCCCCGACCCCTGCCCTTGTGGCCGCACCCTGGTACGCCTGGGGGAGATCACCGGACGCACCGACCCCATTTTTTCAGTGGGCGGCATTAAGGTGCATCCTGACCAGATTGAGGAACTCCTCAAAGAGGTCATGGGCGGCTATCTGCCCCATTACCACCGCCGGATAGTGACGGAAGAGGGGTTGGAAGTCCTGGAAATCGACCTCAGCGTGGCGGAAATCTTCTTCTCGGATGAGATCAAGGCCCTGGAGGGCCTGTGCCGCCAGGCCCGGCGCCACCTCCAGGAAAATTTAGGCATCGAAGCCCGGATCACGCTGCGGGAATTAGGGGAATAAAGCTAATTATTTAAGTGAGTTCCGGTAGCACCGGATTTACTTCCGGCGATGGGGCCAGCAAAAATTCATTTTCATTTTAAGATCAAAATATTATAAGGGAGCGATAAGGAGGAGGAGAAATGATCAAGGTTCGCACTATTCTGGTTGTTAGCTTAGCAATTTTACTGCTGGCCGCCCCCGTGGCCTTCGGGGCCGACGAACCCATCAAGATGGGCACGGTGGTGCGGCTGGCCGTCGGCTCCGAACACGGCATCCCCAGCCGTCGCGGGGTGGAAATGGCGGTTGATGAGGTGAACAAGGCCGGCGGCATCAATGGCCGCAAGGTTGAACTCATTGTCGAGGATGAAAAGGACTCCCCCCAAGCCGCGGTCAACGCGGTGAAAAAACTTATTGAAGTAGACAAAGTGGTGGCCATCGTCGGCCCCATGACTTCCGGCGACATGATGGCCGCGGGCAAGATCGCCGATGACGCCAAGGTCGTGGCCATCAGCCCCACCGCCACCACCCCCAAGCTGAGCGGCTACGGGGCCTCCCTCTGCCGGGGCTGTTCCCGTATCGACAAGCAGGCCGAGGTCTTAACCAAATACGTGGCCGAGGCCTGGAAACCCAAGACCGTGGGTATCCTTTTCTCCAATGAGCCTTACGGCAAGGGCTGCGCCGAGCTCTTTACTCAATATTTTGAAAAATTGGGCATCAAGGTGGTGGCCACCGAGTCCTTCAAACGCGAGGCCCGGGACTTCAAAACGGAGCTCACCAAGATCAAGGCCGCCAACCCGGATATGCTCTTCATCCCCGGTTACACCCCCGAGACCGCGCCCGCCGCGGCCCAGGCCCGGCAGTTGGGGATGAATCAGAAGATCCTGGGGGTCTACGGCGACATGGACCCGGTCTACATCCAGCTGGCGGGTAAGGCCGCCGAAGGCCACGTCATCGGCGGCGAGTATGACGAAGGCTACAACACCCCGAAAAACCAGGCCTTCAAGAAAGCTTACGAAGAGCTGGTCAAGAAAAACAACGACCCTTACAACATTATGTTCGCCGCCCTCCATTATGATGCCGCTTCCGTAATCCTGGAAGGCATGAAGAAAAACGGCCCCACCTCCGAGGGCATCATGAAGTTCCTGAACGAAGTGAAGGACTTCGACGGGGTCACCGGTAAGCTCTCCTTCGACCAGAACCACGATGTCGTCCGGGCCGGCACCGAAGGAGTCTACATCCTGGAAGTCAAAGATGGCAAGTACGTCAAGGTGAAATAGCAGCTTCTCTTCTAATTAGGGAAGGGGCTTCGGCCCCTTCCTTGTCTTCTTACCGCCCTACCCGAGAGAATCCTGCAATACCTGGCTGGAACAGTTCCCCAAGTGTGCGCCCATCCGAGAGAGGACACGCAGCCCCGCCCACAAAAAAACCCCGGCGCCGGGGCGCCGGGGTTCCAGGAGCCATAGAAGCCCCTGGTCAACCGTTTCAGCTGATCACCAGGGCAGACACCGTACTGGGCTTTTTTCCTGTCCGTTGTCACCCCTATTCATTAATGGCCCTTATCATCAAATAACAGGGGCTCAATTATTGGGCCGACGATATTGGCCCTATCCACCACCAGCGCGTGCATCATGTCGTGCTCTTCGTGCTCCAGGATGTGGCAGTGCCAGACGTACTCGTAGCCGTTGATGGGCGGGTTGTTGGGGCCCGGAGGGCGCATCGGGTCGCAGGGCCTGGTGCTGTATGGGATGGGCCAGGGCAGTTTGGGCAGATCGAAGCGCATGATGACCCGGGTCACCTCATTGGGGTTCATGCGCACCGTCTCCTTCCAACCCAACTCGTTGGGATCGGGCCCCCGCACAGTATCCGGGACCAGAAAGGGACCAACATCTATTTTCGTCCCAGGGGCCGCGGCGATGCCGGCGTTCATATAGCCCACAGCGTCAAATGGCTGCCGGCTGAGCACCTGGACGTTGACCAGGTGAAAGTGGATGGGGTGGGTATCACCGGTGAGGTTGATGATTTCCCAGATCTCAGTGCTGTTTCGATGCACTACCTCCCCGCGGCCCTGTTCATAAGTCTGGTAAAAGATGGGTGTGCCGTAAGGATCCACCCCTTGCACCACGTCGGTGCCCAGCATCTGGATGAGCCGCCCATAGTTCATGGGAGAAAGGCCGGGGAGGCCGGTATAATCGAAGGTTTCGTTCAGGGTCAGGCGCCTGGTCTTAACGCCCCTTCTCGGCAGGGGTGCGATGGGCGGGAAGACATCCTTCTTGGTATTACCCAAGGCAATATTTTGCAGGGTTTTCGAGCTCTTAGGCGCAGCGACCGCCGGCGAATTCACCACCCGGAACTGCATCAGGGTCCTGGTATTGGGACCGAACCCAGATTGGGTGGAAGGGGCGCCACCGGAGAGGTTGTCCGGATTCAAGGTGGCGTTGGTATAGTCCGGGTCGCCGGTGTAATAGTCGTTCCGCGGGTCGCCGCCCGGGAACGGCGCCGGGGCGTCGCTGTACAGGATGAGTACTGAGCCCGCCGGCACGTCGCTGAAGTCGATCAGTAGATCGGCGCGCTCCGCCGGTGCCAACAGCAGATTATAGTACAAGGCGTTCTCGAAGGTCGGGCTCAAGGGATCGGTGTCAAATACCAACCGCTGCTGGGTAATTCCTTCGAACATTGGGTTCGACGGCAGGGCCACCGGGTCCGGCAGAAAGCCGCCTTCAGTGCCGATCTGGGTGATTTGGGGACCAGGCTTGTTCAGGTCAACCTCACCGGAGGCGGTTGTTCCCGATCCCAGGTTATTGCTCAAAGCATAATAGAGTTGCAGGTTGTGGAACCTGGCCTGGGAGCCGTTAAGGATCCGGAAACGGTATTGCCGGCGCTCCACGGAGAGGTACGGGTAGCAGGCGCCGTTAATTATGGTGGTATCGAAAAAGGCCTCCGGCACGCAGGAAACCGGAAGCGTCATGGGATCGGTGGGATTATTGGGGGGAGGAGGACTAATAACCGCAGGATCTCCTCCCCAGGCCCAGCGTCCGCTAGTCCCCGCCCACTCATATTGGTAAGGGTACCACAGGGAGCCGTCTTCTTTGAAGGATTTATCCTGCAGGACCAGGTAAATTGTCTGGGCCGGGGCCGGCAGGATACCGCTACCGATCAGGTTCTGCTCATTGCTGTCAGTCAAGACGTAGCCGGTGGCCAGGCCGGCGTAAGCGTTCAGGCGGGTGATATCCATGGCGTGGTCGTGATACCACATGAATTTGGCCACCTGCTGGTTGGTCCAGTAGTAGTGGTAGCTCCCGGGAGGGGGCGTGCCCATGTCGGGCGGGAAAGCCGCGCTGATGCCGTAGCCGGTTCCGGGGCCTGGGGCATTCGCCGGGTTGCTGAAGTCCTGGAAGGGAGTGCCGTCACTGATCCAGGGGGGAAGGCCGCCGTGGAGGTGGATGGACATGCGGTTCACGCCGGTGGCGTAGCCTGGGAGCCCGTTCCACATCGGCAAGCTCTTATCCACCGGCAAGATATGGCTGGCAGGCAGGTTGTTTCTCATGGTGAGTCGCACCGGCCGGTTGGCGTTGGCCACGATCACCCCACCCAGATACTTATTGGCCGTATCTCCCGCCCCGCCGTCCTGGGCGTAGCCCCAAAAGGTCGTTTCGGGCAACTGGCTATGCACCCGCTGCGTGAACTGGCTGGCCACGAGCTTGTAATAGTCACTGCCTGGGAAGGCGGCGGTATCCGGAGTCATTACCGTCAAGTACTGGCCGAGGTTGTTGGCTCCGGCCGAAGTCAGACCCGGCAGGGAGTCTACGAATTTTCTCAAAATGGGGGTCTGGGCGAACGCATAAGCCCGCGCCCCACTCAGACCATGGCGCCAATCAAATTTCCAGGGAACAGCCGCGGCGGCAGTCGCCAACCCCATAAGTTTAAGGAATCTCCTTCGATTCATCCTTCCTCCTCCTTGGCCTTAAGTTATTATAAGAAGCCTCGGGTCTGTGAGGCCTCTAATCCCCCCGACAATTTTGTGGAACTATTCGGCAAGGACATTTCAGAATGGCTGAGGGCTTACCCCTTAACTCTGATCGCAGAAGTCATCACGATCAGCGAATATCACATACTTGTTGATCATAATCATTATATTTAATATTAGCAGGTGCCTATAGGCAAAACTACCTAATTTCATCTAGGCATTTTTAACTATAGAGACAATTTAGGGGCAATAGAATAGGGGAAAAGTCAGGGATGTCAATGCTAAGGCTGGCAAACGCTATTCCCGTGTCGCCCTCAAAAAAAAGCCCAATGTTCGGGGCCAATCTGCTCCGTAGGCTTTCGGGACGGACACCGGGGTCCGCCTTTCCACAATATTTCCTTAGGGTGGCTACTTGATATAACAATTGAGGTGGGTGGCTAAAAAGCGCGGGAGGGTTATCTCAAGCGAAAGGCTGCTCCGAACGAGGGAGCAGATTTTAGGCACCTGACGGGCAATAATTTCTAGTCTGTGCCCGTCAGGCCCGGATCAGAATCTGGCTTCACTTCTCCACCAGGATGACCTTGTGGTTCACCAGGTTCAGGCTGAGGATATTGGCCTTCAGGACCTTCTGTTCCCCGAAGATGTTGACCAGGCGCAGATTGTCGCCGTCCGGTTCGATAACGTCCACATCCTGGAGGACCAGTTCCTCCCGGCCGTTCTTCAACACGTAGGCTGCGGCTTCACACATTTCGTATAATCTCCCTTAGCTTGTGACTGACGATCTTCTCCACCAGGTGGGGCAGGGGCTCCGGCGTCAGGCCGACGATCTCCACCGCCTCCTGGGTCAGGGGCAGCAAAATCTTGGGGGCCGGGGCCGAGGCGATGGCCTCCGCCATCCGCGGGGTCACTTCCCCCATCATGGCATTGGCCAGGACGATGGAGAGGCAACCGAGGATAACGTCGGCGGTGGCCACGGTGCGCACGATGGCATTTTCGCCGCTGGCGCCGCGATTGGCCCGGGCCTTCATCATTTGGGCGGTGGCCACGGCATTGGTGCCCAGGGCGATGACTTCATGCTCCTCCCGGTACACCTCTTTCAGGCGCTTAATCAGGGCCGCGCCGATGCCGCCCCCCTGGCCGTCGATGACGCAGATCCGCACTATTAAGCCTTCCTCAACATTTCGAATTTTTCCCGCAATTTTTGGAAAACAATCTCCGGCACCATCCCCTCGATGTCGCCACCGTGAAGGGCCGCCTCCTTGAGGATGCTGGAAGAGAGAAAGACCCATCTGAGCCCGGTCATTAAAAACACCGTTTCGATCTCCGGCTCCAGACGCCGGTTCATCATGGCCAACTGAAACTCGTACTCAAAGTCGGTAACCGCCCGCAGGCCCCGGAGGATGGCCCGGGCCTTCCGGGCTTTGGCGTATTTCACCAGCAAGCCGTCGAAGCTGTCGATGCTGACGTTGGGATGGTCCACCAGAGACCCCCGGATCATCTCCATGCGCTCCTCGATGGTGAAGAGGGACTTCTTGAAGGCGTTAGTGGCCACCGCCACGACGATGTGGTCGAAGATCTTCAGAGCCCGCTGAATCAAGTCCAGGTGGCCGTTGGTGATGGGGTCGAAGGAACCGGGGTAGACTGCGATCTTACGTTTCATCTGTTACTCCTTTGTTTGATGTGTGCAGCGTGAATATGGAGATACACGTGTCGCCGTACCGTTTTGCCGACACGAGCCCCGTGCCCCCGGACTCCGGGGCGTCGATTGTTTCCCTCTTTGAGTGTTTCTCCCGGCGGCTGTGCTCCGCCACCACCCAAACCTCTGTTAGGAGTAGGCTTGATCCGGCCAGGGCCCCGAGGGTGGCCGCCGCCGCCTCGCCCCCGTAAGGGGGGTCCAGAAAGACCAGGCCGAATCGCTCTCCCTGCGCGGCCAGTTGCCGCAAGGCCGCGGCCACCGGCAAGGGCAGGACCCGACTGCGATCCTGGAGGCCCAGGGTTTCCAGGTTGCGCCGCAGCGCCTTCAGAGCCCCGGGGTGGTCTTCCACGAAGACCGCCTGGGCCGCACCCCGGCTCAGGGCTTCAATCCCCAAGGCGCCGGTGCCGGCAAACAGGTCCAGGACTTGCGCCTCCGGGACCACAGGCCCCAGGATATTGAAGATCGCCTCCCTTACTTTGGCGGCGGTGGGCCGGGTCCGGCCCTGCACCGGGGCCAGTACCCGCCCCCGCAATTCCCCGGCGATGATGCGCATTGATGCTCCTTCGGAGCATTGATTGCCAGTTTCCAGTAAGTTAACAGCAAATGAAAAGCAAAACTGACTACTGACTACTGGCTACTGGCTACTGGCTACTGACTATTTCCTCAAATAATCCCGAATCAAAATCTCGGCAATCTGCACCGCGTTGGTCGCCGCGCCCTTACGCAGATTATCCGCCACCACCCAGAGGTTGAGGCCGTTCTCGATGCTGAAGTCCTCCCGGATGCGCCCCACCAGGGTGAGGTCCTGGCCCGCGGCGTCCAAGGGCATGGGGTACTGGTTCTTCAAGGGATCGTCCACCACCTTCACCCCGGGGGCCGTGGCCAAAATCTGCCGGGCCTCGTACGGGGTGAGCTTCCGCTCCGTCTCGATATTCAGCGCCTCGGAATGGCCGTAAAACACCGGCACCCGCACCGTAGTGGCCGTCACCCGGATGGTGTCGTCCCCTATGATCTTTTGGGTCTCGTTCACCATCTTCATCTCTTCCTTGGTGTAGCCGTTCTCCAGGAAGACGTCGATGTGGGGGAGGCAGTTGAAGGCGATGCGGTGGGGATAGACCTTCTTCTCCGGCTCCTGACAGGCCAGCAGGGCCCGCACCTGGTTCGCCAGTTCATCCACGGCCTTCTGCCCCGTGCCGGAAACCGCTTGATAAGTGGAGACCACCACTCGCCGGAGGCGGGCCGCATCGTGCAAGGGCTTTAAGACCACCACCATCTGGATGGTGGAGCAATTGGGATTGGCGATGATGCCTCGGTTCGTATAAAGACCGATGTCTTTGGGGTTGACTTCCGGCACCACCAGGGGAATCTCCGGGTCCATGCGCCAGGCGCTGGAGTTATCCACCACCACCGCCCCGGCCGCGGCGGCAATGGGACCATACTCCTTGCTGATGCTGCCGCCGGCGGAAAACAGGGCGATCTCCACGCCATCAAACGAGTCCTTGGTCAGGACCTCCACCGGGATCTCTTTGCCCATGAAGGTGACCTTCTTGCCCATGGACCGTTCCGAGGCTAGCGGGACCAGCCGATGCACCGGAAACCGGCGCTCTTCCAGACAAGCCACCATCTGCTGCCCTACGGCGCCGGTGGCTCCCACTACTGCGACTGTATATGTTCCACCCATAATGCAAAATCTCCTGGGATTAAAGCTATCAGCTTTCAGCTGTCAGCTGTCAGCCAAAGACTTTTCCTTTGAACGCCAACATGCTACAAATTTTAATCTAGTCGAGAATTCTGCAAAAAGCCAATTTCGTCATCCTGAGCGAAGCGAAGGATCTCGTATTTAAGATTCTCTGGTCGCTGCGATCTCTCAGAATGATGAGAGCGGTAACTTTTGCAGAGCTCTTAATCTTTAAGCTGAAAGCTGACCGCTGATAGCTGACAGCTTGATTATACCAAATCTGCAGCGTATTTGGCGATCAGGTCGCCCACCTGGTGGGTGGACATCCCCATCTTGCCCGCGGCCATACTCTTCATATCATGCGCCGCGGCCTTTCTGATGGCCCCGTCCACCGCCTTGGCGGCCCTGGTCTCCCCCAGGGTCTCCAGCATCATCTGGGCCGCGGCGATGGCCGCGATGGGGTTGACCACCGCCAGGCCGGTGTATTTGGGGGCCGAGCCGCCGATGGGCTCAAACATGGAGACCCCCTCGGGGTTGATATTGCCGCCCGCGGCCACGCCCATGCCCCCCTGGATGATGGCCCCCAGGTCGGTGATGATGTCACCGAACAGGTTGTCGGTGACCACCACGTCAAACCATTCGGGATTCTTGACGAACCACATGCAGGTGGCGTCCACGTGGGCGTAGTCGGTGGCGATGTCCGGATACTGGGGCGCCATGGCCTCAAAGGCCCGGAACCACAGGTTCGAGGCGAAGGTGAGGACGTTGGTCTTGGCCACCAGGGTGAGTTTCTTGTCCCGGTTGCGCCTCCGGGTCAGCTCGAAGGCATACTTCAAACAGCGGTCCACGCCCTTGCGGGTGTTGATGGAGGTCTGGACCGCCACCTCATCAATGGTGCCGTGCTTGTGGAAGCCGCCGGCGCCCACGTACATGCCTTCGGTGTTCTCTCGTATCACCACGAAGTCGATCTGCTCGGGACCCTTGCCTTTCAGCGGGCAATCCACGCCCGGGTAAAGCACCACCGGCCGCAGGTTGATGTATTGGTCCAATTCGAAGCGGGCCCTTAACAAGATGCCCTTTTCCAGGATGCCCGGGGCCACGTCCGGGTGGCCGATGGCCCCCAGGTAGATGGCGTCAAACCGGCGCAGTTCGTCAATCACCGAATCCGGCAGGATTTCGCCGGTGCGCTTGTAGCGCTCGCCGCCCAGATCGTAATGCGTGAAGTCATACTTGATACCCGCGGGACCGGCCACGGCGTTGAGGACCTTGAGCCCTTCGGCCACCACTTCCGGGCCGGTGCCGTCCCCGGGGATGACTGCAATCTTATGAGAACCCATGCTTATTTCGCCTCCACGTACTTTTTCAGATGAGCCATTAAGCCGCCGTCCGCCAGCAGTTCCTGCATAAAGGGCGGAATGGGTTGGCTCTGATATTTTTTCCCGGTGCCCAGGTTGGTGATGGTCCCGGTATTCACGTCCACGCTGATCTCTTGCCCGGCCTTGATCTCCGCCGCGGCCTCGGGCGCCTCGAAGATGGCCAGGCCCATGTTGAAGGCGTTGCGGTAAAAGATGCGGGCGAAGCTGGCGGCGATCACGCCCGACAGCCCCACGGCCTTGAGGGCCACCGGGGCGTGCTCCCGGGAGGAGCCGCAGCCGAAATTCTTGCCGGCCACGATGAAGTCGCCGGGCTTCACCTTCTTGACGAACTCGGGGTCGGCGTCCTCCATGGCGTGCTTCGCCAGTTCGGCCGGGTCCGAGGTATTGAGATAGCGGGCCGGGAGAATCTCATCGGTGTTGATGTCATCCCCGAAGCGGTAGACCTTGCCTTGCAGTTCCATAACGACCTTCCTCTGGTTTCCTATCCCTTGAGCGTAATTAGTAATATTAACCTGAAGAATCGGGAAAATTCAAGGGTTATCCCACCCTAAAGGGCAAGGCTTGCTTTATGCGGTTGACAATATATCAATAATTGATATATTTAGCTATGGCTTGGGCAGTGCTATTAACTTCTAATGTCCGCAAGCGGCTCAAGAGACTGCCCCAAGGCATTGATGAGATTTTTCAATATTTATTAGCAGAGATGAGGCTCTCCGGTCCGGTTCAGGTTGACTGGCCTAATTATGGCAAGCTCCGGGAGGACTGCTTTCATTGCCATCTCCAGAGAGGCAGGCCCACCTATGTCGCCGTCTGGAGAGTCCTGAGCAAACAGGACAAAGTAATCGAGGTTACCTATGTCGGAAGCCATGAAAAAGCCCACTACGGGCGACTATGTTGAGGTCAAGTTTCGGATACCTGCAACCAAAGTCGTTGAAGTCAAAGAGGTTTTGGCTTCTTATGGAGCCCTTGCCGAAGAGCCTGACTCCGTGCCATGGGAGGAGATCTATCCGGACTTCAATGGCAGCGTCGCGCTTCGGGGAGCCAGAAAGAGGGAAGGCCTTACCCAAAAAGAGCTGGCTCGCCTGCTAGGAGTCAGCCAGACCCATATCTCCGAAATGGAGCACGGCAAGAGACCCATCGGCAAAGATATGGCCAGAAGGCTGGCCAAAGTTCTCAAGGCCGATTATCGGGTTTTTTTATAGGGGAAAAATTATTGACAGAATTCCCTGTGCATGGCATGAAAACGGACAAGGATAAGCTGTAATGACTTCTGAAGAAATCATCCAGATACTCAAGGACAAAAAAGCCACATTGCCTTGTCCGGCCTGTGGTCAAGATGCTTTTACCTTAGTAGACGGTGATTTTACTCAGGAATCTATAGGCTGGGGGACGACCCTTTTAACCGGCGCTCTAAGCCGTCGTTCAATAAATTATATTGTGTTGGTCTGCGATAATTGCGGCTACATTCGGCAGCACGCCGTGAAACCTTTAGGAATCACTCCTAAATACCGACGCGTTTGACAATGAGCCCAAAAGTCATTAATATAAAACCAGAAATTGACAATGGCATCGGCTCAGATTCGAGCAGGGAGCCACCGATGGATTCATATTTTGGACAATATTTAGATGCTCGATTCGCAAATATCGAAGCGGATGTTAAGGACATCCGATCAGATATCAAAGATCAAAGCAGGAAAATCGATGGCCTAAAATATTGGATTTTAGGGACTTTTCTGGTTTTAGCTACCTTGTTCTTTACGGTGGTCGGATACTTCACTTGGACCATGCAGAACCAGTTCAATTATCATCAATCCAGCATCCAGGTCCAAATGCAAGCCTTCTCTGATTACGTCAAAGCCGTAACCAAACGCCAGGAACCTCAGGTTCCGAAAGGCCCACACCAAGATAAATAATCTTTCTTAAATCGATCCCAAAACGGCCTCCGGGCCGTTTTTTCTGTGCCCTCTGTGCCTCCGTGGTTTAGAATTAATCACCATGCCCCCTCCGGAAAAGCTCTATATTTACGAAATCGAGGGCCGGGTGGAGCCGCCGCCGGAACTGGCCGGCGCTGATTTTCTGGGCTGCTGGCGTGAGGGTGACTATTCCTACCTCTTCTTCGGCACCCCCAGGAAAGCCCAGGTCAAGGCCTGGCTCAGCGCCACCGGGGCCGGCCGCTATTCTTCGGAAACCCAGATCAACTACTCCGAATGGGAGGACGGCAAGCCCCTCCAGGCCGCGTCCATGGCGGGCTTCCACCTCTGCCCGGTCTGGGAGGAGCCTCAGCCGGCCCCCGCTGAGATCGTCATCCGCCTGGAGCCGGGCCTGGCCTTCGGCTCCGGTTACCATCCCACCACCCAGGGCTGCCTGGCGCTCCTGCGCCAAGTCTTTGCGACCGACCCGCCCCGACGGGTCCTGGATCTGGGCACCGGCACCGGTATCCTGGCCTTAGCATCCATGGCCCTGGGGGCCGAGCGGGTGGTGGCAGTGGAGTACAACGAACTGGCAGTACGTAGCGCCGCCCGGAACCTGAAGCACAATCAGCGGGAGGGCGAGGTCTTGCTGCTCCAGGCCGACGCCCGCCACTTCGCCCACCTGCCGGCGGAGTTGGCCCTGGCCAACATCCACCTGGACGTCCTCCTGGACCTGTTGGATATCCCGGAATTCCTTAATAAAAAGTGGTACATCTTCTCCGGCCTCCCGGGGACCCAGATGGCGCAGTTCACCGCCCGTCTGCAAGCCTCGCCCTTGCAAATGCTGGTCACCTGGAGCGAAAATCTCTGGTTTTCGGTGCTGGCTAAAAAAGCTTAACCACAGAGACGCAGAGAGCACCGAAAATGATTGTTCCTGTGGCATAATCATTTTTTCGTTCTCTGTGTCCTCTGTGCCTCTGTGGTGAAAAAAAACCCCGGGCCTTGCCGCCCGGGGCCTTTCGTCTTAAAGCAATACTGCGTTAATGCTGGCCAGGAAAGAAAGTGTAGCTCACCCAGACCAGGAAGCCCAGAGCCACGACCCCGATAATAATGCTCCAGGCGATGAGCTTCTTTTCCACCGGCAGCAGCGGCTCATACTCCATCTTCTGCAATTCGTCGATCAGTTTGGCTTCCATCGGCTGCTCCACCACCGGCACTTCCTCAGGCGGTAATTTGGCGTCTTCGTGCATATTTTCCTCCTTCCCGACCTAGCCGGCCAGCGGCGGCTTGACCCCATGGAAGAAGATCCACGAGATCAGCAGCCCAAACCAGATAATGAATCCGAAGAGACACAGGACGTAAACCGCGGCCAGCCTGCCAATGCCCTCTTCCCACAGCTTCCGGAAATTGGAAACCATGCCGATGGTGAAGAAGGTGAGCACGAAGAACATGACCCGGAAGGTATCCATTCCGGCCACCGCGGCATTGGCGGTTTTCAGGACCGTCGGCGATGCCAGGCAGATAATCAGCATCAGGAAGAAGGTCAGGGCATAACCGAGGACGAACTTGGGGAAACGCTCCCAAATCTCGACGGCCTTGATGCGCCCGCCGGTGCATTCGATCTTGGTGCACCAGATCACCGCCAGGATAAAGGCCCAGACCCCGATGAAGATGTCGATGAAGATCTTCACGGTGGTAGCGGTCATGACCATGAAGCCCGCCTGATAATTCACCCCGGTCTCAGCCAATGCCTTGGCTCGGATCAGGGAGTCGACAATGGCCCCGCTGGCCACCGCCGCCCCATCGGTCTTCACCGCCAGGCCCATCCAGGCCCCAGCCACCAGGGGTTCCTTCCACATAATGGCCTGGGCGAGAAAGGGCAGGATCAGCAGTTCCACCACGGCAAAGATCACCACCAGGGAAGAGACCATGATGGGCACCACGGGACGGGCCCGGATGGCGCCGCCGGTGGCGATGGCCGCGGACACGCCGCAGATAGAAATCCCCGAAGCCAGCGGCGCGGCCCACTCTCGGCTGAACTTGAAATATTTACGGGCGATGAAATAGACCACCGCCCAGTAAATCAGGTAGGCCTCAATGATGGCGCACAGGCCCCGGAACATCACCGCCGACGCCAGACCCACCGACCCGGCCGCCTTGACCCCCAATAACGCCCCCAGAATAACGATAGCGGTCTTGATATATAACTCGGGCCGGGTGGCGTCTTGCATGACCTTGGCTAAACCGGGGAAAAAGTTGCCGACGAGCAGTCCGGCGATTAGGGCCACAATAAAGCCGCCTTCGCCCGTGAGTTTCAGCGACCAGGTGATACCGAAACTTTTCAGCTGATCAGCGGTATTGGCGGCAAAATGGGCATAATGGCCCAGGAGGAAGCAACCGAAGCTGATCCAGAAAATCAGGGTAAAACCCAGAATGAAGCGACCGGCGTTGACCCCCATGGCCACAGCGCCGATCATGGTGATAAACAGCATGAAGAGATAAGTCAGGAAAAGTGAGGTAAAACCCGGCATGCCCTTCAGGCCTCCGGAGACGGATGATAATGCCTTGGTAATGTCGGTCCAGATATTGAGCTTGATCCCCCAGCCCAGGAGGTCCATGCCGATGAACATCCCCAGGCCGAGGACGAAGATAAACAGACCCATCCATAAAGATAGCCAGTCTTCGCTGATGCCTTTTTTTCCTTCCATGTTCCGCACCTCCACTTCGACATAATCACAGAATGCCCGCCGGGCTTTACCTAAGTCCCCTATCCCTGCAGGCAGGTCAACGAAAAGGAAGCTTAAGGCTAAATTTTTGACATTCCCCCTTTCAATAGATTCGGCTAAAATTCATCATAATTAAGCCTGTTGAATTACCCATATGTCAAACAATAGCCATCTTAAACAGAAATGCAATAACTTAATCGGCAGGTGTGGAGAAAAGGATAAAGGCACCCGGCTCATATAAAAAGAGGCCGGCAGATTCTGCCGGCCCCTTCTGGTTAACTCGATATAATCAATTTTTACAAAGAATTAGACATTTCGCCGCACCAACTGCCGGGGGCCGGTGAAGCCGCCGGCCCGCCAGTCTTTCGGCGGCTGATAAATGGCCAGGCGGTCCAGTTCCCCCAACTGGCTCAGGCGCTCGTAAATCATGGCCCAGACGCAGGGGACATCGCACTTCAAAGTCATCGAGACCTCGCATTTACCGCCCTGAGAGCCGCCGCAGGGTCCGTTGAGGAGCCCCTTGGCGCAACGGGTCACGGGGCAGAGGCCCCCGGTGATCCCCAGCACGCAGTCACCGCAGCCCTGGCAGCGCTCCTGCCAGATGCCGGCTCCCGAAGTCTCACCGATAAACATGGTATTCAGGCCCGGGTAAACCGGCTTGCCCGGCAGGCGCTCCGCCACGCTCTGGATGCCGGCGCCGCAGGCAATGGAAACCACTGCCTCCACCTCGGCGGTCTGGTCGACGATATCCAGCAGGAACTCATGGATGCACTGGCGGTCGACGCTGATCTCCAGGATCTCCATCTCTTTGCCTTCCAGGCGGAAGGCCATTTCCAGAGCCGCCGCCAATTCGGCCACCTGTTTGCGGCCGCCGCTCATGGATTCGGCGGTGCAGGTTTCGCACCCGGCCACCAGGATCTTCTTATATGGACGCACCATCTCTTTGATTTCGGCGATTGGCTTTCTTTCCCCGACTACCATAATTTTCTTCCTTTTCAAAAGACACAAAAATTACCGGGAGAATCATTTCCTCCCGGCGCAGCCTACCCTGGCACTTTAATCTAAAAAATTATAACCGAAGCAGCCCCCCGCCGCAATTCCAATGTGGCGAAAATCTTACTTATCCTGGCCGGCCCGCGATTTTTTCAACATGCCAATGGGTTTGGCCATGGCCAATAGATGCTCGTGCAGCGCCGCCAGGGTCTCCCCCGGAGCCCCCAGCATCAGGTGGCAGGGGTCCAGGGCCGTTTTCAGGCGACAGCCCAGGCCCAGGAAGGTGACGTTGGGGACCTTATCCTGCAGGGGCAGGACCGTAATGTCGGCGCAGCCGCCCAGGGCCCCGCCCGACTGGGGCAGGTTCAACCGGCCGCCCCGCTCATAGTTCAGGGCATACAGGAGCCACATGACCTGCTCGCTGTCGGCGGTGAAGACCGCCACCTGGGGCGGCGCCTTAAAATAGGACAGGGGGGCGATGAGGGCCGCCCGGGTCTGGCCCGCCTCCAGATAAAAGGACCGCCGGATGGTGGCGGCGGAGGCCTCCTCAGTGGCGAACAGGCCGACCCCGTATTTTTCCAAAACGCCGTCGTCCAGAAAGGCCTCCGCCTCCTCTTCGAACCCGAGGGCCGTAGTCCCCAACTTGCAGCCCATCTGCTCTTTGGCCAGGAGCAGGGTGCGGCCCTGCCCGGCCAGGACCACGGCCTGGCAATAGCTTTTTAGATTATCCGTGGTAAACGGGAGGTCCGCCGGCAGGGGCTCGCCGGCGCGATACAGGGTGACCCCCACCGGTTCATATTTAAGCTCCAGCATCCTGCGCAAATCTCGGGAAATGGTCTGGAAATCCTTCATCTTTAAGAGGCTCCGCCTGGCTGAAATGGTTACAGGTTCTCGCAGCTATGTAACACAAAATCCCCCCGCCGACAACGCCGACCTCCCCGTGTGCTCTGGTGGCACAGGCTTCCAGCCTATGCTGCCCGGCAGGCTGTCGGTGCCACCAGAAGATATTTTCATCCGCACCATTTTGAGGTAAAATGGCTATCTTTAGCTTCGCTCAGAATAACCAAACGCTTTTTGCAGAAGTCTCAATTAACTGGTTGAGGTCGGAAAAATGAAAATTCCCGAAAAGATGCGAGCCATGGTGCTGGAGAAACCGGGCACCCCGCTTAAATACCTGGAAGTCCCGGTGCCCCGCCCCGGCCCGGAGCAGGTGCTCATCCGGGTGCGGGCCTGCGGCGTCTGCCGCACCGACCTGCACATCGTGGACGGCGAGCTGACTGAACCCAAGCTGCCCCTGATCCTCGGCCATGAAATCGTCGGCACGGTGGCGGCCAGGAGCGCTAAGGTGAAAAAGTTCCGGGTGGGGGACCGCATCGGCGTGCCGTGGCTGGGCCACACCTGCGGCCAATGCCGCTACTGCCGCCGGGGCCGGGAAAACCTCTGCGATGCCCCGAAATTCACCGGCTACACCCTAAACGGCGGCTATGCCCCATACACCGTGGCCCACCAACAGTACTCCTTTCATCTGCCGGAGGGTTATCCCCTTGCTGAGGCCGCGCCCTTGCTGTGCGCCGGCCTCATCGGCTACCGCTCCTACCGCCTGGCCGGCGACGGGGTGGAGCGCCTGGGGATCTACGGCTTCGGGGCCGCGGCCCACATCACCATCCAGGTGGCGGTGCATCAGGGCCGGCAGGTTTACGCCTTCACCAGGACGGGGGATGCCGAAACCCAGGAGTTTGCCCGGAGCCTGGGGGCCGCCTGGGCCGGCGGCTCCGATCAATTGCCCCCGGAAGAGCTGGACGCGGCCATCATCTTCGCCCCGGTGGGGGCGCTGATTCCCGCGGCCTTGCGGGCCACCTGCAAGGGCGGCGTCGTGGTCTGCGGCGGCATCCACATGAGCGACATCCCCTCCTTCCCCTACGATATCCTCTGGGGCGAACGCCTGGTGCGCTCGGTGGCCAATCTCACCCGCCGGGACGGCGAGGAATTTCTGGCCCTGGCCCCGAAGGTGCCAATCAAGACCGAGGTCCAGACCTTCCCCCTGGAGCGAGCCAACGAAGCCTTGAACGCCTTACGCCATGGCCAAATCCACGGCGCCGCGGTTTTGGTGATGGATTGACAGAATAGAAGAAGGAGAACCCTGACAA
>JAPLJC010000132.1 GCA_026388765.1 Deltaproteobacteria bacterium
GGCTTTTTAAGAAGGGGTTTTCGCCGGCCACGGCGCTGCGTTCGAGATCGCCTAGGTCATCCGCCGCGGCCCGGGCCATCCTGGCCTCCTCCAGGTGCTGCCCCAAGTCCAGGCAATAGGACATGGCCAGAAGACGGCGGCGCCACAGGGGCCGGGTCTCGGGAGGGTAAAGAACCAGGGTGGCCTCATCGACCAGGGCGTCGCCGCGCGCCTGCTTCTGCGGCTCCGAGAGAACCAGGGGGCTCTGTTGAATCTCCTGCATTTTGTCGACCCAGGGGGTAAGCTCTTCCAGGGCCGGCATCCAGGTTTGGAAAAGGGGATTGGTGGCCAGTTGGCGCGAGTGCTCCAGGAGGCGGCGCCGTTCGCCGGACTCGATGACCGGCAGGACTTGCTCCAGGTCCGGGGCGGCCTCCGGGCGGCCCCAGTTTTTCCAGACTTTTTCCCGGAGGCTCCCATAGGTGCTCTTGGCTGCGGAAACCGCGGTTTTCGCCTGATAGGCTGCTTCCAGGAGGCGCACCGCGTACGGTCCGGGCACCGGATACCATTCCGTCAGCCCATGTTGCCGGTAGTGGTCCCAGATCTCCGTCTGCTGCCTGCTCTTCAGATTGAGCAGATGGCATTCCTGGAGTCCGGCGGGATCGTTAATAATGGCCACCAGGAAGTTGCCGCCCAGGATTTCCTTGGGACCTTCCAGGACGAGGTAGGCGTCGCCGTTGCCCAAAATGGGAGAGATCGTGCTCTTGACGGCCGGGGGGCGCACCGGGGCGAAGGCGGGTTCCTCCCCGGCCAATAAATCTCCGGGCACCGGCACGCCCCGGGTCTTGAGAAGATGCAGGACCCGCTTCAAGGCCTTGCGCCGGGCCTTGTCCGGAGAGCCTCCGAACCGGGCCGCCAGGAGGGGCGGCACCAGCGGGTGGAGGATATTTCCCAGGGACGCCATGAGGTGCAGGTCCCACTGGGGATCTTGGGGATTGGGGGTGACCAGGCGTTTGAGACTCTCCAAGTCCTCGCCGGCTTCACAAGCCGCCGCCAACGCCGCTACCTGGCTTTGCAGGGCGGCGGCAGCCTCAGGCGGCAGGGGCGACAACTCTGATTTAGGTTTGGTTTTAGACACTTTGAGGGCAGTCATTCCTGCATCTTTGAAATACTCATAAAATAGCAAAAAATTAGGTGGGGCGGGCCTCCGTGCCCGCCTCATCTTTTCAAAACTCTAATCTCTAGACTCGGAACTCGGAATTATCTACGGCCTTTCCGGCGGCCCCGACTCGATGGCCACCGCATCAAGCCGGCCCATCTCGGAAAAATAGACGTTGACCCGCTGCCCCGGGGGAAGCTTGACGGTCCGGCCCACGAAATCCGGCTGGATCGGCAACTCCCGGCCGCCCCGGTCAATGAGGACCGCCAGCTCGATCCGACGAGGACGGCCATAATCGATGAGGGCGTCCAGAGCCGCCCGGATAGTGCGGCCGGTGAACAGGACGTCATCCACCAGCACCACCTCCTGGTCGTCAATGGAGCCGGGCAGTTCCGTCTTGCCTACCAGGGGTTTGTGACTCAGTTGAGTCCAGTCGTCCCGGTAGAGGGTGATGTCCAGAACCCCGACCCGCATCGGCTTGCCGGTGCGCCGGCTGATCCTGTCGGCCAGGCGCTGGGCCAGGAAGGCGCCGCCGGTGCGAATGCCCACCAGGATCGTCTGGTCCAGATTTTGATGTTGCCCGACGATCTCGTCGGTGAGGCGCTCCAGGGTCCGGTCCAACTCTGCCGCACTCATGCCGGCTGGTTTCTTGGGAGTCATGTAAGATCCTTGCTGCCGATTAACTGCTTGAGTCAAATTTCAGAGGTCCGCCGCCAGACATCCAGGCCAAATTATCCATTAACTTAACACGCTTGCCCCGGAAAGACAAGCCGCCTAAGGATTTCACCAACGTTTATTTGCCAGGCGCTATAACCTGATTTGCCCTACGGCAGAAACGCGGTTATAATTTGGTGAATTGAGGTAAGATAACCAAATCGGCGCCTGCCGCGGGCGAAACCATGACCTTAGAAGAAGCCCGAGCCTTGTTGGACCTGGCTCCCAAGGCCAGCCGCAAAGAAATCCGCTCCGCCTATCGCCGGGCGGCGCGGCGCTGGCATCCCGACCGGGCCCCGGCTTCCGAGGAAGCGGAATTTCGCGGCCGCATGCAGCAGGTTAACCTTGCCTACCAGCGGCTACTCCAATTCATTGAAGACTATCGCTTTGAGTTGACGGAACCGGAGGGTTCGGAGGACCTCATGAAGTGGTGGCACAGCCGCTTCGCCACCGGGGTCTGGAGCCCACCGCCCCCTAATGATCCGGGGAAAGACCAGGATTGAGGGCGACTTGGTTGTTGAGGTTATGGAAAATGGGCTTCCGGGCCTACCCAGGATATCTCTCCATTCAAGCGAAACGAACGCAAGGAATATGATTCTATGACAATAACTACGCGGCCGGCTGAAACCGGGCGCCTGATGAGGCAGCAGCCCCAAAAAAATTTGCGGATGGTCATTTTCGCCCTGGCCGCGACCCTGGCGTTGCAGGCCTGGCCTTGGACACCGGCGCCGGCCTCGGTGCCCAAAGCGCAGATGCTGGAGGACTTGCACTTCCGGGTGGAGTACCTGCTGTGGAAAGATGTGGCTCGGGCTCAACTGACCCTGAAAAGCCTGGGGGCCGGACGCTACGAGGCAGAAATCTCCGGGGAGCCCCTGGGAATGCTCAAAGCATTGTCCGGCAAAGACCGTCGGGAAAGCTACCGGACGGAAATGATCTGGCGGCAGGGAAAGCTCGTGCCCTTAATTTACCGCGAAGAGTCTCTAAAAAGGGGCAAGCGCTCCTTGAAGGAATACCGCTTCGACTATGACCAAAGCCGGTTGGAGTTGTGGCAATTAAAGGAAGGCACGGGCGCCATGGTACGCAAATGGGAAACCGCCATCAAGGCCCCCATCACCGACCCGCTGAGCGCCTTCTATAACTGCCGCCTGGGCCTCCTGGGACCGGTTGAAGAAGGTCAAACCTTCAAGGTGAGCGGGATACCTTACCCCGCACCGGAAGAGATCGAGGTTAGGATCGGCCCCGAAACCAAAGAGGGCCGTAAAATCATGATCACCATCAACAATAAGGCCTTTAACAATGACCGGGGCGTGATCTTTGCCTACCTGGACGGGAATCGGGTGCCCAAACAGGCCTGGACCAGCGCCAGGGTGGGCACTATCAGCGGCGAATTGCTGCCCGGCGGCCAGGCTCTGAACGATCGCTTGTTGGAATTGCCCGGCAGGCCCCCCGCGGGCCAGACCAAAGATATATCGGCTCTTTCTCTCAATACCAGGTGATACCTTTGACTTCGACCAAAATGAGGTAACAGCCTGTCTTGATCAATTCTGTAAATAGCCTGGCCCTGGCTGGAACTGCTTGATTGAGCTTTTAGAGGAAGTGATAACGTTAATTTTTCAGCCCCTTGATTTTCTCAAAAGGATGATTACTTAATAAGTAGTGGCCTGAGGACCGGAAAGTCTGCCGCCGGCCCCCCTTAAGCACTGCTACTGGTAGGGGCGCGATGTGGGGGTTGCAGTCCCACC
>JAPLJC010000256.1 GCA_026388765.1 Deltaproteobacteria bacterium
TTGAAATTGGTGATCTGGACGTTACGGCGCTGGGTCAGCTTCTGCTGCAGGACCTCCATGGGCACGTCCACGGCGATCATCGCCCCGGGGTCCAGGCTCAGAGCCGCGGCCTTGTCCATGCACTGGGCCCGCTTGCTGATGATCCGGAAGCCGTCTTCCCAGGAAAATACCCCAGCCACACACAGCGCCAGGATCTCCCCCATGCTGTGCCCGGCCATGGCCGCCGGCTTCGCCCCCAGGGCGAGCAGTTGCCGCACCATGGCATACTCCAGGGCAAACAGGGCCGGCTGCTGCCAGAGGGTCTTTTGCAGGTTTTCGTCCTGGGAGTTGAACATCAATTCCAGGAAGTCGGAGTCGGACTCGGCGGCAATCCGGTCCAGCCACTGGCGGACCAGGGGAAAAGTCTGGTAAAGGTTCCGACCCATGCCCGGATAATAGGTGCCCTGACCCGCGAAGACCAGGGCCAGAGGCGCAGGCGGGTCAGCCTCGGGAGCCGTGAAGATGCCCTGTCCGGCGAGGGCCCGTAGGGTTTTATCCCCCAGTGGGGCGGTGAGGGGTGTAAGGGCGGCCAACCTCTCCCGGGCCTCTTTATCGTCCGCGGCCACCAACCCCAGTCGATGGGGAACCTCATTAATCCGAGTCCTCAGGAACGACACCCCGTCAAGCAGCGCCGACGGTATCGGCTCAGCCTTGATTTCCGGCCTGGCCGGGATGGTTTGGGGACCCGGGACCAGCACCACCCCCGTGCCGTTTAAACATTCTTCCAGGTGCACCACGAAATTGGCCCCGCCAAATCCAAAGGCATCAACCTGGAGCCGCCGGCGCCGGTTCGCCGGGCGCGGCCAGGCATCCGGTTGGGGAAGGACCTGGAAGCCACAGTGTTCCAGATCAATCTCAGGGTCAGGGCTGCGATAGTTCAGGGTGGGAGGGAAGAGCCCGGTTTGCATGGCCATCACCCCCCTGATCAGGCTATTCATGCCTGAGGTTCCCAGGCAATGGCCGATCTGGGACTTAAAGGAGCTCAGCATGACCCGTCGGCCATTGGAGTAAAAGCTCTTAAGGGCCTTGACCTCCTCCAGGTCTCCTTGCAGGGTGCTGGTGGCGTGGCATTCTACCAGGTCCACGGTTTCCGGACCATAACCGGCAGCCTCGAAACCGGCGCCAATGGCGATCATCTGGGTCTCGGCGACACTCTCGATCATACCCCGGTCGTTATTGCTGGCGCCGACCCCGGTAATGTATGAGTAAACCCGGGCGCCGCGCTTTTTGGCCACCGATTCCCGCTCGATGACGATCATGCCGCCACCCTCCCCCAGGACAAACCCGTCCCGGGTGGAGTCGAAGGGGCGGCTGCTCGCCTCCGGTGGGCAGGGTAAACCGGAAACTCCGGCCAGGGCGCCCAAGGCGGAAAACTCCACAAAGTGAGCCGGATAAAGGTTTTCTTCCCCGCCCCCCACCACCGCGGCATCTATGACCCCGTTATGGATCATCTGGATGGCGGTGTAAATGGCCACCAGACTGGTGGCGCAGGCGGCAGAGACCGAGTAACACGGTCCCATGAAGCCGAACCTGTTGCTGATGAAGCCTCCGGCCGCGCTGTTGAGTCGGCCCAGGAGAGTGGTGTCATCCACGGTCATATACCCGGCCTTGATGTGTTTCTCCGCCTCCAGTGCCAGTTCCGGGGTTAAGTTCAGGAGGCCCTGCAGGGAATGGACGATCCTCTGGGCTGACATGCCGATAACCAGATCACCCAGAGTGCTGGCCGATTCTCCCGAATTCTGGGAGATGAGGATGCCGATGCGCTCCCGGGGGATGTTGGCATCCACGAGGCCCGATTCCTTGATAACCTGGTTCGCCAGATGCAAGGTGAGCTTGGTGGAGTTGGACATGGTACGAAAGTCTTGGGGCGGGATATCCAAATCCTTGCGCGAGATGCTGATATTCTTAAACGCCCCCACCTTGCAATAGGTTTTCTCCTGGGCGCCAGGGCGGGGCTCGTAAAACTCGCTGTAGTCCCACCGGGAGGGAGGCACCTCGGTAATTCCGCTCTTCAAGGCCAGGACGTTTTCCCAAATCTCCCCGGGAGTGTTGCCCAGGGAATTAACCAGGGCCATACCGGTAATGGCCACCCGCTCCCGCCCATTTTTGTTTTTAGAGCCGGATCGCACCACTTTCCCCTTGGAGGGGCCAAACTTCGTTAGTGGTTTCTGGAGAGGTCCCGCGGCTAACTCCTGGTGTAATTCAGCAATGGTCACCACCCGGTTAATCATACCGGCCACCGCGCCACTCATGAATTGACCTCTCTCTAAACAGGTCTCTTCGTTAAGAGATGATCCGGCGGCCTGATCCTTGCCCCGGGCAGCGATCAACAAACTTTTGGCGCTCAGGGTTTCCAGTCGCCGTCGAAAAGCCGGCTCATCTTCGTTGCTGGCGACAAACTCTCTTTCCAGGGCCAGGATGGCATCCATCTTGGGAGTTTTAAGGGAGCGCACCCGCAAGCCGATAGTTTCCCCGGAAAGGGCCGTCGCGCCCGGCTTCGCTTCCAGGATCAGACGTTGATAGAGTTGGCTCAAGGCGCCGGTGGCCACGATCTCCTGGGTAGCCAGATAGGCGGTGCCCACCTGGATGGCAGCCGCGCCCATCATAGCAGCCCTCAGCGCGGTCTCGCGGTTGAAAATCCCCCCAGCCAGCACCAGGTGCCGGCCTTCGAAGAGTTTAGGTTCCCGCCGCTTCAACTCCAAGGCGATTTGGGTCAAGGTGAGGGAGGAATGTGCTCCCACGTGGCCCCCGGCTTCATTGCCCTCCAGAACCAGCCAGCGCACCCCGCCTGCCAGGGCCAAGCGCAGCAGCCCTTCATCCGCAGTAATATAAATGACCTCGATCCCTTTTTCTCTTAAGCGCACGGCGTAGGCCGGGTCGCCGGCGGCGATGGCCACGAAGGGCGGGCGGGTTTCTTCGACCCAGGCCAGTTGTGCTTCGAGGACCGGATTTTCGGCCAGAGCAATGAGATTCACCGCATAGGGCCGCGACCCAATAACGCGGTGGAGACGACTAAAATCTGTCTCCAGCTGGCGACGGTCCCTGATACCCAAGGCCAAAGTTGGCAGGCCACCGGCCTCGGCCACCGCCAAGGCGAACTCGGGAACATCGCTAATCCAGGACATGCCCCCCTGAATAAAAGGATAAGTGGTGCCCAACTCCCGGACCGCTGGGTTCGAGAGAAAACGCCTGGCCGTATTTTTGACGTTCTGGAGAAGCCTGGCCACCTCCGCCATGAATCCTTGCATGGCCTCGGCACTGGAACGGCCAAAGCGCTCCACAAACGCCTGGGCAAAAGCCGCTTCCGGTCCCAGGGGGATCAATTGCTGGCGGTCCAGATCGCTTTCCAGAGCTGGCACCGCCGCGGCAACCACACGTTGGGCAAAGACGCGGCGCTTGGCCGCCGTAATGGGACCAGCGCTTAATGAGCGGGCGTAATGTTCCAATTCTCTTACGGCTGGAAAATTGCCCTTATCAAAAAGACGGTAGAACACTCCCAGGGTTCCCCCGACTAGGCGGGTATGTTCGGGGCTCAATTTAGCGATGAGTTTCCGCACCCTGTCGCTTGCCGCCACCAGATCGGTCTGCCAGTGGAGACTTTCAAAGACGATCCCCCGGGCGCCGGTGGCCAAATAAGCGGCCGCCGCCTCAGGGGTGGCTACTCCCCCCCAGATGACCAGGTCCAACTTTCGGCCACGCTCCCGCACCATCTCTCTCAAGCTGGAGTAAAGGACGCCGAGGGTTTCGCCACCCACAAAGCCTGCCGCCTCGCTGCCTTTGAGGGCCACAGTCGTAAGGGGACCAGCGCCCTGAATGAGGCGGTAGAGCAGGTCTAAATCGCCGGTGACCGGCACGCAGGCGCATCTGGCCGAGAGCTGGCCCAACCGCTCGAGAAAAGCTTCAGGGGTGCCGGAAAACAGGTCGGGATGGTATTCAATCCATAAGGTCTTGACCCCTGATTCCTCCAGGAAGACCTCTATCTCCGGCTCGATAAGGTCGTTGGCGGAGATCTTCGCCGCGCTGGCGCCGGCCTTGCGCAGGGCTGTCGCCATTTGGGTAAACTGCATGGGGCTCAGGTCGAATATGGCGCTGCTGTGGGTTCGGCGCGCCAAATCCACCACCGTGTGGCTGACGTTCCGAGACCCCCAGACGAAGGCAAAAAACTGGTTCTCGGGTGGAAGGTGCATCGTTGACTCCCCCATCAAGCCACCGTACTGAGTGAAATTCCAGATCTCCATAGCCGGCAGAGATTCTGGTTTAAATTCTCTTAATCAAAGTTTGACTTTTTATTATATCTAGCTTGGGCTCTTTAGACAATATTTTGCGGATCTGTTCTCCTTATCTGCTACCGGCGCCGAGATTGACCTATTACTCTGAAGTTTCAAGTATTCACGCAGCCGGGCCGGAACGCCGGTGGCTTGGAACAGGGAGCGCACCCCTAACTTGACGAGCATTTGATGGACCGGGAGCAAGTGTTGCCAGTAGGGCTTGGGGAAGGGGAAAACTTTCCGGATGACCCCGAATAGCTTCGTCAGCGGCAGATACTTTTCCATATCACCCAGGGCAATCTCGGGCCGGCGGCAGGCAGCCTCATACAACTGGCGCATCGTCACCTCCAGGTCAAGTTCCCGGGACAGATACCAGAGAGGCTCGAGTGGCTTGCTGTGGTCATGAATTAAACCATCATCCAGGGCAATTTGCCAGAGCTTGGTGCCGGGATAGATTCTCACCCCTAAAAAAATATTGGCCTGGTTGAAAGAAGGTCCTTCCTTCCTAACCAAATACTGCTCAATGAAGTCTAAGGTTTCCTGAACGGTGCGCCTGGTTTCACCGGGGCCGCCGACGAGAAAATACCAGAGCACCGGGAAAGCAAACTGGTTGATCGCCTCGGCCGCCCGACGCAAATCCTCTATCCCGAAGCCCTTCTGATAATTGGTCAGCATGGTTTCGGAGGCCGATTCCGGTGAGGTCATAAAAGAGGTGAACCCGGCCCGCTGCATGAGTTGCAGGAACTGGACATCCAGATTTTTGGGGCTGACACCCATAGTGCTAAAGCGGGCCTTCCAGGGTCGCCGGATGATTTCTTCGAGAATTTCCTGGCAATGGCCTACAGGGTCATTAAAGACGGAGTCCACGAATTCAAAGCCCTCAGGGTGGAATCGATACAACGCCTCCTCAATCTCATCCACCACCTCCATTGGAGAACGTAAGCGGAGATGGTTTCCTTCCAGTACCTGGTTATAGGTGCAATAGATGCACCGCATCCTACAGCCCCGCTTGGTTTGGACTGTATAACCTCCCCCCATCTTTTCATAAGGAGCGAGGTCGACCCATTTCGCCAGGCGTGGGTTTCCCGAGGGAAAGGACGTTAATTGGGGCGGAGTTACCCGGAACTCTCCCTGGCGCCACATTGCCACTCCCGGGATCTCGGCAGGAGATTCACCCCGGTTCAGGGCGTCAAGGAGCTCCACAAAACTCTTCTCCCCCTCTGATACGATCAGGTAATCCCCTTGCAGAAATTCCAAGACCCCTTGGGGATCGAGACTGGCTCCAGAGCCTCCCAGCACTAAGGGAACGGCGGTTAATTCTCGGATCACCTGAATAATCTTGAGCGCCGACGGGAGGTAGGAAACCGGGCGAAGCATGTTGGCGTTGTCGAGATTCCTCAAGGAGACGCCGATTACCTGCGGCGAGAAGCCGATGATGGCTTTTTCCAGTTCCTGTCTGAGCCGCCGCTTAAAGCAGAGATCAAGAACTCTTACCTCATGACCGGCCACCTCAGCCGCGCTGGCCACATAGCACAGGCCGATGGGGGGCGCGGCTAATAGGTCATCCTTCAGATTGCTGTTAATTAAGAGAACCCGCATTGATTGATCCGCCGGCTGGGTGCAGCTGAAGGTCCCCGGCTCCCCTGGTCACCGAGCCGTTCCACCCTTGCCTTATCCTCATAATATAAACACGATTATTACCAGGGCATGCGTTACCATAAAATTCCCCCACCGGAAAGGGAAGCAAAAATTGCCGATACCTTACCAAACTTACCACTTATCTCTATTCCTGGAAAAATTGCGGCGACGATAGCCCTGACGGCAGGAGCGCCTGCTGAGGGAAATCTCATGAACTCTGGATTTGCTGGCAGCTTTGGGCAAATCTTGTCGGGTTAACTGGAGGTCTCTCTCCGGCTCCGGTCCCGGCAATTGCTAAAAAAACCTGCCTCCCCATGGCAGCCAGGTCAATGGAGGACGTCCTTATCTGGTGGAGCCCCGTGTACCTTCAACCCTTAAATCATTGCGATTTCCCGGCCTTTTCTTCCAGGTACCTCCCGGCGGCGGCGATGCCCGCGTCCAGGGCCTTTTCATTTAGCTCCCCGGTCCCCGGCGGGATGCGGGCCAAGACCGCGGTCTTCAGGCTTGCCAGGCTAACGACCCCGCTCAGCACCGCCAAAGCCCCCAGGGCGACGATATTGGCAGTCTGCTCCCGGCCCACCTCTTCCCGGGCAATCTTGGTAAAAGGGAGGGGCACCGCCAGGGTCGTAAGGGTATCGTGCACAAAACTATCATCCACCACCATCAAGCCATCCGGCTTGAGATCAAAAGCGTAAGCCTCGCACGACCTCTGATTCATGCACAGCAGCAGGTCCGGCTTTATGACCTGCGGGTAGTCTATCTCCTCATCGCTGATGACCACCTCAGCCTTGGACGCCCCACCCCGGGCCTCGGGGCCGTAACTCTGAGTCTGACACACAAATTTGCCGTCATGCACCCCTGCAGCTTCCGCCAGAATGATCCCCGCCAGAATCAACCCCTGGCCCCCCGACCCGGCCAACCTGATTTCGTATCGTTTCATCCGTTTATCCTCAAGGGAAAGAATCTCACCACCATGAACACCGAGGGGACCAAGATTCCCCAAAATAGTGGTGGCTTGCACTGGTCCCGTGGTGTTCTTGGTGCCCTGGTGGTTAATCTTTCACTTCGCTCCCAACGCCGCCTGGGAGGCTTCCCGGAGTTTGCGCAATTCGTGGGTATAGACGGGGAGTTCCCGGTCAACGAGGACGCCGATGGTGATTCTGTCTTTGAGTTCTTCGGGCGTCATGGTCTTGGCCTTCTCCACCCGCACGGCCACCTCTTTTTGCCAGCGCATCATTTCCACCGGCCCCCCCAGGCGATTGCGCCGGCCGAACTGGGTGTGGCAGTGGCTGATGGCCTCCACTACGGCAAAGCCCCGTTTTAAGATGGCCTGTTCGATCAGTTGGTCCAGCAGGCTGGCGTGGTAAACGGTGCCCCGCCCTACCCAAGCGGCCCCGGCGGTCACGGCCAGTTCGGCGATGGAGAAAGCCTGTTCAATGTGGCCATAGACGGCGGTGGCTGCCCTGGCGCCGTAAGGGGTGGTGGGTGAGTACTGGCCCCCGGTCATGCCGTAGACGTTGTTATTGACGATGATGGCCGTAAGATTCAGGTTCCGCCGGGCGGCGTGGATGAAGTGGTTGCCGCCGATGGCGGTGGCGTCGCCGTCGCCCATGACCACGATCACCTGGAGCTTGGGGTTGGCGAGCTTCACCCCGGTGGCAAAGGTGAGGGCCCGGCCGTGGGTGGTGTGGAGAGTATTGAAGTCCACATACACCGTGAGGCGTCCGGCACAGCCGATGCCGGAGACCAGGACGATTTCGTCCTTGCTGAAACCGGTGCGGTCGATGGCCCGGATCAGGGCCCCCAGGACGATGCCGTTGCCGCAGCCTGGGCACCAGACATGGGGGAACTTCTTTTCGTGGCGCAGGTACTTGTGGATCAGTTTGGTTATTTCAGCCATGTGATTCTCGATTTCCGGTTTTCAGTTCTCAGTTCTCGATTGGCGAAAAGTATGTCACCCAAATGACAGCTGACTACAGACTGGTTAAAGCGGCAATATGACTCCTGTCTCACATTCGCACCAGCCGGTCCAAGATCTCCGCCGGCGTGATCAAACGCCCGTCGATGCGGTTCAAGGTGTCTATCCGGGTCATCCCCTGGTTGACCCGTTTCACTTCGCGGGAGATCTGCCCCCGGTTCAGTTCCGGCACCAGCACGGCCTTGACCCGGCGCAGATGGGGTTCCAGGAGGCCCCGGGGAAAAGGCCACAGGGTGATCAGTTGGAGCAATCCCGCTTTGACGCCCCGGGCCCGGGCCTCCCGGACGGCCCGTTTCGCCGAGCGGGCCACGGAGCCGTAAGCCAGCACCAGCACCTCCGCATCCTCCGTCAGGTCCTCCACCACCATCTGGATGTCGGCGAAGTGCTGGTTGATCTTGCGGAAGAGGCGATCCATGAAGGGCACGATCTCATCGGGCCGCTCCGTGGGGAAACCCCGGACGTCGTGGGTCAGGCCGGTGACGTGATAGCGGTAACCGTCCCCGAAAATGCCCATGGGGGGCACGCCCCGGAGGTTGTCTTCGTAAGGGATGTACCATTCCGGGGGCATGGTGGGGCGGATGCGCTCCACCACTTCGATGGTGCCGGCCGGGGGGAGGACAATCTTTTCCCGCGTGTGGCCCACCACTTCATCGGCCAGGAGGATCACCGGGGTGCGGTATTTTTCTGAGAGGTTGAAGGCCTTGACGGTGAGGTCGAAACACTCCCGGGTGGTGGCCGCGGCCAGGACGATGATGGGGTGGTCGCCATGGGTGCCCCAGCGGGCCTGCTGTACGTCCCCCTGGCTCACGTGAGTGGGGAGGCCGGTGGAGGGCCCCCCCCGCATGACGTTGACGATGACGCAGGGGACTTCCGCAATGCAGGCGAAGCCCAAGTTTTCCTGCATCAGGGAGAACCCCGGGCCGCTGGTGGCGGTCATGGCCTTGCCCCCGGCCAGGGAGGCGCCGATGACCGCGCCCATGGAGGCGATTTCATCCTCCATCTGGATGAAGGTGCCGCCCACCGCAGGCAGGCGCCAGGACATGACCTCACTGATCTCGGTGGCCGGGGTGATTGGGTAGCCCGCAAAAAACCGGCAGCCGGCATACAAGGCTCCTTCCACCATGGCTTCATTGCCCTGGAGCAGCAGGGGACGGCCCTGGTTGGTCGGATCGGTCAGATTAGCGGTCATCTGTCAACTTTCTTCTCTTCCGAGCCCAAGCAAAGAACTTGGAAACGAGTATTTTAGAGGTTCCTAGGCTCTTGGGGCGGGGAGACCCCACCCCTACGGTCTGGATCATCAATCTGCCTCCTCCTTGGGAACCGTAGTGACGCACTCCCGCACACTGATGGCGAAATCAGGGCAATGGAGCTCACACCAGCCGCAGCCGGTACAACGTTCCCCGGGTTCTACCAGCGGTCGGCCCTCCTCGTTTAGAGTGATGCACTGCTGGGGGCAGAAGGCAGCGCAGATGCCGCATTCCTTGCACCAGGCCCGGAAGATATCGGTGACATACTTCTTTTGCGCCTTAGATCGCGGCAGCTCGGGCTGTCCGGCGGGAGCCGGAGCAGCAGGCCCAGCCCCGACCCCGGGATACAGGTCGGCCAGGTCGGGCCGGAGCTCCAACAGGCTAACCTTGCCTCCCATGGCCCTAACGATTTTCCGAGCCAGTTTCACCGACGGCCGCCGTTCGCCCCGGTTGATCTTGCTCAAATGATCGGCGCTGCAGCTAAGTTCTTTGGCCAGGCTCAGGGGAATTTTCATTTATCCGGCTCGCTGGAAAAATTGCCTTGGTGTAAGCATCACTTCGAAATTGTTGTAGGCACCTGGACCCGGTCAGCCGGGACAACCCGATGAGGGCCACCGACCCCGGTTCTAAGAAAAGTTTCAGGCCCGCGTTCCTCTTGCCGAATTATGTACACCTTACTTAATTTCTTTTTCAAGCTGAATCGTTTTTTCTAATCTCGACCAGACTTTCAGTTCGACGACAATGTTGGTTTCTCCCGACTTGCCGGGCATGGAACGGTGGGCGATACCGCGCGGGATCAGCAGCATCTGCCCGGGTTGCAATTCCACTTCACCCAAATCTGTCTCCCATCTGATGGATCCCTGGAAACAAATGATTAACTCATCGAAATCGGCACTGCGATGCCAGAAAGACATCTCCTCGACCGTACGCTTGGACAAGTCTACCCTGGTGTTTTCCCATTTTATGAGAGGTAACGGTGTACCTTCAGGCTTGTCGAAGTTCGACGGCACCAGATTCGGGTCAGTGATATCCAGGGTGAATAGCTGCAAATTTTCCTCTTCACCCTCGACCCGCAGGTTGTCCGTTGGCTTCCGGTCCCGGTAGAAAAGGATATTCTTGCCTCCGATGGTCAATTTCTCTTTATATTCGACAGCCATAAACTCCTCCGCCCGTCATCGCTAGTTTATCCTCGCAGAGTTGCTCCGCCCTGGTTTCCATCGTCGTCCAGAAGCGCCATGGCCTTCGGGTCATTAGCCTATTCGCCTCTGAAAGTTGGCGTACGTTTTTCCAGAAAGGCTTGCACCCCTTCCTGGTAATCGCGGGTCGTTCTCAGCCACGCATAGGTCTTTCGTTCCATTTCCAAGGCCGCCGGCAGCGGACTATCTGCTCCTTCCTGGAGAACAGTCTTGAGAGAGCGGAGAGCAAGCGGTGCAAGTTCGATTAAGCGCTTTGCCAGTCCCGTCACCGTCTCCTCCAGTTTCTCGGGGACCACACAAACGCTAACGAGTCCCCAGCGCTCCGCCTCATCAGCGCGCAGTCGTTGGGCGGTCATCAAGAGATGCTTGCTTCGACCCAGGCCCACCAGCCTCAGCAGGCGCTGAGTTCCGCCGCTCCCCGGTATCATCCCGAGACTCACTTCTGGCAGACCGAAATAGGACCGATTCGTCGCCACCCGGATATCGCAACTAAGGGCAAGCTCCAGTCCGGCACCTAAACAATGGCCGTCAATGGCGGCAATCACCGGTTTGCCACAGCGCTCGACCTCCGTCATCTCCTCACCCCAGGCCACCAGCTCATGCGGCTGCAGCTTGAGGAATTCGCCGAGATCACCGCCGGCGCTGAAGGCCCTGTTCCCTGCCCCCCGAACGACGATCACCCTGAGCTTGTCGTCGCTGGAAAAGCTGCGGAAAGCCTGACCAATCTCCTGGCGCATTTCTACCGTCATACTGTTCATCTTATCAGGGCGGTCAATCAGAAGTGTGGCCAATTGGCCTTCAAAAGAGGTTTCTATGCGAATATGCCCAGATGACATAAATGATCTCCTTCAGTTTTGAGACTTGCCGAAAGTATGCCGTTATCGGCAGGAGCGATGCCTTCCGGCATTAAAATTCTCCAGCAGGCAACTTCAGCAGCCTGGCCGCGTTGGCTCCCAGGATGAGTTCCTTCGCATCATCATTTATCGGCAGTTTTCTTATCTCTTCAATGTTCTCTTTGATGCCTTTTACGCCATACCAGTCGGAGCCGAACAGCACTTTGGTGGATATTCGTTCCAGTTCCGGGAAATAACTCAGCAATCTCTTGGGCGGCAGTCCCGAGATCTCCACATAAACGTTTTCATGCAGGCGGGCCAGGAAGGCGGCTTTGTGGTACCAGAAAGGCCGGCCGCCGTGACACATGACAATAGCCAGTTTAGGAAAATCGACCGCCACATCGTCAAAGAAAATCGGGTCCCCATATTTAAGTCTCGAACCCTTGAATAATGATGATCCGGTGTGGAACATGATGGGTATCTGCAGTTCCTGAGCGCGAGCATACAGAGGATAGACCAGGGGATCGTTGGGGTAGAAGTACTGATAGGTAGGGTACATCTTTAAACCTCTAAAACCCTGCTGGCACACGAGTCGTTCCAACACCGCGGGCGAATCTGTGGTCATGTAAGGGTTGATGCTGGCAAAGGGCAGGAGCCTCGGGCTCAGCCGGCAGAATTCTCGCACCTCTTCGTTGGTAACCAGTGCCGAAGTTATCGGCGCCACTTCAGCAATCACCACAGAGTAATCCACCCCCGCTTGATCCATCAATTCCAGCAACTGCGCCGGCTCGCCATAATTCTCTCTCAGGTCGGTAAAGTCCTGTTTTTGTTTCTCCACAAAATCCCTAAAGCTTTCCGGGATATGGGCCTCTGATGGGACTGGATGGATATGGAAGTCAACGATCATGTTATTCTCCTAATCAGTGCGTGTCGTCTTGAGTCTCAGATAATCCTGCCAGGTATCTATATCAAGATGAATGCCGTAATTGGTGACCTCAATCTCCACAATTTGTTCCGCATATTCCTCGAAAAATGCCCTGGCCCCCACATCACCGGTTAAGCTTTTTAGCTGAGGAAATAATGACCTGTGGATTACGACTGGATTACCTCTCCGGCCACGGCAGGTTGGTATCACCAACGGGGCTTTGGTCCGATGATATTCACTGATCAAGGTATCGATGACCCTGACATCGATTAGAGGCTGGTCTCCCAAGATGCACATGGCGCCTTCACAATTAGCTGAGACCGCGGCCAGCCCGGCCTGCAGAGAAGTACTCTGCCCTTTATCCCAATTCTGATTGATTACGACTCTAGTTTTGGGGAAACTCTCAACATCCATAACACGCTGGATTATATCGGCATATCGACCAAGCACCACAATTACTTCAGATAATGAAGACCGCACGGCCTTTTCGATAACGTGACCTAAAAGTGTTTTCCCTTGGAACGGCAAAAGTTGTTTGATCCGATTCATCCGGGAGGCTGCCCCGGCGGCGAGGATAATCCCGGCAACCTTGCACCTATCATCCTCATTCATAGATTTTTCTCAATTAGCAAGCCCTTTTCGTCTTTTTTGGATGATTTCCGCCAGGATCGACACCGCAATTTCCGTGGGTGTCTTGGCGCCGATGGCCAGTCCCACCGGCCCGTGAATCCGTCTTAGGTTTTCCTCGGAAAACCCACAAGCGGCCAACCGCTGCAAGCGCAGGCCATGGGTTTTTCGGCTGCCCAGCGCCCCGACATAAAACGCCTCAGACCTCAAAGCGGCTTTGAGCGCCTGGTCATCCAGTTTGCTATTATGGCTGAGGGTGACGATGGCCGTGCCGGGGTGCAGAACCAGGTTCTCCAGGGCTTTCTCAGGCCACTCAGGGATAATTGGGACACCGGAAAAACGCTCCGACTCTGCAAAAGCAGACCGAGGATCAATGATAACCACTGGATAGCCGGCCATCCGGGCCATCTTCGCCAGCGGCTTGGCCACATGAACTGCACCGATGATGACCAATTGCAGCCCCGGAGTAACATAATGGAGGAAATACTCGGATCCGCCTGACTGGATAATCTTGCTCTGAAAAGAAAGGAAAACCTCTCTAACGTCTTTCTTAAGGTCCACCGGCAAGTCGCCCAAAGGATTGATCTCACCGGCTTCAATCAGCGTCTTATCACCATCGGCAAGATTGGTGACGGTGCAATAAGCCTGATAACTGGCTTCAAGGGCCGCCTGTTTTCTGAGAAGCTGTTGGTGCCTGGTATAGCTTTCAAGGACTAGCTCAATCTCACCACCACAGGGAAGGCCCACTTTCCAGGCGCTTTCATGGCTGACACCAAAGATGATCCGTCGAGGCTTTTCTTCCCTTAATATTTCCTGGGCTTCGACCACCACTGCCGCTTCGATGCACCCGCCGGACACCGAGCCTTCAAACTTTCCCAGACTGCTGATCACCAGCTGACTGCCGACGGGCCGGGGGGAGGATCCCCAGGTGTCAATCACGGTGACAGTGGCGATCAAGTCGCCCTTCTCAACCCAAGAGAGGGCGGTCCCAGTAATGCTATCCTCGTTTTCCATGGCTCAGGATCATCATCCAGCAGCGTGGGAATGGCGGCCGCCATCCGCAGACCGCATCATCATTCGGTCAGCTCGTTTTCTGTCGCTTGCCAATCTCATGCAGACCAGAGATTAATCTGCAGTTGCTAAACAATGGGCCAGAGGGGCCTGATCTTTTCAGCCAGGTTGGTTTTTTTCAAGATCTTGCCTGAAATTGCCTTTACTTTGGCATAGACCTCTTCCTCATCAATGGTCAATGCTTGGCCCTTTTCCAGAAGAATTTTGCCGTCCACGATCACCGTGTCCACGCTACTGCCGGTGGCGCTGTAGACGAGGTTGACCAGCGGATTGGCGTAGAGCGGCTGCCATTCGGGCCTGAGTGTGTCGAATATAGTTACATCTGCCTTTTTACCTATTTCCAGCGAGCCGATTTCATCTTCCCAGAGGGCGCATTGAGCCCCGTTAACCGTTGCCATCTCCAAGACCGTTTCCGGGGACATGATTTTGGGATCGAGTCGGATCTCTTTCAGCGTGGTGGCGACCAGGAGCATTTCCAAGGTAATATCGATGATACCTGAAGAGGCATGATCCGAACCCAGGCCAATCGGCACCCCCATTTCCAGCAACAGCGGGATAGTATTCATCTTCAGATTGCCGTAGCCGTTATGCAGGCTCGAACTGGGACAGGCTACGCCCTTGACCTCATATTCTTTCAGCAAGAGCAATTCCTTTGGATTCAGCCAACCAAGGTGGGCCAACACCATGTTGCTGCCAAGTACGCCAAGTTTTTGCAGTCTCTCAACTTCGCCCAGGCCGTATTTGGCAATCGAAGCATCTCTGGTCTTTTGCGCAAACGCGCAATGGCTTTGCACGCCAGTGCGGTATTTATCGGCCAGTTGTTTCATGCCCGTGATCAGCGCGTCCGTGGAATTGTTCAGCCCTCGAAAGGAAAGAAAGACGCGCATGCGCCCATCGGCTTTCCCATGCCAACGCTTGATTAAGTCTTCGCTGCGCTCCAGACACTGATCCGTAGTTTCGATGAATTTAGCCGGCAGACTTCCATAGGCAGATTTGGCGATATCGAGGCTGCTTTTGGACAAAACGCAGCGCATCCCAGCTTTTTCAACGGCCCTGGCAGTCTGCTCAATTTCATAATTACCAGGATCAATGAAACACGTAACCCCATGCTTGAGCAACTCCAGGCCACAAAGCGTCGCGCTCCAGTAAGTGTCTTCATCGTCCAGGCATCCTTCATACGGATACATGCGCTCGAACAAAAAAGCCTGATCTCCCACTTCGTCGGCCAACCCCCTGCTCATCTGAAAGGCAGAATGAACGTGAGCATCGATCAAGCCGGGGACAACCACTTTATCGCGGCAGTCTAGCTCAACTCCGGCCGAGTAATTCTGAGACAGAATGCTTGATTTGCCGATGTCGAGGATGCGATCGCCCCGTATCGCCAGGGCGCCGTCCTTAATAATCTGCCGATCTCCGTTCATTGTGATGAGCCAGTCGATATTCTTGAGGAGCAAATCGGTCTTTTCCACTTGTGCAACTCTCCTTTCCCTAATTGGAAGCTCATGTAGGGGCGGCTCGCGAGCCGCCCCTACAGCGAGCCTGCGGCTACCAATCAAGCACTCTGTTGCCGCTTATGCAGCTCCCACAAATAGTGTGGGGGCAGCGGCAAGCGGTCAATCTTGATGCCCAACGGCGCCAGCGCATTTTCCACCGCGTTGGCGATAACCACCGGAGCCGTCTGACTGCTTGCTTCGCCAATTCCTTTAGAGCCTAAGGGGTTAACGGGTGAGGGGATTTCGATATGCGCCACGGTCATCTTGGGGGCCTCACCGACGCCAGGGCAGATGTAATCCATATAGGTGCTATTGAGAAATTGGCCGTTTTCATCATACATCAGTTCTTCATACAAGGCCGCGCCAAAGCCGTGCATGGCCGCGCCCTTTACTTGCCCTTCGGCAATCGCCGGATTTAAGATGATTCCGGCATCATGAACGGAATAATAATCCAGGATCTTGACCCTAAAGGTCTCAGGATCCACCTCCACCACCGCCAGATCGGCACCGAATCCATAAGCGGCAGACGAGTTGACCCGATTCCCTTCCCCCCTTTTAGCGACTTTCGCCTCGAAATAGCTCGTTGCCGACAAACCGGGTTCCTCGTTGGGCGGCAAGGCCTGAACATCCCAGTGAGCGGCGGCGGCGATTTGTTTCAAGGATAATCTGGCATCGCTGCATTTCAGTTCACAATACCCGTTTTCAAGAACGACCTCACTCGCCTCGACGCCCATCAGGTGAGCCGCAATTCTTTGCACTTTGGCGGCTATCTTTCTGGCCGCCAACAGGACCGAACTGGCCCCAATTGTGGCAAAACGGCTGCTGTAGGTCCCAGTCGAGATGGTCCA
>JAPLJC010000234.1 GCA_026388765.1 Deltaproteobacteria bacterium
CTCCACCAGGACGCCCAAGATGAATATCACCACCGTTATGGCGGAGTCAAAGGACCCATCATGCCGGTGCACACCCGCAACGATATCGAAAATATCGCGGTCCTGGGTTGCGAGAATTTCAACAAATTCTGCTGGTGGCCTGATTATCCCGAAACCGCTTGCGGGCTGGGGCAATATTGGGCCTTCATGAAACTGGCTCAGTATCATCTCGTCAGTGGGGATGAACAGACCTGGGGAGTCCTGGACAACTGGCTTAATTGGCTCGACACCTACGGGGTGGAAGACAACTAAGGAGTAAGAACATGAAGAAGGTCAGCTATTTTTTGATTGTCTTTCTGCTGGTTATCTTTCTCGGCCAGGTGTGGGCCGATACTGGGGCCACCTCCTCCCACGGTTTCCTATATAAGCCGCCCCTGGGGGCCCGAGGGCAAACAGAAAAAAATCTCTTTGATGCCGGTTTGGACCGGGTAGATATACGACTGGGCAAAGAAATATGGGCCGGTGATCCTGCCATTGCTGCAGCCTTGGGTAGTCCGATTGAATATGCCTCAGCCTTGACCGCGGCCCTGACAACTCTCGGTTCTACCCCCTGTACTCTGCATATCCCCCGGGGAACCTATACAATTCCATCGGATCAAGCCATTCTGGCCAACGTCAACCTGAAGCCGGAGCGGGGCGCAGTTTTCGCCGTCGCCACTGGCAAGACCCTGACCATCAAGGGCACCATCGAGGCTGGCAATTACCAAATCTTCTCCTGCACCGGCACCGGGCGGGTCTATTTCAACAACGGCAGCGGCAGTGGCTTCCCGGAAGGCAAGCGGCTTAACGCCATATGGTGGGGGGCTGATCCCTCGGGAGTAGCGGATAGCGCCCCGGCGTTTAATAAGATGTTCGACAGCGTCCGACCCGTAGTGGGAACTGCAATCGCGGAACCAAAAGCAAACTTCTACCTGCCGGCCGGGAAGTATCTCATCCGAACGACTCTCAACGCTACCAACCTATATTACTGGGGCATGAGTGGGGATGAAAGTTACGCTGCCATGCTCTACTTCCAAACCAACGGAACTCCCGGTCTGGACTTAAGTGGGGCAGGATATTTCAACCTTGCCAATATCAGGTTTTTCGGAGCGGAGACTAACCCGCCCAACGTCCTGGTACTGCAACGCCGTTCTGTAGTGGGCGGAACTACCCATATTGAAGGCGGGTCCGGAGTCATTAAAGATTGCTTCTTCGATGGCTGGTTTACCAAGTTCGCCCTGGTCAACATTAGCCAGGAGAGCAACAGCATTTTCCGGTCCAAATTTTATTGCCAGGGCGGGAACCCTAAGGCAATGACCTACATCACCGGCTACGATCAGGAAAGTCTCACCAGTCCTTACCAAACCAACGAAGACTTGGGCCTCCTGGGAATGTGGTTTAAGGAATGCAACATTAATGCAGGAGGGGGAGTCTGCCCTGCCATGTATTTCACCGGGGGTTTCGGCCTGGTCTCGGTACGGGATAGTTTTCTATCGGCGTATGGCAACGACTCCGTGGTGAAGTTCTACAAACCTACGGCTTGTGACGCAGCGGGTAAAACCGGCTACGGCGTCACCTTTGAAGATACCTTATGCGAAGGCAATGTCACCAAGGGTACCTACTACGTGGCTTTTGAGAACGCCGCGGCTGATACCCTGGGAGTGAACGGAATCACCGTCAAGAAAAGCAATGCCAACCTGCAAAGGCCAAGCGATGGGGCCTTAATGCCTGGTTTTCTCTTTGAAGGAGGCGGGGTAGCCCAGGCCATTAACTTCGACATCGAAGACCTGGTCCCGAATCCTGGCGGGCAGGCGGTGAAGATTGACGGACAACTGACAGCTTCCCGCATCCTGCAAAGGGTTTATGCCTCGGGGGGTTACGGCAATCAACACGTGGGTTTACAGGTAACAAGCTATTCTGAGCGCAATTTTATCCATATGGGGCCAGGAGCCTCGTTGTCATTAATGGGACCGCAATATAACAATACCGTCATTCAGCAAAGAGCTTATGGAGTCGGGGAAGACCCTGCCCTGGCCGTGGACAAACTCCTGGTCAACGGCGGCGCCATCTATGTCGCCAATGGCAAGCCCACCATAGGTGATTGGCAGAAGGGCAGCCTCATCCTGAACCAGAATAACTACGCCTATACTGACTCTGACCCAGTTATCGGGGGCTGGATGTGTACCGGGAAAGGCACCCTTGGCACCCTGAACAGCGGCGGCACTATGGGGACCATCACCAACGGCACCAATGCCCTGACGGTGAACGACATCACCGGCCTCTACGTGGGCAACTGGATTGACATCGCCACCGTGAGCAACGGCACGTTCCTGGTGACGCACGTCGATGAGGCCGGGAAGATAGCCTACTTGGACCACAACGTCGGCTCCGGGGCCATCACTCAGGCGGTGTCGTTTCATGCCCCCTTGCTGCGGGCTATGAACACCGGAGGGTGGGTCTATAGCTCCAACCGCCCGGCCCTGACCGGCGACGATGCGGGGTATATGGTTTGGGATGTGAACCTTGGCAAGATCATCGTCTGGAATGGGTCGGCCTGGAAGCTGGCGGATGGTGGGACGCCATAAGTACAGACCTAAAATTGATGAAAAGATAAGAGGGTTTATGGCATGGGCAAATGGAAATTTCCCACTCTCTTTTCCGACTCCGGTTTCCAGTATGGCGACTATGACCCGGGGCAAGCGGCGGCCATCGCCATCGGCTGCCTGCATATCTATATGAAAACCGGGGATGAACGCGCCGGGACCTGGGCCAGAAGGATTCTGGATGATCTAAGGGTTAACCGGCGGGACCAGGATTATGGCGGCTATATGAGCGACCGCCATTATGGCTGGCTGAACGCCCTGGTGCTGCAGACCTTCGGGCTGGGGGTCAGCGGGGTGCCCGGCCAATCGTATCGCTTTCCGGCCATTCCCGAGGATAAGGCTCATTTTGACGCCTTGATTTCCTGGATCATGGCTCGAGCCGGAGACGAAAAGCCCAACGTGCTCAATAGCGACCTGATTCCCTTTACCTTTAGTGAGGCCGGGGATATGTGGAGCTATGCTCCCAATTATCTCGCCATGGCCCAGATGGGCAGCCTGGAGGCGGTGGTGCTCATGCTGGGCGGGGCCCTGGAGCACGGCAAGATCCAGGGAGACTGGGACTGGTTTAACCGCCTCCTGGCCTTTATGGTCCGGGATAACCTGGTGGTCCTTTCTCCGGCGCAAATCCGCACCGTCACCGCGGCCTGCGACCAGGCCGGAGCCGCCAACCTGGTGCGGCTGCGCTATGCCGACTACGACCAGGATAGCAGCAAATATTTTGAGGCTCGGGACCAGGCGGCCATCGACAACTGGGGGGAGCAGGCCTTGGACCTTGATTTCCGTTACGGCTCCACGGTAATCATGGAGGACCCCGGATTGGCCCGGCTCCTGTGCACCCGCTTACTACAGCGCCTGGCGCCGCCACTGGAAGCGGCCGAAGTGGAGACCTGGCTGGAGGGGGTGAGGATTGAATTGGGGGATACCGTGGCCGTATCTTCAGATTTCCATGGCTGGGACCGGGAGGAGTTCACCGTGCTGGGCAAAAACTTGGACTTGGGACGCCGCCGGGTGCAACTGAAACTGAGCCGAACCATGGACTGCGCCGATTCCTGGGCCGTGGCCGCGGCCGGCAGCGCCTTTGACGCCTGGGCCATCGACCTAAATAGCTCCTGGGACGACCACTGGGATTCCCGGGCCTATGTTTATTAATTCGGCCCTACGGATTTTAACCGAAAACCGAAAACTGCATTAAAGGGGACGATCTATGGGATTGATTCACCTTCCCCAGTCCAAATGGGGCAGCGGCACGGGCCGTCAGGTTATCTTGAAGAGCGATTTCGACAAGATTGAGCAGGGCCTGCTGGAGAGTTTCGAGATCTCCGGGGCCCCGACTTTGGAGTACGTCGATGGGGCCACTTTAAGGGTCCAGGCCACTCCGGACTGCAAGGCTCGTCTGATGCTAAACGGCTTGCCGTCGCCCCTTAACCCGGGGCAATGGGTGGACGCCGGCTTAAGCGACGGCCGTTATCGGGAGAACGCGGCCCCGGCCACCCTGAACTTTCCCACTACCGGGAGTCTCTGGGGCAGCGAAACGGCCTGCGCAACACCGGCAACACCGCCAACATCGGCTACGGCTTTGCCGCGGGGGAACTCACCGACGGGCAGATCCTGGTGCTCAGCGGCGGCTCCCGGGGGCTGGCCCGCCCCCTCACCGGCCACAATACCGACAACGGCACCGGGGGTATGGTAACTTACGGCGGTAACGCCTTGAGCCTGGCCCAGGGGGATTGGTTCGTGGTGCTGCCCCCCAACACCAACTTCCGTTATCTCGGCATGGTCTTTAATGATGCTGCCGGCAACCTGGCTCCTTTTTACCGGGAGAGGGGCCTCACCACCTGGCGCAACCCGGCGCCGCTGGCCTCGGGAGCCATCAACGGCTACACCCTGGTGGATCTGGGGCTGGTGGCGCCGCCCACGGCCCGGCAGCTCATGGGATTTGCCGCGGCGGTTTCAGGCTATGACCTGAAGCTGGCCGTCTCCTATGATGGGAGCTCGCCGGCTCTGCTTCTCCATGGGACCCCGCCCGCCAATGACTTTCAAGGGGTGCGGGGGGCCATGCCCTTTGCCTGCCGGGTGCTGGAGGGCCATAAGCTCTATTTGAATAACGACAATACCGCCAATCAGGCGGTGAACATCACGGGTTGGAGGGAGTAACGATGCTGGAAGGGAAAAAGACCTATATCTCCGCCGCGGTCCTGGCCCTGGCGACCTGCATTCGGGGCCTGGGCTGGGTCACCCAGGAGCAGTATGAACTCATTTTGGGGCTGGCCAGCTCCCTGGGCCTGGCGGCCCTGCGGGCCGGGGTGGATAAGTCCTGAAAAAGGAATTTGGGAGAGGGGGCCAGGGCCGACGGCCCTGCCCCCTCTCCCAACCCCTGTAAGAAGGCTGGGGAAGCGGGCCTGCGGCCCACCTTCCCCAGCCAAAAAGATTTAGGGGCGGCTCGCGAGCCGCCCCTACGCCGCCAAGCTAGGAGCCTCCGGCAACTTTTAACCGAAAATCGAAAACTGAAAACCGAAAATGGTATTAAATGGTATTAATATGAACTACCAAGACCTGGGAGAACACGCCACGACCCTGGTCACCCTGGTGGGGGTGTTTGCCGGGGTGAGCGGCCTGCTGCTCTGGCGCATGCTGGTGCGCCTGGAAAAGAAGATTGACGAGATGTCCCAGCACTTTTGCGCCTGCCGGGAGGAACTGCCGGAGCGCTTCGTGGCCCGCTTCGAACACGAAGTGGAGCACCAGGGCCTCTGGGAGGCCCTCAATTACCACCAGCACAGCCTCAGGGGCCGGGTGGTGCGCTGAATGGCCGGGTAGGGGCGGGTTAAAAACGCGCCCCCACCGCGCCCGCGAGACCCAGATTTGGTTACTTAAATACTTTTTTCCTCAGGGAATTATTAGTTGTCGCCCCCGCCCCCCACGAACCACGCTAGATTGACTGTTGCCGCTTTTTTTGATAGGCATGTCGTAATCAAGGAACGGCGGCGTCCATGAACCTGTTAGACCTGGGGATCCTGATCCTGCTCGGTTTGGTAACCGTGCGGGGCTATTTTCGGGGCCTGTTTCAAGAACTGGCGGTTTTGGTGGGGCTGGTGGGGGGAGTGGTGGTCGCGGCCCATACCTACCTGCGGCTGGCGGAACTCCTGGCGCCCTGGATTACCGATCCCCAATACGCCCGGATTGTCGCCTTTGCCGTGGTCCTGGTGGCCGTCTACTGGCTCGCCCGCCTGGTGGCCCATTTTCTCCAGCGGCTCCTCTACCACCTCTACCTCGATTTTTTCGATAGGCTGCTGGGGGGGGCTTTTGCCTTGGCCAAGGGGGCGCTGCTGGTCGGCTTCGGCCTGATGTTACTCGGCATGGTCCTGCCAAAAGATTCCCGCCTCATTAAAGAATCCCACACCGCCCCGCAGCTCATCCATCTGGCCCGCCAATCCCTGGAACTGCTGCCCCCGGACTTTAAACAACAGTTCAACGGCTACCTGCAGAAATGGCAGAAGCAGGGCACCCAGAAAAAAACCCAGGACCGGGAGGCGCCAGGAGGAGTCCGGCAGGAGCTCGAGAACCTCGGTCGCAGCCTGGATGCCATTAAGCGGAACTAGGCCGGGCGGTTCGCCCGCCTTATCAGCCAATTTTGAAAATTCGACGGCGCCCCGCGGGCAGTGCCCTTAGAATAACTTAGGTTAACCATCGGAGGGTTTCTTCCAGATGCACCAAGACAGTGGCGACCCGGGAGCGAGGCTCAATGAATTCACCGCCATCGTCCGGCGCTTGCGCGGCCCCGGCGGTTGCCCCTGGGATGCCAAGCAGACCCCGGAGACTTTAAAGACTTACGTTTTGGAAGAGACCTATGAACTGGTCGAGGCCCTGGACAGCGGCGACCCCGAGAAAATCAAAGAGGAATTGGGCGACCTGCTGCTGCACCTGGTGTTCTTAAGCGACCTCTATGAGGAGCGGGGTCATTTTTCTCTGGTCGAGGTGGTGGCCGGCATCGCCGCCAAGATGATCCACCGGCACCCCCATGTCTTTGAAGGGGATGAGGCTCGGACCCAAGAGGATTTGCGGCGCCTCTGGCAACAGGCCAAGGCCCGGGAGGGGAAAGCCCCGGCCGGCGCCTTGGGCAAGGTCTCGCCGGCGCTGCCCGCCCTGGTCCAGGCCCAGCGCCTGGGGGAGGCCGCCGCCCGTTTGGGCTTCGACTGGCCCCATGTCCAGGGGGCCCTGGACAAGGTGGAGGAAGAGTGGCACGAGTTCCGCCAGGCCCTGGAGGCCCCGCCCAATCCGGCCCGGGAGGAGGAACTGGGGGACCTCCTCTTTGCCCTGGTGAACGTGGGCCGCTTCCTGAACATCGATTCCGAGGGGGCCCTCCGACGCACCATCTATAAATTCATCAAACGCTTCAACGTGGTGGAGCGCACCCTGGCCAAACAGGGCAAAACCCCGGAGACCTCCACCCTGGAAGAGATGGAGGCCATCTGGGTGGCCAGTAAAAAGACCAAGGCCGCCTCCACTTAATGAGAGCCCGCCGTTCCCGCCTGTACCCTGAGCCCTTTTAACCGCAGTCGATGCTTGCCAAGGCCCCGAAAGGATGATAAATATAAATGGATTAAGGGGTTATGCCAAGATGAGACCAAGCCGGATGCGGGGAGCTGTGCCCCTGCCATTGATTATTGCCTTAATCCTGGCCGGCGCCATGGTTATTTCCCTTCTCTTCTATTCCTTCTGGCAGAAGCTCAATCATAACGTCGAAGTCATCCTGAAGGACCAGTTCAATCAGCAGCAATTGATGCTGGCCCGGAAGATCGGCGACAATATTGAATCCTATTTCGACTTTCTGGAAAATGCCCTCATGGGTTATGCCGGGTTGTTTCAAACCGCTTCGCCCCAGGAGCGGGAACTGGACGCGGCCCTGGCGGAGAGGTTTGCCCGGCACAAGCGCTTCGGCGTCCTGGCCGTTGTGCGCTACAATCCGGCCGGAACCGGGGTGCAGGTCTTCAGCACCGCGGCCGCGTCGCCGCCGGTCCGCAGCCTGACCCTACCGGCTCCCTATCTCCAGTGGGCCCGGGACCCGGCCCATCGCGGCCGCCTGTTTTTGAGCAAGACCTTCGATTACCCCGATGCCCCCTGGCAGGGACGCCGGCTCATGCGCTTTCTAACGCCGCTTTATTGGGGCGCGGACCAGGTGTTTTCCGGGGTGGTGGAATTTCTCGTCGACCCCTTCTTCATCTGCGCCAAAGTCACCGACGGCGTGCGCTCCGGCCAGACGGGCTATGCCTGGATCATCGACCAGGACGAAATCATGCTGGCCCATTATGAGAAAGACTTCGTGGGCCATAAGGCCCTGGAAATCCGCATCGCCCGCAACCCCCAGATTGTCTTCCGGGGATTAAAGGAACTCCATGTCTCCTTGTTGGCGGGCCAAGAGGGGATGACGGAGTACGACTCCGGCTGGCACCGGCAAAAATTGGGGCAGATGCCCAAGCTGGCGGCCTTCACCCCCGTCTCGTTTAGCAAAGGACTGATCACGGGGGTGACCGACTTGGAGGAGCCGGCCCACAATCTCTGGGGCGTCGCCGTCGTGGCCCCCGTGGAGGAAGTCTCCGGCCAGGTCAGGGGAGTCTTGCATCAGGAGTTATTTCTGGCCGGGCTCTTCTTTGCAGTGGTGGTGGTGGCCAGCATCGCTTTGATTGTCACCGCCCTGGCCTTTAACAAAACCCTGGCGCGCCAGGTGGAACTCAAGACCAGGGAACTGTTGGACTCACAGGAGCGCCTGATGCATTCGGAGCGTTTCGCCGCGGTGGGCGAGGCCGCGGCTTATGTCAGTCATGAAATCAAGAATCCCCTGATGGTCATCGGCGGCCTGGCCAGCCAGGTGTTAAGGCATCTAACCAGCGATCCCACGGCCCAAGAAAAACTCCGCATCATCCAGGGGGAAGTCAAGCGCCTGGAGTCCTTCCTGGGCGATCTGCGGGATTTTCTAAGGCCGGTGCATCCCGTCAAGCAAGAAATCAACCTGAATGACATTATCCTGGAAGTCGAGACCTTGATGGCCCCGGCCACTGAAGAGAAGGGCATCGTCCTGGAAGATCGGCTGGATCCCCGCCTGCCGCGGCTGCCGGCCGATCCTAACCAGCTCAACCAGGTGCTGGTCAACCTTCTCAAGAACGCCATGGAGGCCAGCGAAACCGGTGACCGCATTATCCTGGCCAGCGGCTCCCAGGACAACCAGGTGTGGTTTTCCATCCAGGACAACGGCCGGGGGATGACTCCGGAGGTCAGGGAAAAGATCTTCCACCCCTTTTTCACCACCAAGGAAAAAGGCACCGGTCTGGGACTGGCAGTGATCCACAAGATTATCACCGACCACCAAGGCACCATCGATTTGGATACCACCCCTGGGGGAGGCAGCACCTTCACCATAAGGCTACCGCTGAAAGGCTGATGCAAGCAAACCGCCCTGAGACGCCGGAACAACTCAAGGAGCAGCGGAAGCGCCGCCGGGAACGCGCCCTCATCGCCATCACCCTGGTGCTGGTGGTGGCTATCACCTCCCTGGAAGTACACCTGGTGCACCAGGGCGGCCAGCCGGTGACCGGCAGCCTCCTGGCCTTCGGGCTCTTGAATATCAACACCTTCCTGCTACTGCTCTTCACCTTCCTCATCTTCCGTCATCTGTCGAAACTCTTCCTGGAGCGGCGCCGCAAGGTCTTCGGTTCCCGGCTGCGCACCCGTCTGGTCCTCAGCTTCATTAGCCTGACCCTGCTGCCCACCCTGTTCCTCTTTTTCATGGCCTGGCAGTTGATCGGCAGCAGAGTAGACCATTCCTGGGACCGGCAGGTGGAGGAATCCCTGGACAAGGCCATTGATCTGACCCGCACCTTCTCCCTGGACCTGGAGGATAACCTCAGGGCCTATGGCCGGATGTTCGGCCAGGAGTTGCAGGAACAGGACCACTGGACCACTGGCGACCGGGATTTTTTCCAGTCCTTTGCCGACCGCAATCGCTCGGCTTATCACCTCAGCGGCCTGGAGGTCTTCGATGTCCACCAGACGCCCCTGGCCACCAGCTACGATCCCCGCTTGGGGCAGCTGCCGGGACTGCCGGCGCCGGAGCCCGGGGCGGCTTTGCCACCGGATGCGGTGATCCGGCAGAAGGTCGGCGCCGATGAAGTTTTGAGCCTCCAGGTGCCGGTGAACGACACCGCCGGCGACCTCAAGGGTTACCTGCTGGTGCGCAAACGCCTCCCCAAGACCCACCTGCTGCGCATCGCCGAGGCCACCCGTAACCTCCAGGAGTTGCGCCAGCGCCAGCTCCAGCTTAGCCCCGTCAAGGTGAGCCATTACCTGGCCCTGATCATCGTCACCCTCATTGCCATGATGGCCGCCATCTGGCTGGGGTTTTACATGGCCCGGGAGATCACCACCCCGATCCGGCAGTTGGCCGAGGGCACGGTTAAGGTGGCGGGGGGCAACTACGATATCCACATCGACCAGGAAGGGCGGGACGAAATCGGTTTCCTGGTACAGTCCTTCAACAAAATGACCCAGGACTTGCAGCAAAGCCAGGCCCAGCTGGCCGCAGCCTACCGGCAGTTGAGCCAGTCCCACGAACTCATTTCCACCCAGAAACGGGACATGGAGATCCTGTTGAAGAACGTGGCCGCCGGGGTCATCGGCCTGGACGCCGCCGGCCGGGTCACCCTCATCAACGACTCCGCCGCCCAGATGCTGCACCTCAACCGGGAGGACGTGTTGGGCCGGGAGGCTAAGGTTTTGCTGCCCCCGGCGGAATATAGCCGCATGGCCGAAGTGGTGGCCGCGGCCCGCCGTGCGGCCAGGGGTACGGTGGAGAGGCCCCTGCACCTGGTCCTGCCCAATCAGACCCTCTATCTGTTGCTCAAAACCACGGTGCTCAAGGATGAAGCCGGAGGCGACCTGGGCGTGGTCATCGTCTTTGAAGACCTGACCGAGCTGGAGCGAGCCCAGCGCCTGGCGGCCTGGCGGGAGGTGGCCCGGCGGATCGCCCATGAAGTGAAAAATCCCCTGACGCCCATCAAGTTGGCGGCCCAGCGGCTGCAGCGGCGTTACGCCGAACGCCTGGGCGAGGACGACCAGGTTTTCCAGGAATGCACCCAGATCATCGTCAATCAGGTGGATGAACTCAAGAACCTGGTGAATGCCTTCTCCCGATTCGCCAAGCTGCCCCAGCTCACCCTGATGCCCCAGGACCTCAACGCCCTGGTCCAGGAGACGGTGCTCCTGTACCAGGAACTCCAACCCCGGGTGGCCCTGGAGTTTCACCCCGATCCCCAGTTGCCGCCCCTGCTTCTGGACCGGGAGCAGGTCAAAAGGCTGCTCCTCAATTTGCTGGACAACGCCCTGGCCTCCATTGACGGGGCCGGCAAGATTACGGTTTCTCTGCGGCGACATCCGGCCGACGGCAGAGTGGAACTCACCGTGGCCGACACCGGGCGAGGCGTCCCGGACCGGGACAAGGTGCGGATCTTCGAGCCCTACTTCTCCACCAAGCGGGGCGGCACCGGCCTGGGCCTGGCCATCGTCAATTCCATTGTGGCGGAGCATCAGGGCCATATCCGGGTGGAAAACAACCTTCCCCGGGGGGCCAAATTTATTATCGACCTCCCTTTGCACAGGGCTGAATATGCCGGGAAACTTGCTGGTAGTTGACGACGAGCCCCAGATTCTCCAGGTGGTGGCGGGCATCCTCCAGGACGAGGGCTTTGAGGTGCTCACCGCCCCGGATGGCGAGACCGCCCTTAAAATGGTGGCGGGAGCGGCCCCGGAACTGGTGCTCCTGGACATCTCCCTGCCGGGCCTGGACGGCCTGGAGGTGCTCACCGAACTGAAGCGCCAGTACCCCTTTCTGCCGGTGATCATCATCTCCGCCTATGGGTCGGTGGAGAACGCCATCAAGGCCACCCGCCTGGGGGCCTACGACTTCATCGAAAAACCCCCCAACGCCGACAAGATTCTGCTGTCGGTGCGCAATGCCCTGGAACTGGCCCGGCTCTCCGAAGAGAACCGGCGCCTCCGGCAGCAGACCGCCCCGGTCAAGGAGATTATCGGCGTAAGCTCCGCCATCCGCCGTCTGCGAGAGAAATTGGACCTGGTCGCCCCCACCAACGCCTCGGTGCTCATCACCGGGGAGAACGGCACCGGCAAGGAATTGGTGGCCCGGGCCCTGCACGCCCAGAGCCGCCGGGCGAACTACCCCTTCGTGGAGGTGAATTGCGCCGCCATCCCGGAAGATCTCATCGAAAGCGAGCTCTTTGGCCATGAAAAGGGCGCCTTCACCGGGGCCTCCGCCCGGCACCGGGGCAAATTCGACCTGGCCCACGAAGGCACCCTGTTCCTGGATGAGATCGGCGACATGAGCCTCAAGACCCAGGCCAAGATCCTGCGCATCCTGGAGGAACAGCGCTTCGAGCGGGTGGGGGGCAGCCGCCCCATCCAGGTGGACGTCCGGGTGGTGGCCGCCACCAATAAGAACCTGGAGGAGGAGATCATTCGGGGAACCTTCCGGGAAGATCTCTATCACCGCATCAACGTCATCCCCCTCAGCGTCCCGCCCCTCCGGGAGCGCCGGGAGGACATCCCCCTGCTGGCGGCCTATTTCCTCCAGGAGCTCTCCCAGGCGGGCGACGCCCCGGCCAAGACCTTCTCGGCCGCGGCCCTCAAGGCCCTGGCCACCATGCCCTGGCCGGGGAACGTCCGGGAACTGAAAAATTTCGTCTTCCGCCTGGCCATCCTCAGCCCCGGCTCCGTCATTGACCTGGCCGAGCTGCCCCTGGCCGCCTCGGCCCAGGAAGCGGCTGCGGCTCTGGCCGAGGCCGCCGCCGGGGCGGAGGGCGCGCCAGACTTGGACATCGACCCCTTCCTGCAGGTGCCGTCCTTCCGTGAGGCCCGGGCCCTGTTTGAAAAACAATTCCTGCGGCGCAAACTGACGGAATGCCGGGGCAACGTCAGCCTCCTGGCCGAGCAGGTCGGCCTGGACCGCTCCAACCTGTACAAGAAGCTGAAGGCCTATGGCTTAGAGCCGGGGAAGGAAGAGGGGTAAAAGGGGAAAAGGTTAAAAGGGAAAGAGGGAAAGAGGGAAAGAAATCGCGGCAGGTTTCTTTTTTGGAACGCCGATTTCAGCTAAGCTAAATATGCCTTTCGTTTCCTTGGTAAAAAGTTAAAAGTTATGATTCATCATCATTGTGACTATCATTATTATCTTCCTCTGGCCTTCTCTATTGCGTCAGCCATGATGTCCAAGACTTTATCCTCATTTCCTTCATCTTCGCCATATTGCCATCTGTGGACGGCTTCCAGCGCCCTTAGCATATCCGGGGCCGCCTGGATCAACCGGCGGTTGCCCTCATCGTGTAAAGAGGCGATTTCATTTCGGCGCTTACCTTCAGCCTTTTCCGCGTCGGTTTCCTTCTGGCCATAACCTTCTAATGCCCACTCATTCTGTTCTCTGGCGGCCTCGTGAATCCTGTAGGTGCCATAGTCATCGGTCAAATCAACATTCCAAGGTCCTGGCGTATGTTCGTTCTCTGCCATGTGATCAATCCTCCTTAAGCCATTCCGCCTCTTCGTACACTTCGGCTTCAGCGTGCATCCGTGACAAATGATATAGTGATTATCTTTCGCCTTTAAATAGGTTAATAGTAATTTCCAATATCCAAATTAGATTTAATAATCATTCTAGATAGTCTTTTGCCATCAATAAGCGTAATGCACGGTTTCAGATTATGATTTGCTTCCACGATAGATGCTCTGGTATAGTGGCTTGTAGTAATAAAAACACCTTTGGCTGTTGCGCTCAATGCACCTCGAAATTTATTAATTTCTACACTACCCACGGCATGTCTCCAGCGCTTAATTTGTGCTTGAACATGTGTGCCGCCAAAAAAATCATTTACAATATTGACATATGCGTTAATGTCAATTCCACCGTCGCCAGATGCCGAAGTTACGCAAACATCTGAAAAACCGCTTTCCTCCATAAGCTTTTTAATTAGATGCTCAAAATTATAGGGCGGAATTTTTAACAAGCAGCCTCTTAAATCTTCAATTTCATAAGATATTTCTGGATTATCGGGCTGTTTTTCCTCCCCAGGAAGGTCGGTTACTTCTCTTTCATTGTATGCTAAAGGATTTTGATTAAGTGACTCACTTAAAATTGTCGCTGAAATAATACTGGCTTGATCTATTGGCACGACATCAGGTAGTTGGTGAATTTTAAATTCAAAAAGCCATACCTTGCGTAAGGTTCTTCGCCTATCCGCTTGTAATTCTTGATAGTGACGCAGAAGTTCAAGGAGACCTAAAAAACGGTATGTTTGGTTGCCCTCATTGATAAATCCATAGAATGGAATTGGGCGCACATATTGTTCTATTAAACGCTTATTTCTTCCACTTAGTTGCTGATCCCCTTCTCGCCCTTGAGCTGTAAAAATAAGTACATTATCCTCAATGCGATCACGATAAGGATTCTCGCAAATTAATTTCCTGGATTCCTCAGCGGCTGTCATAATAGCAATAAGCCGCAGTGTTTTGTCTGGGGAAATAGAAGGGCGTATTCCTCCAAGGTTCTCCAATTTTAAAGAAAATCTTATTTGGTCATTTGTATAATGTTCTCCTACACGGAATTCAGACACAATGTTCATTATCAAATTCCTGAGTTAATATATCTAATATCGCCTCGTTTCTAAGCTGACACTACCACAATATTAATAAAATCCCAGCTTTCCCTGAGCTTCTCCTGATTGGCAGCGTCACGCACTCTGGTTTTGCTCAATTTTGGCAACCAATAGTCTTCATTAGTCTTTGGGCGCTTTCTACCAGAATGACAATCATGCCCATGCCAGAAACAACCATGAACGAAAATGACTTTCCTACGCCCTCGAAAAACTATGTCTGGATTTCCAGGAAGATCGCGTCCTTGAAGTCGATACCGGAAACCCAATCCATGAATTAACCTGCGAACGCGCATCTCTGCGCTTGTGTTCTTCCCCCGCACACGTGACATGGTAAAGCTTCGTTGCTCTGGGGAAAGTGGGTCCATGTGGCAACTCAGATACCTTTCCTGAATATTGCCCTAAAATTTCTTTTTTGACAACCTGAAAGGGGAATGAACGGAATTAATCTTCATCGCTGGATAAATTTTTACCCAGCTGGTCAGGACATTTTTTCACAAAGAAAGCCGGGGCTTCCAGCTCCTCTTCTCTGAGAGGAGGGGTTTCTGGAAGGTCCCCGGCTTCCTTAAGGCCACGACGCCGCGTCCTGTGCTCCCTCGGGAGCAGGCGCCTCGGAAACGTCCGAGATGGCGCGGCCTTTGATAACTACTTGGCCGGTAGAGCGGGCCTTTGCCGCCGCGTCCGGCAGCAACGCCCAGGCGCCCGTACTGCTTGCTAATCTAAAAGGGCTGCCTTTGCCCGGCGGCGAAAGCAGTTACCCGGCAGATCCGCCTGGAGGATCATCCTCAAAACGTCCGGCCCCAAGAACTTTTCACCAGCCGGCCGCTACTCAGGCTGACCTGTCAATTATTAATTAATCACTCCCGGAGAAAAAACAAGGGAGCAGACAAGAAAGGGGGGAAAGGTTAAAAGGTTAAGAGGGGAAGGTGGGGCTATTACATAGATTGTTTCAATGATTTTATAAGGTTAGATAGATAGCGGCTCAATTCCAAAACTGCATTTCTCAACTCAGCGTGAGGGGCAGCCTCCAGGAAGCCGACTTCCGTGGTCACATGTAAAAGGCTCCTCAGTTCGCCGGCCGAACCTTTGGCGATATTTAAAAAATTCAGGTATTCTTTGGTAGAGGCCCGCTCAAATCCTTCGGCAATATTGGTGGGAATTGACAGGGCAGCCCCACGCAGCTGGTTGCGCAAAGCAAAGTCCTTGTCCAGTTTCCCTTCTTGGCTAATAAGATAGATTTGTTTAACCAATTCTATGGCCTTCTGCCAGACCACAAGGTCCTCGAAGGTCTCTATCCTTTTCTTAGCCAAATCAAATCCTCGACCCTTATGACTCGATTGTCGATTTTCCCCTTTTAACCGCTTTCCCCTTTCCCCTTTTCCCCCTGCCTTAAATCTGCCCGCCCACCTCCGCCAGGGTCTTGAAATAGATGCGGCGGATGCGTTTCAGGCGCTTCTTGAAGCACAGCCCCAGTTCCATGCAGGCGGTGTAAAAAGAGACGGGGCTGAATTCGAGGGCCATGAGCCGAGCCATGGTCTCCTGGGCCAACTCCTGGGGCAGGTCCTTGATCTTTTGGGCCGCGTCCCCCAATCCCTGCCACAAAGGCAGCAGCACCAGGTCGGCCTTTTCCTGGAGTTTGGCGATTTCGCCCTTCACCGCGGCCAGGGGACCGGCGTCGCACTTCACATCGCAGCCTTCCTGCACCACCTCCACTCCCAGGCGTCTCAGGAAGCGCAGCAGGAATTCCCGGGGAGCCTTTTCCCAGGGTCCCAGGTTCCAGATATCCGCCGGGATCCCCACCCGGGGCACCTCGTTGCCGCCCGGGAGATGCTGGCGCAGTCGCCGGGCCTGGACGAACAGGCGTTCTTTGAGCTGGCGAAAGTATTGGGTTTTCCTGGAGTTGGACTTCCACAAGAGGATGCGGGCGTAGGCCCTGATATAGGCGAAAAACAGGTCCCGGGCCAAGAGGCGCTTGACCACCGAGGGCCAGGAGTAAAACTTCTTATGCGCCCGGTTGGTTTCCATCTGCAGCTCATAGGGGGTGAATTGGCGGGGCTGGAACACGGTGTGGTGGCCATCGTATTGGCTCCAGTCGCGGCAGATGATGCGATTTTGGGCCTCCATCTCCTTATAGCACACGGTGCCCGGCATCGGCGTCAGGATCAAATATTGCAAGGAGTCCAGGTCCATCTGCCGGGAAACCTTGACGGTATCCCGGATTACCTGGTAATGGTCTTCTTCGGAGCCGAAGACGAACATGCCGTGGACCTTGATGCCGTGACGGTGGAAATTGACCACGCCCTCCTTGATGCCTTCCACCGTTTGGGACTTATTATAGGCCTTCAGAGTGGCCGGGTTGATGGATTCCAGGCCCACGAAGACCGCAAAACAGCCACTCTTGGCCATCAGGTCCAGGAGTTCCGGGTCCTTGGCGGCCTCCACCCGCACCTGGGCGCTCCATTCGAGCTTCAAGCCTGCCTCGATGATACGTTCGCATAATTCCTTGGTACGGGCCCGGTTGGCCGTAAAGTTGTCGTCGCAGAAGAAGATGTGGTTGGCTTGGAGGCCGTTTTGGCGAATCTCCGCCATGACGCGGTCCACCGAGTTGACGCGGTGTTTGCGTCCGAACAGGATGATCACCGAACAGAAGCTGCAATTGAAGGGACAGCCTCGGGAGGTGGCAATGGAGACGACGCCTTTGCCCCGCTTGGCCTTCCAGCCGTGGATCAGGCCATAATTGGGGATGGGCAGGACATCCAGGTCCTCCACCAAAGGGCGCCAGGGATTTTGTTGGATGGTGTCTCCCCGGCGAAAACAGAGGTTCTGGATGCCGCTGACGTCGCCGCCACTTTCCAGGGCGCTCACCAGCTCCGGCAAGGCCCCTTCGCCTTCGCCGCAGATGACGTAGTCGGCGTGCTCCAGGCCTTCCCGGGGCAGGAAACTGGCATGGGCGCCGCCCAACACCACCGGGAGGCCCTGGTCCCGATAGAAATCCGCCAACTCATAGGCCCGGGGGGCCGTGGAAGAAATGCTGGAGATGCAGACCAGGTCCGGTTTAAAATCCAGGGAAGCATAATCCGGGGCGAACATCTCTTCGATGATCACCTTGACCTCCAGCCCCTGGCGTTGCAGGATGGTGCCCAGCAGGAGCGACCCCAGGCGCGGAATGGCCACCCGGCTGAAAATATGCTCCTGAGGGGCCCGAGGTTCGATGAATAGAATCTTGTTCATGGGTCGCGCCATGGGTCTAACTCCTTAGGTTGAATCATTCTGAGGCCGGCCGGAAGATCAAGGGCTCAAGCCACTCCGGCAGTCTTCTCCGGACCGCTGGCGTGACCATCTGGTGCGCTGGAAAGGGGTAATCCTATTGTGGCAATGTAACGGGAAGAATGGGAAAAGTCAAATGAATCTTTTGGTCTAACAATACCTTAACACATAGAGCAGATTCCCCTGGCACAGGGAATCTGCTCTATGGTCATTGCCTCTTATGTAAAAAGGAGGAACGGGTTTAGACGCAACCGGTGGGTTTGGCCAATCCTGCCATTTTGCAGGCGCCTTTCCCCGGTCCGGAGGGAAATAGCTCGTAAATGTGTTTCAGCTTGAAGCCCGTCACCTTGGAGAGGATTCGCACCATGGGGGCGATGCCGTTCTTCTTGTAGTAATCCTGGAGCATGTGGATGACTTTCCAATGCTCTTCAGAAAGCTCCGTGATGCCTTCGGACTCTTTTACGTAATCCACCCATTCGTTGTTCCACTGGTCCAGATTCTCCAGGAAGCCGTCTTCGTCTACCGTGAAAGTTTTGCCTTTGAATTCTACAGTGGCCATGCCGCAATATCCTCCTTCAATATTTGGTCCACGGGGTTTTTGATTTCAACGTATTAAAACGTAAGCGATTGTGAAAATTTTGTCAAGCATTAAAAATTTCTAAACCTGCCCATTTTATTCCATTATACCCCAAAATAAGCCGAGGTGCCAGGAAATCCGGCCTCCTTCATCTGGCCCGGAGACCGGGGAAGATCTTCCCGGGATTCATGATCCGGTTGGGGTCGAAGGCCCGCTTCAGGCGCTGCTGCAAGGCCATGGCCGCCTCGGAGAGTTCCATCTTAAGGTACGGGGCCTTGGTGAGGCCGATGCCGTGCTCCCCCGACAGGGTGCCGCGCAGCTCCCGGGTCAAGGCAAAGATATCCACCACGGTGGGGTTCACCGCCTCCCGTTCCCGTTCCACCTTGCGGTCATAAAGGACGTTGACGTGGATGTTGCCGTCCCCGGCGTGGCCGTAACAGGGGATGAGCAGGCCCCGGCGGCGGGAGATTGCTTGCAAGCCGTCAATCAAGGCAGGAATTTCCCCCAGCGGCACCACCACGTCTTCGCTGACTTTGTTGGGCTTCACCTTGAGCAGGGCCGGAGAAATGACCTTGCGGGCCTTCCAGAGGTCTTCCGCCTCGGCCGCAGTTCGGGCCCGGAGAACGGGGGTTGCCCCCTGCTCCTCGCAAAACCGGGCGATGGCTGCGGCCCGCTCCTCCACGTCGTGGGGATGGCCGTCAACCGCCACCAGCAGCAGGGCCGCGGCCGCTTCGGGCACCTTAAAGGGCAGCAGCTCCCGGACGCAGCCCAAGGTGACCCGGTCCATGAATTCCAGGGCAGTGGGGGCGAGGCCCGCGGTGAGGATTTGGCCCACCGCCTGCGCCGCGGCCGCCAATGTCCCGAAGGCCGCCGCCAGGGTCTGCCGGGCCGCGGGCTTGGGCGCCAGCTTCAGGATAATGCGGGTGATCACCCCCAGGGTGCCCTCCGACCCCAGAAACAGCCGGGTGAGGTCGTAGCCCACCACCCCCTTCATGGTGCGGCTGCCGGCGTCGATGATTTCGCCGGTGGGCAAGACCACGGTGAGCCCCAGGACGTAGTCCCGGGTGACGCCGTATTGCACCGCCACCGCGCCGCCGGCGCACTCGGCCACGTTGCCGCCGATGGTGCAGAACTCGGCGCTGGCCGGGTCCGGCGGATAGTAAAGGCCCCGGTCTTCCACCTCTCTTTTCAACCGGCCCAGGATGACTCCCGGCTCCACCACCGCCACCAGGTCGGCGGGGTTGATTTCCAGGATACGGTTCATCCTGGTCAACACCAGGACCACCCCACCCTCAATGGGCACGGCGCCACCGCTGCGGCCGGTGCCCGCCCCCCGCGGGGTGACGGGGAAGCGGTGCTCATTGGCCAGCCGCACAATCCGGGCAATTTCCTCCGCCGAACCCGGAAAAACCACCGCCTCCGGCGCGTGCGCCTGGTCGGTGGCATCATAGGCATAGGTCCAGCATTCCTCCGGCGAGGTGAGGACCTGCTCCGGGCCGACAATAGCCTCAATTTGACGAATGACGTTTTCGGGAATCATGAAGTCAAATTGACTGAAAGCTTCCGAACTCCCAACTGTGACCTCTCAGGTCATTTTTTGATTACTTCCGCGCCGCCCGACGAGCCGCCCATCTTGCCCAATTCGATGAAGGGGACGGCTCCGCCGGAGACTTGAGGTAAAATCCCGTTCCATTTCTCAATACCTTTGTACTGCACCAGGATCGGGGTGATCGACCGGGATAGGGCATCATTGGCTTGGGCCTGTCCCTGAGCCACCACCAGAATGGATTGAGCCTCTCCTTTGGCCGTGGCCACCTTTTGCTGAGCTTCAATCTCGCGTTGGGCCAAAACCTGTTTCTGGGTTTCGACCTGCTGCTGGGCCACCTGCTTGGCCTCGATGGCCCCTTCATATTCGGGAGAGAAGCGGATATTGGCAAAGTAGATGTCGTCGACGATGATGTGATATCTTTGGAGATTATCTCCCAATTTGGTCATGGCCCGCTTCCGGATCTCCTCCCGTTTGGGAAGAATCTCCCCGATCGGGTAGGTCGGCACAACCTCTTTGACAAAGTCGTTGAAAGCCGGGTCGATCACCTTGTCAGCAAAATCGAGCCCCACTTTCTGGTAAAGGTCGTTGACATAAGCCGGGTCGATGTGGAAGTTCATCATGCCCGTCATTTTCACATTCTGGTATTCCTTGGAAGAGGCGTCGATCTCCCTGAAGGGATGGGGTTGCACCTTGACATCCACCTTGATGACTCTTTCGGCAATGGGCACTATGAAGTTGAGCCCCTCCCCCATGATTCTATTCTCGACACTCCCCCACCAGAGGACCACCCCCCGGTGGCCGGCCGGGACGATGACAAAGGTGCCCCAAGCAATGATCAGGGCGACGATGATCCCAACGATAATTAAAACATTGCGTGGATTCGGCTTTTTGAAATCAGCCAGGTTTATTACTCTTTCCGGCATTGTTTCACCCCTCCCGGGTGTCTTAACCAAGATTATTTGCTATCTATCTGCGTCTGTCCCCAAGCGGGACCCCGAACCTTTTTGCCCGAAGTTAAACCCGCCAACGACTCGCTGATCGGGGCAACCCTGCTCCTGGAAAGTATAATAGCATAAGTCTCTGAAAAAAAATCAATTTTCACCAGAATCGGCAGAGCCGACCAGCGGCAGGACCACCGCCTCCGGCGCCTGGGCCTGGTCGGTGGCATCATAGGCCTAGGTCCAGCAGTCCTTGGGGGCTGGTGAGGATGTGATTGGGGCCGACTATGGCCTCAATTTTACGAATTACGTTTTCGGGAATCATGAAGGCAAATTGTAATTCAAGCTGAACATATCTACAAAAAATTAGCAGTCAAAAAGTTGAACATAAATAGCAGTTCTACTGGTGGTATATGCAGGTGACCTCAGCTTTTCCCCAGGCGCACCATTACCGGGCGGTAATGGCCTGGGGTCCTTAAACTCCACAGCAATGAGGTGTCTTGGTTCTGAGGGGAAGGCTAGGCCCAAAATTCAGGGAAAACTTATTTTTTTAAGGAAACTTGTGCTATCACATTATCTCGGTTAAACCAAGTTTATTGTAGGCCAAGATGCTTAAACGTCAATACAAGGTTATCGTCATCGCCGTGGCCCTGGGTTTGGCAGTGGTGGTGGTCATTAGTATCTTCGATTACTATTTTTTTTACGAGCCGAAGACTTTTCTAGATTTGCTGCTTTTCGATATTCCACCTCGCGAAGTTTATAACCGCAGCATATTTATGGCATTTTCGGTTATCCTGGGAATCTTGGCGTTTCATTATTTCACCAGGATGACAGAAAGTGAGGGACGCTACCGGCAGTTGTTCGACAATGTTAACGATGCTATCTTCGTGGTGTCTCCCGAAGGGGAAGGACGGGGGAAATTCATTGAAGCCAACGCGGTGGCCTACAAGAACCTGGGTTATGGCAAAGAAGAACTATTGCGCCTCACTCCCGCAGACCTGGCGGCGCCAGGCACGAATGAGCAGTACGCCTTGGACCAAAAGAGTGCCGACAACGCCCCGCTCCTTTTTGAGACCGTTATCCAGGACAAGAATGGCCTCAAAATCCCGGTAGAAGTCCATTCCCACTACTTTCAGCTCTCCGGTCGGCCCACCATTCTTTCCATCGTTCGGGATATCACGGTTCGCAAGCAGAGTGAGCTCAAACTCCTGGAATCGGAGCAGCGGTTGCGGAAGCTGGCGGCGCAGCTCCTCAATATCCAGGAAATCGAGCGCAGCCGGATTTCCAAGGAGCTGCATGACGAACTGGGCCAGGCCATGATGTTGCTGAAATTCCAGGTGAGCGCCATCCATGAGAAGTTGACCGACCCTGCCATCCGGAAGGATAGCGGCGAAGTCCTGGAAAATATCAACGAGGCCATCGAGAACATCCGACGCCTGGCCAAAGATTTGAGTCCCACCGTCCTGGAAAACCTCGGCCTTTCCGCGGCGGTCCGGTTTCTGCTGGAAGAATTCGGGAAGAGCTCCAATATCGCAGTTGCGGCAGACATCGATGAAGTCAACGATCTGTTGGCGCCGCAGGTGCAGCGCCATATCTATCGGATTTTCCAGGAAGCCCTGACCAATATCGGGCGCCATGCCCAGGCCCGGCAAGTCAAAGCGATGATTAAAGGGTCAGAGCCATGCATCTCTGTGCTGATCCAGGACGACGGCAAAGGCTTCGAGGTTGATGAGGTCTTGGCCGATCGCCCCAAAGCCAGAAGATTCGGCCTGGCCACCATCAAAGAACGCGTCCAATTAATCGGCGGCTCGCTTGACCTGAAAAGTGAATTGGGCTCAGGCACCAAGATAACCTTTACTGTTCCCGTGGGCAGAGGAGAAGGCGATGGAACCATATCGCATCTTGCTGGCGGATGATCACGTCTTGTTTCGCGAGGCCATGCGCAAGGCCATTGGGGACACCGAAGGATTGGCAGTGGTGGGGGGAGTGGGTGATGGCCTCGAACTCATGGAGTTCCTGCAACATACCCGCCCGGATCTGATTATTCTGGACCTGACCATGCCGAACCTTTCCGGTCTGGAGGCGGCCAGGGAAATCAAGAAACTCTATCCGGAAGTTAAGATCTTGATTCTGAGCATGCACAAATCCACGGGTTGCCTGAAGGGGGCCTTTTTGGTCGGCGTTAACGGGTATCTGCTCAAGGAGGACGCCTTTCACGACCTCATGTCGGCCATCGACACCATCCGGAGCGGCAAAGAATATATCTCTCCCCGCCTTGCGGGCCAGATGAGCGATATTTATTTGCAACAGAAGACTGAGGAGAGGTTGAGCCGGCAGGAAACCATGGTATTATCCCTGATTGCCGACTACTTGACCGACGAAGAGATTTGCGACCGCCTGTTCATTTCCAATAAGACCTTCCAAAACCACCTATGCAGCATCAAAAATAAGTTAAACATCAAAACCAGACCCCATCTGACCAAATACGGCCGGGAGATAAAAGGTGCCGATTAACTCGGTTAAGACATTAGGATCTAGGGTATTACAGGTCTATACATGTCCGGCGGGTCATAAATAATGGTACAAATTGGGAGGGGCGTCACCACCACCGTTCCGGCTCCGGGGGGGGGGGGAGCCCCCATCTCTCGTGCAGTTGCGCACGCCTTCCCTATAACACCAAGCGCGCTTGTGGCGCACTATCTTGCCATTATTGATACTTGTCAGGAACTTTTGATACCTACAACATATTCTTCTCCGCCAAACTAAAATAGCCGTGGCGACTGATGATCAGGTGGTCGTGGACCGTCAGGTTCAGGGCATGGGAGACCTTCACCGGCCAGAGGCCAGCGCCACCAAGCGTCTCGCCGGTGCCCCCCGAGTGGTGCCCCGCCGCAGCCGATTACGACCGCTCAGAACGCCCAGCGCAGGCCGGCGTTGATGGCATGGGCGGTGGTGGTGCTCCGCCCCACCTCGGCGTTATAATCCAAATAGAGTGAATAATTCTGCTTGAGCAGGGTGACGCTGGTCCCCACCACCGCAAAGTCGCGTTGGGGCTTGTCGGTCTGAAAATTAAAGGTGCTGCCCACCTGGCTGAGGCGGGCGTCCAGGCCCCGGGCGTCGTTGGAGAACTCGTGCTGGTAGGTGGCGTAGACTTGGGGCACCACCTTGACCGGGCCCCGCTGGAGGGGGACGGCGGCCTTGGCGCCCACCCCGGTTTGCAGTGATTCGGCGTTCTGGGGTGAGACCTTCAGGTCCAGGGCTCCGGCCCCGCTCTCCGTAAAACCGTCCACCCAGAGGCGGGAGTAGGCCAGGGAAGCCACCGGGGTCAGAACCAGCCCACCGGCCTTCAGATCGTAGCCCGTCTCGCCGTAAGCGTTGAACTGGTTGCCGGTGGGCGAGCTCTTGGCATTGCGGCTAAGGCTGCCGAAAGAAATATCTCGCCCCAGGTCGTAAAGATTCAGGGCATAGCCCAGGGAGCCGAAGGCGTAAAAGGACTCGGGCAGGTAGGCGACGTAGGCTGTGAGGGGCCAGGTGTTAGCTTCCACATTGCCCCCGGAGCCGTGAAAAGCGGCCCCGGTGTGGCTATAGCCGGTGGCCAGGCCCACCAGGAGGTGGTCCCGCACCCGGTAGTCAGCCCCGGTGGTGAAGCCCGCCAGGGTGAAGTCAAAGCCCGTCTGGTTCAGCGAGGACTTCTGGGACCCGAGGATGAGGCCCGGGTCGAGATAAAGGCCCCAGCGGGTTTCGGGGGCTGCCTCTTTCCTGGCGGCGATCAGCCCGGTAAGGCTGGAGGAATTGTAGGCCAGCATCAGCCCCGCGGTCCGGGAGTAACTGGGGTTGAAGGAGCCGGGCCAGCCTCACGCGCTGTCCATTTCCGAGCCGCCGAACCGGAGGTTGGTGACCCGGCGGGAAAGGTTGCGCATTTGCAGGTTGGCCCCGGCCAAGGCCAGGGCGGGGAGGGCGGTCGCCTTATCCGGGGAGATCTGCTGGAAGGCGTTGGCCACCAAGCTGCTGCTGGAGAGACCGTCGATGGCATTTAAAGCGGTATTCAGATCCCCGGCGGCACTGGTGGCCACGCTGTTGAGGATGGCGCCCACGTTCGACTGGTTGCGGGTCAGGGTAAGCGCGGGGTTGGTGTAGCTGCGCAGAACCAGGAGATCGAAAGTATTAGGGGTGTATAGCGGCTGCCAGTACAGAGTGGGGGTAATAAATTGGTTACCCATGGTGCCGAAGGTTCCGCTGATGCCCTGCGCCGCGCTGATGACCCCGTGAAAGAGCTGGTTGCCGAGAGGCAGGTAACCGCCTTGCAGCACCGGGATGAAGGCGCCATTGAGGCTGGCGGTCCCCCCGACCTCGATCTTGGGGAAATTTGCCGAGGAGGAGAGCCCTACGGCCAGGGTGCCGGCGGCGGTCTGAATGTAGTTGCCGCCCACGGAAATGCCGCCCCCCAATAACGCCAAAGTGCCGCGGCTGCCGGGACTGGCCGCCAGCACCAGGTCACCGGTTATGGTGTGGGTGCCGCCAGTCTGGATGAAGGTGCCGTTGCCGCTAGCGCCGATAACTTCGTTCTCGACTGAGAGGTCGCCGCCGCTCAGGTTATAAGTGCCGCTACTGTTGCGCCCATCACCCAGACTGAGGTCGCCGTTTATTTTATTAACGCCGTTGCTCTGGTTGAAGACGCCGGTCCCGAAGACGCCGACGATCTCAAAGGGGGCCGTGAGACTACCGTTGCTCAGGTTATAGGCGCCCCTGGCATCGCCCCAATAGCCCAGATAGAGTCCTGAATAAATATCGATCAATTGCACCGTATTGCTGCCGCCGGTCTGATTGAAAATGCCGCTGCCGTATAAGCCCACATATTGACGGACCTGAGAGAGGCTGCCGCCGCTCAGGTTATAGACGCCGCTGCTGCCGGGAGAAAATCCCAGATAGGTGTAGCTGTTAACGCTCGCGGTACCGCCGCTCTGGTTGAAGACACCTTGTCCGGAGAAGCCAATGAACTCAACACCGGTCGAGAGGCTGCCGCCACTTAGGTTATAAGTGCCGCTGCCGCCCGGGTCGTAGCCCAGCTGGAGATTGCCAATCATTGTATTGTCGCCGTTGCTTTGGGTGAAGACACCGCTGCCGGTAAGGCCGATAACTTCATTGCTGGCTGAGAGGCTGCCGCCACTCAGGTTATAGGCGCCGCTGCTGCCGGCAGAATAGCCCAGATAGAGGTTGCCGGTCAATGTATTGGTGAAACCGCTCTGGTTCAAGTTGCCGGTGGATAAGTTACCGACATAGATATTATTAAAGGTGACGTCGTTGCTGACTGCATAAGTGTCGCCGCCATCGACGACGAGATCCGCGCCCCGTGACCAACACGTGGTCAGAAAGACCGTCAGCGCCAGGGCCGTCCCTATTAACCACCAATGTTGGCCGTTAGGTCTTTTTATCCGGCTCATAACTCATCTCGTTCTGTAAGAAGTCGGCGCATGAATGTCAGCCCTCCGTCTAAGAAGATCTGGGTCCATGATAAAAACTTTTCGAAAAGTTGCTAGACCTACAACAGATTCTTCTCCGCCAGGCTGAAGTAACCGTGGCGGCTGATGATCAGGTGGTCGTGGACCGTCAGGTTGAGGGCGTGGGAGGCCTTCACCAGGGAGCGGGTCAGTTCCAGGTCGGCGGTCGAGGGGGTGAGGTTGCCGCTCGGGTGGTTGTGCACCAGGATGAGGCCGGTGGCCTTGTGCTTCAGGGCCAGTTCCAGGACCTTGCGGGGGTAGACCACCGTCTGGTTGACCGTGCCCTCCTGGACGATCTCTTCGGCCATGATTTCGTTCTGGCTGTTGAGGAAGATCACCCGGAACTGCTCATCGGCCAGGCCGCCCATGGCGGTGCGGCAGTAATCCACCAGGGCGCTCAGGGATCCGATCTTTTCCCGAGCCAGGATCCCGTCCTTCAAATAGTATTCGGCGCAGGCCTTCACCAGGCGGATGAGCACCGCGGAGTATTCCCGGATGCCGGGAACTTCCAGCAAGGCCTCGGGAGTGGCGTCCAAGACCCGGGGAAAGGAGCCGAAGTGGGCGATCACCTGCTTGGCCAGGGGCTTGACGTCGGAGTAGGGAATGGCAAAGGTAAGCAGCAGCTCCAGCAGCTCGTAATCTTGCAAGGCCCCGGGCCCGCCCTGGAGGAAGCGCTGCCGGAGGCGGGCGCGGTGGCCGTGATAGTGGGGTTTTTCTGGTTTTCCGGCCATCTCCCCTTTCTTTTACTCTGGTGGTTGGCTAATTGCAACTATGAAAAAGGCTAGGGGCGGACACTTAGGTCCGCCCCTACAAGTAGTTTAATCCACTGAAAAAGCCGGGGCCTTCTGGGTCCCGGCTTTTTGTTATTTATATAAGGGGTTGGGGAGGGGGTTTGGTTGAGGGGCAGGGGTCCTCGACCCCTGGCCCCTCCCCCAAGGTCCTATGACATTTTTAATGCTCTTCGCCGGCGGCGGCGGCGTCCATGGTGCGGCGCATTTCCATATCCATGAGCACCCGCTCCCGGGCCTTGTCGATGCCCAGCGCCTTCCGTTTCAGGTCGATGTGGGCGATCATCTTCTTGGCCATGAGCTCCGGATCCTGCTCGAAGTCCCACTTGCCGCCCAGTTCTTCTTCGATCCCCTTGAACAGGTAGTCGGTGAGGATCTCGGACCCGGTAGTGGGCCAGGTGACGCCGAACAGGGTGTAGACGCCGGAGGCCACGAAGTACTGGCCGATGGCGATGGCCTTCTCACTCATCCACTCCGGCGCGGCGCCCGCCGCGGGGAGGTCGCTGATATCAGTGCCCAGGCCGCCGGCCTTGACGCAGGCGGTGGCCGCCATCAGGATGCGGGAATTGTCCACGCAGGCCCCCATGTGCAGGACCGGCGGGATGCCCACGGTCTCGCAGACCTCGGCCAGGCCCGCGCCGCAGTACTTGGAGGCCGCTTCCGGGGTCATGAGGCCATATTTGCCCGCCGCCATGGCGGCGCAGCCCGTGGACAGGACGATGACGTCGTTCTTAATCAGTTCCTTGATCAACACCATGTGAGAGGTGTCCTGGGCGGTGCGACAGTTGTTGCAGCCCACCACGCCGGCCACGCCCCGGATGCGCCCGTTGATGATGTTGTCGTTCAGGGTGTAGTACGAGCCGCGGATGGAGCCGCCCAGCAGGTACTGGATGGTCTCGTACGAGAAGCCCACGACGGTGGGGGAGCTATGCGACGGGATCAGCACCGGCGCCTTGCGGTTGGGATAGTTGTCGATGGCCATCATGATGATCTTCTTGGCCACGTCCAGGGCATGGTGCTCGTCGAAGGCCACGTGCTCCGCCAGCGGCATCTTGGCCCGGTCGTCGGTGGTGATCAGCTTGGTGTGGTAGCACTTGACCACATTTTCCAGGGCCTGCATCTCGCACTGCACGTCCACCACCAACGCGTCCACGGCGCCGGTGATCACCGCCAGTTCCTGGTGCAGGTAGTTGCCCACCACCGGCACGCCGTGGCGCATCAGGACTTCGTTGGCCGAGCAGCACATGCCGCCCAGCTGGATGCCCTTGGCGCCTTTGCTCTGGGCGGCCTTGATGAGCTCCGGGTCCATGGAGGCGACGTAGAGCATCTCGGGCAACAGCGGCTCATGGCCGTGCATCACGATGTTGACATGGTCTTCTTTCAGCACGCCCAGGTTGATCTCGCCGGCCACCGGGGTGGGGCAGCCGAACATGATGTCCTGCAGGTCGGTGGAGATCATGGAGCCGGCCCAGCCGTCCGCCAGGGCGCAGCGGGAGGACTGCTTCATCAGGTTGTGGTAGTCCTGGTCCACGCCCATGTGGGTGCGGTGCATCAGTTCCACTACCTCGATGTCGACGCCCCGGGGCACAATGCCCAGCTTCCGCCAGATTTCCTGGCGCTTCTTGGGGGCCCGACGCACGTAGTTGATCTCGCCGGTCTGCTGGCCGAACTCCGCCAGGACCTTGGGGCCCAACTCTATGGCAATGGCTTCGGCCGAGCGGGGCTTGGCGTCGTCGCCTTCACCTTCGGTGATGGCCACGTCCCAATCCCTGGCCACTCGTTTCAGCTTGGTCACGTCCTTGATCTTGTAACCCTGGGTCCGGCCGTTGGCCACTTCGATGAACAACTTGGCTACGCCCCGGGCGTGGTCGCTGTGGGCCGCGGTGCCGGCGGCCACCATGCGGGCGAAGTTCCGGGCCACAATGGTCTCGGCGGTGGCCCCGCACAGACCCATGCGCTGTTTCTTCTCTTCCCCGGTCTCACCTTCCTTCTTCTTGGGCGGCGGCACCCGGCAGGGACCCTGAGCGCAAATCCGGCAGCAGGCGCCTTCGGCCCCGATGGGGCAGGGCTTCATGGTTTTGGCGCGGTCAAAAATCGTCTCGACGCCCTCGGCCGCCGCCTTCTTGAGCATCTCCTGGGCCGCCGGATCCATGGATAGTTTGTCAAAGTCGATCTCGGCCATTTTATACTCCTTGTTTCAATAGGTTATCGCCAAAGTAATTGCCACGCTTCTACTTATCCTTATTATCATCTATACATTATCATGTCAAGCAAAATAAAAGAATGATATTCTCTTGTCAGGCGGCTCTGTAGGGGCGGCTCGCGAGCCGCCCCTACGTTGGATTTTCACAGGGAAAAAGATTACTTGGCAGAATTCGCCTGGCGCACCACCCGGAAGCCGATATAGCCGTCGGCATAGCCGGGCGGGGCGGATTGGCGGGCGGCACCGCGCAGGTCCCGGGCCTGGGAGAACCAGGAGCCGCCTTTCAGCAGGCGCAGCAACCCCGGTTTGAAAGGACCGGAGCCCGTCGGCGTATATTGGTCCAGGCACCATTCCGAGACGTTGCCGGCCATATCGAACAGGCCGTAACCATTGGCCGGGAAGGAACCCACCGGGGCGGTGAAGAGGTAACCGTCTTTGGCGGTCCGGTCATGGCGCAAATTGGCCCGATAAATCCCGCCCGCGTCCGGGGCCTCGGCGCCCCAAGGGTAGGGCTGGCCGGTGAGGCCGCCCCGGGCCGCGGCCTCCCACTGGGCCTCACTGGGCAAATTATGGCTGACGCCGGTCACCTGGGTGAGCCAGCGGCAAAAAGCCATGGCGTCATCCCAGGTCACCCCCACCACCGGCTGGTTGGGACCGTTGAGGTTCTTATCCTCCCAATAGAGGGGCGGCTGCTGGCCGGTGGCCTTGAGAAAGCCCTGATACTGGGCGTTGGTGGTCTCGGTGACCGCCAGGTAAAAGCTAACCACCCGCACCCGGTGGGGCGTGTCTTCGTCGGCGTAGCGCCCCGGCTCGCTGAGGGGCGAACCCAGGAGATAATACCCGGCAGGGATGAGGCGGAAGCGGATGGACTGGGCCTCCAGGGTTTCGTGAGCCAGGGCGGAGCAGACGAGCGCGAGTAGCCAGCACAGCGACGGGAACAGGAGTCCCAGGGTGCCGCGGTCAGTTTTCCGGTCGCCGGCCCTGGGTTTGTTCCGCCACATTTTTTTGACGGTGCGATGGGCTCGATCCATATTGGGCTTTACTTAGTAGTCATTTTCGAAGTTCCGTCCCAGCCGTCTTCCGGTGGGGACTTACGGTATTCCTCGCACCTCTCCCGCAGTAATTGTACCGCCAGCTCCGGTCCGAACTCCGACTCAAAACCCTGAAGTGCTTTCAACGCCTGGTGAAAATCCCCCGACCGGTATTGGTCCCAGGCCGCTTCATATCTCCTGGCGCCGGCCAGCACCTTTTCGGCAACCGTACCCGCCAGACCCAGAACTTCGAAAATCTCGGTGGGCTCCGTTTTGCCCAGGACGATAATACGGTCCAGGTGGCGCCACTCGTAGTTGTCACCACCGGCCTGGCGAGTTGCTTCGTCCACCAATATCGACGAGCCGTAAATCTTATTCAGGCCTTCCAGGCGGCTGGCCAGATTCACGGGGTCACCGAGGACCGTGTAGGCCAGTCGTGTGCGAGCCCCAATATTGCCGACGACCACGGGTCCGGTTGCCAGGCCAAACCGGGTGGGCAAGGGCGGCAGACCCCTGGCAAGCCATTGCTCATTCAAGGCTTTAAGTCGGGCCTGGCAGGCGAGCACGGCTTGAATCGCCTGGTCCGCCGGTTCTGCCACGGGCGTGGGCGCCCCCCAGAAGGCCACAATGGCGTCACCGACAAACTTGTCCACGGTGGCCGAGTATTGGTGCAGGGTATCGATCATGGTTTGAAAGTATTCGGCCATGTGATTCGTCAAGGCTTCCGGCGACATGGACTCCGAGATCTTGGTAAAACCGGCGATATCGGTAAACAGGACCGGCAGCGTTTCCATCCGGCCGCCGATACGGGCCACTTCGCCCTTACGCACCAACTCCTTCACCACTTCTATGGGCACATAGTGCGCAAATGATTGCAGGGCCGCCAGGGATTGCGCCTGGGCCTCCGCCAATTGCTTAAACTCACGAAGTTTTGCTTCGATCTTTTGGTCGGCGCGAAAATCCAGATCGCGAATGGCCCGGCTCTGGGCCGCCAGGGCCTCCAGGGGTTTGCTGTAAGATCGGGCCAGGAGAATGGCATAGGCCAGAGCCGCCGCCAGGGCCAATAGAGTTGCAGCCAGCAGATAGACACGTAGTTGAGTGATCCCTTCCAGCAGATCATTATTGGGTACGAGGATGCCGACCCACAGGTGGCGCATTTTCCCCAAGGGATATGAAGTTACTCCGGCCCACCAGGTTTCATCCCGGCTCTCGTAACTGAACCTGGCTTGGCCGGATTCTTTTATCTTCTTGCCAATCGCCTCATTGTCACGCGCCTCGTGCACTGCGGCCAGCAATTCCGGAATCTGAATTTCATCGACGGTGAGGAGAAAAGATCGGCGTATCGCCTCCGGGTTCTGAAACTTCGGGTAACGAGGCAATCCCACCGCCCGCCAGTCCTGGGTATAGACCGCGGTCTGAGAATGTTTGGTAAGCTGGGTGCTATCCCGCTGGGTAAAGTCCGTGATGGCCGCCAGCAGGATATCCGCGGCAAACACATAATCCCTGCCCCGATCCTTCCACTTGACCGAGGCGGTAATCCCCAGGTCTTTGGTGGTGAAGAAGAGATAAGGGTCAGTCCAAAAGACTTCCAGATCCGGTAGCGATTGCAGCCCGACATACCAGGCCCGATCTCTGGGTTCGTAGTCAACCTTTTTCCATTCCGGGGATTTCGGCCGGCCCAATGGGTCGATGTCAAACCAGAGGGTCTGGGTCCCCCATCGTTCCCGGGATACCACCCGGTTCTTCAGGCGGCCGTGTTCCAGACGGATGATGAGAAAACCATCCCCCCGGGCATTGGCCACCTGGAGAGAAGACATATCAGGGAAAAGCTGCATGAGCGGCGCCAAGAGCAAATCGATTTGGGTAGCAGCCTTGAGCTGGCCCTGGGTGAGCTTCCCGGGTGCGCCGGCAACGACTTCATCCAGATTAAGCTTGCCTCCGAGTCCCCAGGCAGCCGCCAACAGGACATTCTTCTGTACCGGCTGAAAGAAATTGTTCAACTCCTGGTCAGCTTGCACCATCCCTTTACTGATTAGCTGTTCGGACAATTCAACTTCGGTCTTATGGGCCCGGATGCTCATCAGGATCAGGACGGTTAAGGAACTGATGAGGATGAGGACCATAAAGCTGCGCAGCAGACTGAAGCGAATGGAAACGGCTTTTTTGGTTGGAGACCTTCTCATTTCTGCAGATAGATTTGTCCAAGTGCAAGATGGAGAGGAATCTGGCCACCTTTCAGGGGCGCCAGCCTGAGAGCAAGATATAAGTTTGGGGAAAGAAAGGCAATCAATTCCCTAAGGCCTACAGGCTTAGTCCTGAAACTCCGATTCCACGCGAAAGTTCAAATCTCCCCCACTTTCCGGCAGGCGGTGAAATAAAGAACCAGCCGAATATCCTCTGGCCGCAGCCCCTTGGCCCTGGCCGTCATCTCCCGGTAGGCCAGGAGCTGGGGCCGGTATTTTTCGGTTTCCCGAGCGATGAAATCCTCCCAATCCTCCGGCTTCTCGGGCCGGGAGGTTTTATAATCCAGCAGCCACCAACTCTCGCCATCAAAGGCCAGGCGGTCGATCTGGCCCCGGCGCAGGGTGTCCGGCGCGGCCAGGTCTTCCAGGAGCCACTCGCTCACCGCGCCGGGCAGACCAGGGTCAAGGAGGCGCAGCAACCAGGGGTCGCGGCGGCAGGCCTCCAGTTCCTCCAGAAGCTCCGGGGCTAACTTTTGCGCGGTCTCCGGGTCCAGGCCCGCCTGGCGCAAGGCCGCGGCCAGGCCGGCCACCCCCGGGAACTCGCCCCCTCGGGCCAGGGTCTCCAGGCCTCGATGAATGATCTCCCCCCGGAGCCGGGGGAGATCCCCGTCCTCGGCGGCCGACGCGGCTGCGGCCATTATTTCGGCCTCCGCCAGTTGGGAGGGAGAGATTTTCCGATAGGGTGCGGCCTCCGGGGCAAAGCTCAGCGGCGCCGGCAGGTCTGGGGTTATCCTGGCCCAAGGGCTGGGGGGCGGCAGTTCCGTCAGCAGTTCCACCCGGAGTTCCGGCCCCGGCCAGGTTACTGTGGTCCCGGGCGGGGGCAGTTCGGCCCGGTAATGCTCCTGGAGCCAGCCCAGGGGGCTTTCCTTGGGAATGGTCCATTCCCCTTTGCTGTTTCGTTTCACTGCGGCGCTGAGCGTCAGTTGCTGCCGGGCCCGGGTCACCGCCACGTAGAAGACCCGCCGGGCTTCCTCCAGGATACGGCGGTCTTTCAAATCTTTTAATAACAGGTAAAGGGAACTCTGCTTTTCCTGGACGTAGGGCCGGGCCAGGGCCAGGCCCTGAACCCGGCTGTCGGGAATCTCCTCCAGCAGGAAGGGAGGTATTTTGTCCTCGCCCGTCAAAGGCTGCCAATCCAGGCAGGGCAGAAACACCCGGGTGAACTCCAACCCCTTGGCGCCGTGCACCGTCAGTATTTCCACCGGCGAATCCTGGGCCCTGGGGTCCGGTGGCTGAAAGGCCTCCGGCAAGTTGAAGTCGGCCTGGGAAAAAGTGGCCTCCGGCAGGCCGGACTCCGCCTGGGCCAGGAGTTCCAGGTAAGCCCGCGCGCAGGCCACCCCCATGGGGCCTTCCCAGGCGGTTATTCCCGTCCAGGCCTCCGTCTCAGCTAACCATTGTCCGACTATTTCCCTTAGAGGCCGGCGCCCCACCCGGGCCAGGGCCGCCAACAGGCTTTTAGTCAGGCTCGCTAAATCCCCCGGGCGCCCCTCACTTTCGGCAGAATGCCGCAGCTTCTCCGGCCAAAGCTCTCCCGGCGCCGCGGCCACCTGGGTAAGGACGCAGGGCGGCCCAGGCCAGCCCGTCCTGGGGCCGGGTGAGGGCCCGGGCCAGGTTGTGGAGATGCCGCACCACCCGGCTGTCTGCCAGCTTCAAACCTTCCCGGACTTTAGGCGTCAGGCCGGCCGCCGCCAGGGCCTGGAGATAGAGCGGCAAATGCCGCCGGGTGAACAGCAGGATGCCGATGGTCTCGTCTTTTTTGAGATCAGGCAAGGCCTCGGCCACCTGCCGGGCCAGCCAGCGGGCCTCGGCCTCCCGGGGAGAGAGCTGTTCATTGCCGGAAAACAGCGCCAGCTTGGGAACGGGTCCAGCCGTGGCCCCGGGGCGCGGGTCCGCGGCATGGAAACTCAAACTCGGGACCCGATCCAGGACGTCGGCAAAGACGGCGTTGGCCCAGTCGATCAAGGTCCGGGTGGCCCGGAAGTTGGTGGTGAGCAGTAGGGAATCCAGGGGAAAACGCTCCTCCGGGCAGGGGAGGCCCTGGGAAGAGGCCGCAAAAAGCCGCGGTTTGGCCTGGCGCCAGCCGTAAATGGACTGCTTGGGATCCCCCACCACCATCAGGCTGCGCCCCTCTCCGGCCTGCCAGCCCGCCATGAGGCGGCACAGCAACTCCATCTGGTTCTGGCTGGTATCCTGGAATTCGTCCACCAACAGGTGCTGCAGCTTGAGGTCCAAACGCAGCAGGATCTCGCCGGGGTCTTCATGGGAGAGCAACCGCAGGGTGGCCTGCTCCAGGGCGATGAAGTCCAAGGCCTGACGCTGGGCGCAGAGTCTTTCGTAAGTGTCCAGCGCCTCTCCGAGGAGAATCACTAAATCCTGCAGGGCCTGGGCTTCCTCCGGCTGGACGCCGAAAGACTGCAACTGCCGGCATCGTTTCAGATGCTGCACCAGAGAGTCGGGCAGTTCCTGGATCATAAAGGCCCAGGGGCCTTTATTGAAGCCGGCCGGGAATCCCACCTTCTCGCTCAGTTGCTTGCGGCGCTCCCCGCCCTTGGTCAGCAGCACCTGGGAGATGGCCTGCCAGTGCGGCACGTCCAGGGGGGCGCTCCCGGGGATTTCCGGGGGCAGGGGCGCGTCCAGAAAAACCCCGCCAAGTTCCCCCCTAAGGCGGGGCCACTCCCGGCCCAGTTCGGTCGCCCCGAAGCCGTCCACCAGGCTTTGCAGTACCGGGGCCAGCAACAGCCGGAAACGCTCCTCCAATAACCGGTGGTAGGCCGCCGGTTCCCGGCTATGGCGGGCCAGATCCAGAAAATCTCCCAGGCTGTCCCGGCGGGCCAGCAGGGTGCGCAGTTCCCCGGCCAGTCGGCCCCAGTCGTTGTTGAGGCGCACCAGACGCCGCACCAGGGCCCGGCGCACCGGGTCCTGGGCGGGCCGGGCCGAAAGGCGCCGGCGCAGATCTTCCAGGGCCTCCTCCTTCAGGCGGCGGGCCTCGTCCTCCTCCAAGAGGCGAAATTCCAGGGGCGCCTCCGCCTCCTGGGGTGCCAGCCTCAGGAGCTGGGCGCAAAAGCTGTGAAAGGTCATGACCGGCAGGCGTTCCGCCGCCAGCATATCCTGGAGGGCTCCCGACTGGCGGCCGAAGTGTCGCAGGACTTCCTGGGCCAGGTCCGCCAGGCGTTGTTCCCAGGGGTGTTCAAAGGAAGGCTCGGCCCGGGGCCAGAGAAGTTCCATGATCCGGGTGCGCAGCTCACCCGCGGCCTTGCGGGTAAAGGTCAGGGCCAGGAGTTCTTCCGGCGCCGTAACATTGGCCAGCAGGGTAAGAAAGCGGGCCAGGAGCACCGAAGTCTTGCCGGAGCCCGCCGGGGCTTCCAGGTGAAAGCTCCCCCGGGGGCTTAAGGCCCGGTCCCGGGCATCTTGATCGGCGGGCAGGGCGGTCATGGCATTTTTCTGGCTCTGGTCATGGGACATAATGAAATCCCGTCAATGGATCGCCGCGGTGGTAGGGGCGGCTCGCGAGCCGCCCCTACAGCCCCGCAGATGTATTAAAAAGTGGCACAGGCCTCCGGCCTGTGAGGCACAGACTGAAAGCCTGTGCCACTAAACCAAACAATCTTAATCCGTTTCCCCTTCGTCATTGTCCGCTACGGTCTTAATGGTGAATCCGCAAAGCAGCGTGAAGGGGCAATACTTACAGGCTCCCAAATTTTTCCCCTCCGGCGCCGGGGTGGGGTTCGGCCGAAAATCACCGGCGGCCAGGCGCCGCCCCAGGTCTTGCAGTTTGGCCACCAGGGCCGCGGCCACCTGGGGCCATTCCCCGGCGCGGGCGGCAAAATCCTCATGCTTCAGGTGCTTTTCCCGGATTGATTTGAGGCCGATAAACCCGGCCCGGAGCCCTTGCCGCTCCTGTGGCGCGTTAGTGAGGCCGCGCTCCACCGCCAGTAGATAGCAGGGGAGCTGGAATTCCTGCAGCTCGTCAAATACCTGTTTGGCGCCGGGAACTTCGCCACTCTTATAGTCCCAGACCATGGCCTGCCGGTCTTCCGGGTGATAGTCCAGGCGGTCGAGGCGGCCTTTCAAGGCAAAGGGCCAACCCGCCTCCTTGAGCCCGGCGAATTCCGCTTCCATGAGCTGCCAGCGCCAGCCCTGTTCATAACGCTCCCGCTCCAGGCGCAACCAATCCAGGAGCAGACTCCGCCCGGTTTCCGTCTCCCCCAGCCAGCGCTCCAGTTCCGCCTGCCAGTGCAGATCTTCCAGGAGATCTCCCAGGACCTGGCGGGCGGCGGCGGCAAGCCTTGCCTGGGCCTGCTCGTGGTCCCAACCGTGCTCCTCCAGGAATCCTTTAAAATCGGAGGTGAACCGGGCCAGAACCTTATGGAGACGGTCGCCCCGCTCCCGGGGGTCCAAACCGGCCTCGATCTCCGGCAGTTCCTTGAGCTTCAGGATGATCTCAAGCAGAAACCGGCAGGGGCAGCCCAGGGCGGTGGCGGCCTTGCTCAAGGAGAGCTGGGGGTCAAGATTTAGGGATAGCGGACCGTCGGGGTAACCTGGAAAGGTGGTCCCGCCGCCGGCAAAGGCCGCCCGGATGGCCGGACTCCGCAGCCAGGCCGAATGGGGCCGGCTCAGCACCGTCATCTCCTGCGGCTCCCAGGGGCCCAGGTACATGGGGCTGCCCACCCGCTCTTCGTCTTCGGTTACCTTTGGCCGAGTGAGGACCAGGTCCGGGGCGGCGCCCAACAGGGTATCGTAAAGTTCCCGGGAAAATTGATGCTGGCTCTGGTAAGTACCCCCGAGAACGGCGCGCCTTTCGGCGGCGGTGAGCAGGGGCAGGGAGCGGGGCGGCGGGGGGAAGGACCCGGAGTTCATGCCCAGGCAAAAGACCCGGGAAAATTCCAGACCCCGCATCTCCAAGAGTCCCAAGATTTGGAGGCCGGCTTCCTGGACCCCGGGTCCGGGCAACCGCACCTTGCCGGCCCCATGCTCCAGCCAGGCCAGGAATTCCCCAGCCTCCAGGGGTTCAGACGACAGGCCGGCACCCAGTTCTTGTAACAGGGCCTTGAGACTGCCCCACTGAATCATTTCCGCCTCAGAAGCCGGCGCAAATTCCAGCTCTTGCCAGGCCCGCGCCAACCTCTGACGCCACTGCTCCCCGGTGCCGGCAGTCCGTAGTGAGTCCCAGAGTCTCGCCAGCCGCGACAACAGCTGTATCCCCCGGTCCCCCCTGGAGAACTGGGCTACCGCCTTCTGAAAGAAATGCCAGCCCTGGTCAAGGCGGCGCTCCCGGAAGATCCGGTCCCACAGAGCCGTCTGGTCCCGGTCCCGGCTGAGGCCGCGATAAAAGGGCGACAGCAGGAGCGACATCAGGTCGCACCTATGCTCCCCGGCGGCGACGAACTTCAGGGGCAGGGTGGCGGCCAGGAAGAGTGGGGTTTCCACCAGGCGCGGCCCCTGGGAAAAGTTGTAGGCCCAGCCGCCGGCGGCCTGCGGCGGCCCCAGTAATTCTGCCAAAACCGCCTGCAAACGCGGGCCATATTGTTCCATATCCATGGCGGTCACCGCCAGCCGGTGCAGGGGAATGCCGGCAGCGGCCGACTCCAACAGCCGGGCGGCCACCCAAGCCCCCTCCTGGCTCCGGTCGGGCAGGACCACCGCGGCCTGCACTGCCTGGGGATCGCCCCGCACCTGGAGGTGTAGCAGTCGGGTGCGCCGGGCCACGGCCATAAGGAAGGCGCTCTCCGCCGGGGCGGCGCTCTCCAGGCCCACCACCATGATCTTCCCGGGCACGGGGAGCTTCCCATCAGCCAAACGGGCCGAGAGATAGGCCGGCAGCTCTCCCGGGGCCAGCCAGCCGCCTGCCGCCAGTAGGTGCCTGAAGGTTCGGGTAACCTGGCGCCGCCAGGCGATCAGGGGCCCATCGTCCGTGGGGCGGGCGTCCCCGGTGGGGCGGGCGTCCCCGCCCGCCAATTGATGGCGGCAGAGGATATTATCGGTCTCGTCCAGGGCCTGGGCCCAGGGGAGATCAGCCTTGGTGCCGGACAACACCGGCGTGGCCTTGATGGCCTGGAGCCACAGGGACAGGCGCCGCAAGTCGGGAGCTAAGACAAGCTCGGACCATTGGTGGAGGTCGTGCAACCAGCCTTGCAAGGTGACCAGGGGCAGGGGTTCCCAGGCGGGGCGGCCGGCCTGGAGTTGACCCTGGCGCTGCCGCTGCCAGAGCTGCTGCGCCAGCCGCTGGTGCGGCACCACCACCAGGGTGCCGGGGCCGGCCTCCTTCAGGAGAAAATCTTGGAGGGCCGCGGCAGTGGAGAACAGCTTAAGGGGCGAAACGCCAAGCATGGTCAGATCTCTTGGAGATTAATGGCCGATTCTTGTGAAGATACATCAGCTATGCCTTTTTGAGGAAGCTATTTTAAGCCTTTTCCTGCGGCGCGGTGGAATTCAAAATCTCCCGCAGTTCCTCCCCTTCCAGGACCTCTTTTTCCAGGAGAATCCTGGCCGCCTTTTCCAGGATGGGCCGCTGCGCTTCCAGCACCTCCTTGGCCCGCTGGTGGGCCCGGTTCATCAGCTCCGCCACCTCCTGGTCGATCTCCTGGGCCGTGGCCTCGCTGTAATCTTTAGTGCCCTGCGGCATGAGGCCTTCCAGAAACATGGCCCGGCGTTCACGTTCGAAGGTCATGGGACCCAGCTTCTCGCTCATGCCGTACTCCCGGACCATGGAGCGGGCGATATCCGTGGCCCGATAGAGGTCGTTCTGGGCCCCGGTGGAAATCTCCTGGAAGACCAGTTCCTCGGCCGCCCGGCCGCCCATCATCACGGCCATGCGATCTTCCAGCTCCGTCTTGGTCATCAAATAGCGGTCCTCGGTGGGCAGTTGCATGGTGTAGCCCAGGGCGCCGATGCCCCGGGGGATGATGGAGACCCGATGCACCCTGTCGGTGGTGGGCAGGGCCTCGGCCACCAGGGCGTGGCCGGTTTCATGGTAGGCGACGATTTCCTTCTCCCGGGGGTTCATGACCCGGTTGCGCTTTTCCAGCCCGGCCACCACCCGGTCGATGGCCTCCTCGAAATCGTCCTTCTCCACCGCGGTCTTGTTCTTCCGGGCGGCCAGCAGGGCTGCTTCGTTGACGATGTTGGCCAGGTCCGACCCCACCATGCCGGGGGTGCGGGCCGCCAGGGTGGTCAGGTTGACCTCGGGTGAAAGCTTGATCTGCTGGGCATGAATCTTCAAAATCTCTTCCCGTCCCTTGAGGGAGGGGCGGTCCACCAGGATGTGCCGGTCGAAGCGCCCCGGGCGGATCAGGGCCGGGTCCAGGATCTCCGGGCGGTTGGTGGCCGCCATGATGATCACGCCCTTGCGGGTGTCGAAGCCGTCCATCTCCGAAAGGAGCTGGTTTAGGGTGTTTTCCCGTTCTTCGGGGCCGGCCATGGGGCTCATGCCCCGGGCCTTGCCGATGGCGTCCAGTTCGTCGATGAAGATGATGCAGGGGGCCTTCTCCTGGGCGGTGGCGAACAGGTCCCGCACCCGGGCGGCCCCCACCCCCACGAACATCTCCACGAAATCCGAGCCGGTGAGGCTCATGAAGGGCACCCCCGCCTCCCCGGCCACGGCCCGGGCCAGCAGGGTCTTGCCGGTCCCCGGCGGGCCCACCAGCAGCACCCCTTTGGGGATCTTGCCTCCCAGCGTCTGGAATTTGGCGGGATTTCTCAAAAATTCGATGATCTCTTTGAGCTCCTCGATGGCTTCATCCACCCCGGCCACGTCCTGAAAGGTAACCTTGGTTTCGTCCTGAACGTAAACCTTGGCCTTACTTTTGCCCACGGTCATCAAGCCGCCGGCGCCACCGCCGATCTTCCGGAAGAAGTAAATCCAGATGCCCACCAGCAGCACCATCGGCAGGACCCAGGAAATCAGCGAGTTAATCAGGGTCTTTTCCGGGATGGCCTTGTACTTGATGCCATGCGTGGCCAGTAATTGTACCAGGTCCTTGTCTTCCATCTTGACCGCGGTAAAGGTGGGTTCCTTTTTGTCAAACATCTGGGCTAACTTCTGGGGCAGATCCGGTTCTTTGCGCTCCTTGGCCAGTTCCTCGACGCCTTTGGGCAGCAGCGTGCCGGTGATGGTCTCGGGACCGATGGTCAGGTCGTTGACCCCTTTGGTTTCGATCAGATGGCGAAGTTCACTGTAGCCGATCTCCGGGATCTGTTTGGCGGCGCTATAAAATTGAAAAACCAGTAAGCCCAGGAGGATGGCCAGCACGTACCAGATGGAATAACGGGCCGGGGAGCTGGCTTTGGGTTCATCGGCCATGATTGCCTCGAAAAGACGGATTTGCCAAAAGTCTTAATGAATAATAATATAATGATTAAGCGGGTATTGGCAACCATTCAACCTTTGGGGATCGGCGCCGACGCCGGGGAGGAACAATGAGACGACCTCTGCTCAGCAACCTGCTGCTGTTGGCCTTATGGTTTAGCTGCCTGGCTGCCACCGGACAAACCGCCGAACCGCCCGCCACTTTTCCCACCATCGCGGTGGAGGCCGAAGGCAAGGTAACCGCCGTGCCGGACCTGGCCCTGCTGACCCTGGAGGTGGAGACTAAGGCGCCCCAGGCCGAGGCCGCGGCCCAGGAGAACAGCCGCCGGGCCGACGGCCTCCTGAAGGCTCTCAAACAGGGGTTTCCCGAGGATCAGGTGAAGACCCTGGGCTACCGCCTCTCGCCGGTTTACGCGGCCAATGACAAATCAAGCCCCCCGGAAATCAAAGGCTATCAAGCGGTGCACCGTTTTCAGGTCAAGGTCAAGGGACCGGCCCGGCTGGGTGCGATCATCGATCTCGCCCTGAAAAGCGGCGCCTCTGGGGTCAGTGGCCCGGTTTGGCCCCACTCCCGTCTGGAGGACTTACAACGGGAAGCCGCGGTGGCGGCTCTGGAACGGGCCCGGCGCCTGGCCGAAGCCCTGGCCCAGGCCCAGGGCCTCAAGATCAAAGGGGTGGAAAAGATCTCCACCGGTCTGCAGTATCATCCTTACCGGGCCGGGGGAGAGGCTATGCGGATGGGTGCCGCCGCCCCTCCTACCCCCATCGAGGTGGGGGAAGAGGAGATCAAGGCCAGCGTTCAGGTGGTATTCCAGTTGACACCGTAACCCTCCCGGCCCGTGGTCTATTGGAGCCGTCCTTTACAACCTCCCGCGGCCGGGTTATTATTAAGTATATTGCGTAATGGAGGACGTCCGTGGAAGATTTGAAGAAATCGGTGGAACAAGCCCTGGCCAAGATCCGCCCCATGCTGCAACGGGACGGCGGGGATATTGAACTCGTCGAAGTGACCGACGGCATCGTCAAGGTCCGGCTCACCGGCGCCTGCAAGGGCTGCCCCATGTCCCAGATGACCCTGAAGCAGGGGGTGGAAAAGATGCTGCTGAAGGAAGTTCCGGGACTCAAGGAAGTCCAGGCCGTGTAAGTTGGCAGGGGAGAGGGTTTGGCGATCCCTGGGTCGCTAACCTCTGCTCTCCAGAAAGCGGCCGGCCGCGGTCGGCTCCGGGCAACGTTTTCCGGCCGATCTGGGCTTCCAGGGCCCCAGGCCGCCGGCGCAATTCTGCTTGACATCACTCGTTAAGCCGACATAATAACAGCACGTGGGGATGTAGCTCAGCTGGAAGAGCGCCTGCTTCGCATGTAGGAGGTCAGGGGTTCAAGTCCCCTCATCTCCACCACGAATTAAATTACTTGCGGTTCATGGCCTCCATGGACCGCTTTTTTGTGTGTGACTCCGTATGTGACTCTTCTTCCAGGCTCGCCATTACATCCCGCAGTTGCGGATCAACCACCTGCAGGTATCTTTCTGTAGTGGCCTTGCTTTGGTGCCTCAGCAGACGGCTGACCTGGGTTAGCGAAAATATCTGTTTGTCAGCCAGGTAGCTGGCCACGTAATGCCGGATCGCCTGAAACCCAAAATGCCTGACGCCGGCCTGCTTACCTATGGTGATCATGGCAAGTTATCGCTCAGAGACCCCCACGATCTATCGTCTTACCTTTCCGCAAGCTATTACGGAGAAATTAGTGATTCCCTCCTTCCTAATTCGGGGTATCTCCCGGTGTCTTTAGCAAATTCTCCGCTCTATGATTAACTCAACAATTTTCGAATTAAAACAGAGGGATGATTAGTGAGCGCTTTTGATTACACAATTATCTTTAGTGGTCTTTTTGGTGCTCTAATGAGGGTTCCCTGGCTGATTATCCGACCATTAATTAGCAATAAAGTTTAAGGAAGATGACTGACTAACCGAAAAAGTTATTGATATTTTTCCAGGTGCGGTTGGGCAACTGGTTCGGTTGGTTTCTCCCAGAACCATAAAAGGAGTCGCGGTCCTTAAATGAGCTTTGTGGAATTATTCCCGTATTTGTTGGTGATGGCTAAAGTCCTCCTGTATGGGGTGGCTGTGGTCTTTTTTATCAGCGGCGTTGATGACATATTCATCGATATCTACTATGGCATCCGCAGTCTGTACCGCCGCCTCTTCATCCTCTCCAAATACCGCCCCCTGACCGAAGAGTCGCTCCACCAAGTCTCGGAACAGCCCATTGCGGTCTTGATCCCTGCCTGGGATGAAGCTTCGGTGATCCGCCACATGTTGGAAAACACAATGCGCGCGGTGCATTATGCCAACTATCATATCTTTGTGGGCACCTATCCCAATGACCCGGGCACTCAAAGGGAGGTGGAGATCGTCCGGGAAAAAGTTGATAACGTGCACCGCATCGTCTGCCCCAAAGACGGGCCTACCAATAAAGCCGATTGTCTGAACTGGATCTACCAGGGGATAAAGCTCTTCGAAGAGGAGAACCACGTCCGGTTCGCCATCTTCGTCATGGAAGACTCCGAGGATATCATTCACCCCTTAACCCTCAAGTTGTTCAATTACCTGATTCCCCGGAAAGACATGGTCCAGCTGACGGTGTTACCCTTGCCCGCCAAATGGTATCGCTTCACCGAGGGCCATTACGCCGATGAATTCTCTGAGAACCACTATAAGAACCTGGTAGTGCGAGAATTCCTGAGTGGCAACGTCCCGTCGGCAGGGGTGGGCTGCGCCTTCAGTCGCCGGGCCATCGAATTGACCGCCAGCCTCAATCATAACCAGTTGTTCAACATCGACTCGCTTACGGAAGATTATGATATCGGGTTGAGGCTCCAGCCCTACGGCCTGAAACAGATTTTTGTCAAGCAAGCCATCGAGCGCACCACCCTCAGGACCGGCTGGTTCAGCCGCAAACAACGAGAGGTCAAGGTCAAGGAGTATATTGCCATCCGGGAGCACTTTCCCAAAACCTTCCCGGCCGCCATGCGGCAGAAATCCCGGTGGATCGTGGGGATTTGCCTCCAAGGGTGGGCCAACCTGGGGTGGCCGGGGAACCTGGCCACCAAGTATATGCTCTACCGGGACCGCAAGGCCCTGGTCAACAACTACATCAACATGTTGGGGTACCTGGTGTTGACCGTAGTGCTGTCCTACTGGCTCTGCCTCTGGCTGATTCCGGACTCCTACCGCTACCCGCCGCTGGTGCGACAGGGGTCGTGGATCTGGTACCTGATTTGGGCGGATACTGCGTTTATGTTGGTGCGCATCTGTGAGCGCTGCTTCTGCGTCTACCGTTTTTACGATCTGCCCCAGGCCCTACTTTCCATTCCCCGGTTTTTCTGGGGCAATGTCATCAACTTTGTGGCCGGCTCCCGTGCCCTTTACCTGTATGGGAAATATCTCGTCACCGGGAAATTCATTCCCTGGGACAAGACCAGCCATATCTTTCCCTCCGATGCCGAGCTCAAGTCTTATCGCCGCAAATTAGGGGATCTGCTGCTGGATCGGCGCTTCATCACGGTAAAGCAACTGGATGAAGCCCTGATGCGGCAGAAACAGGACCCCCGTCCCCTGGGGACCATTCTCCTGGATATGGGTCTGGTGAAGGAAGAAGAGCTGATCCAGGT
>JAPLJC010000220.1 GCA_026388765.1 Deltaproteobacteria bacterium
CTCAGGTTCCAGATTGCGCTACCCAGGTTCGGATAGCTGCCATTATTGGCCCCACTTTTATTGTCGCCAACTGGGACTTTTTGGTTTCGGGACCGCGTGCCCCGCCCGTTTCCCTGTAACTCCCCAGTCAGCCAATCCATCTGATTTCTCAGATTTCTTCCAGGAGTTCCACTGTGAGATCCTGGTATTTCCCTCAAGGATAGAGGTCCAGAACCTTTTCAGACAGCCAGTTGACCAAAGGGTCGAAGGAAAGGTGGATCGAGGTTCCCCAAACCCTTTTTGAGCGTGGGAGCCAAGGTTGCCTCATAATCTCAGTTAAATAATTCAGGAGAGGAACATGAACCGTTACCGACTAGTTACCAGAAGTACGTGGCTGGTGGTGCTGGGGATTTGCCTAACCCTGGCGATCTCTTTAGGAAAGGCGGAAGCCCGCAACCCGGACCTGTCCAATTGGACCATCAACCTTTCCGCCAGTGACGAAACCCCCGGAGAAAGGTGGGACGATGCCTATCAGGAAATCCTGGTGGTGGGTTCCACGGTGCACGTGCTCTGGTGGTCGGCCGGCTACGGGATCTCCGATCGCCTCTACTACCGGCGCTCCACCGATGGCGGCCGGACCTGGCAAGTCAAAATTCTCCTGTTCGATACTGCCCCCGCTTCGGGGAACAGGGCTGATGACGGTCAGAAATTCATGGCGGTGGACGGCAACACCGTGCACGTGGCCTATCGGGCGAATCCGTCCCTGGTCGGTAACCGCCTTTTTTACCGGCGCTCCACGGACAATGGGGCCAGCTTCGAGGCGGCCCGGCTACTGGCTCCCGAGTCGGGCGGGTACGAAGTCCTGGACACCATCCACGTCGCCGCCTTTCCGGGGAAAGTCTCCATCGCCTGTAGAATTAATACCCAGATTGTCACCTTCAATTCCCCCGACGGGGGCAGTAACTTTACCGGCACCGTGGTCGCCACCAGTGGCGGGGGAGCGGACTATCGCTGGAACATATTGGTGGGCGACCTGAAAAGGGTGGGCGACCGGCTTCACCTCATCTACACCCAAGAACTACAACTGCCGGAATATGAAAATTGGAGCACCGCCCTCTACTATGCCACCTCCCTGGACGGCGGCGCCCATTGGAGCGTCCCTATCCGGATGACCACCCTGGCCGCCAACGGCAAGTATCTCACGTACAGCGTCCAGCAAATCACCTATTCTCCCAACCTGGTGGTGGACGGCGACCACGTCTATGTAGTCTGGACCCAGAACGACACCGGTTATGGCAGCAACGACATCTCCCTTTACCTCCGCCGGTCCGCCGATCAAGGCCAGAACTTCGCCGCCCCCCAAAAACTGGCCACCAACCAGGTTGACGTCACCGGGAATATGGAGTTAGGCCAGGAAACCGTGGCGGCTAATGGGGGCTACGTTTACGTAACACTTCTTGCCCGGGAGGCCTTGGGGGGAGGACAATATAACGACCGGGTATATTTCCGGCGCTCCGCCGACAGCGGTGGTTCTTTCTCCCCGATACAACAATTAGGCTTAGGCGCCTGGTGGCCCAATATGGTGGTGGACCCGGCCGACGGGGCCAAGGTCCACGTGTTCTGGTGGTTCACCTATCGCTACTCCGCCGACGGCGGCGCCACTTTTACCAATCCGGTGGTGCTCATGCCCTGGGCAGGTGCCGGCGGCGGCCACAGCGGCGCCCAGATGGCCCTGGGGGCGAACGACACCAAGCATTTGGTCAACTCCTTGAGCTATTACACCCAAGCCTACGGCAATGGCGATGAGGACATCTTTTACCGGAGTTACGGCCCGCCGCCGGCCCCTTCCGGCCGCGAGGCGCTGAAGACCTATTCCAGCACCGCTGAAGCCCGGTTTGATTGCATGGAGGTGGCCACCAGCGACTGGTTCAATTTCGGCTCCCGGATGTCCGCCGAAGTTTGGGTCAAGCCCACTTCCGGCGACTACTGGTGCCCCATCTTCACCAAGCTCTCCACGGATATCACCCCCAGCGGCTCTTGGAACCATCTCTTCTCCATCGGCAGCGAATTTAGGGGCACTGTCAGTCCTCACGCGGTGGCCGATTTAGCCACCACGGCCGGCTGGTATGTCCTGGACCTGGGCTCTGATCCCGCCGGTCTGGTGCCTAAAAATGACTGGACCCACCTGGCCATGACCTATGACGCCGACGCGGGGGCGAACAACTTCAAGCTCTACAAGAACGGGCAGGTTATCGCCTCCACGACGGCTACCGGCACTGTGGCCACCGGGACCGGCAACTTTTATGCGGGCAACATGGGGTTTGGCTTTAACGGCGGTTGGGAGATGAACGAACTGCGCCTGTGGAGCAAGGCCCTGAGCCAGAGCGAGATCAAGGCGAATATGCGCCGGCCATTATCCGGGAGTGAAACGGGGCTCAATGCTTATTACCCCTTTAGCAACACCACCAAGGACCTGACCGGCCACGGCAATGACGGGATCTTGATCTACAAGGAGAGTTATGTGGCTCCCCCCAGTTTCTCGGGCGCCACGGCTGCAGTAAACGGTCTGCTCATGCAATAACGGCGGGAGCGCCAGCCCGCCGCCGGAACCGGGTTACCGGCGACAGTGACGGGCGTCCATCTAAACAGGCAGAGCCGGGTCAGACCCTCAGGGTTTGGCCCGGCTCTCGTCGGTTACAGGAGGACGATCTCCTCCAGGCCGTCACGCCACCGTCTATATCTAAAAACTGTCTTATTTCCCCGGCAATTTGGGCAGATTGGCCAGGGCCTGTTGGATCATCTCCCCGGGGTCGGTTTCGACGTCCTGGAGTTGGCCTTCGAGAAAGGCGTCGTAGGCGGCCAGGTCGAAGTGGCCGTGGCCCGAGAAGTTAAAGACGATGCACTTGGCCTGGCCGGTCTCCTTGCAAATCCGGGCCTCATCCACCGCGGCCTTGACCGCGTGGGCCGTCTCCGGGGCCGGGATGATGCCCTCGGTCTCGGCGAAAAGCCGGGCCGCCTCAAAGACCGGGTTCTGGATATAGGCCCGGGCCTCGATCACCTTTTCATGCACCAGCAGACAGAGCAGCGGGGCGTCGCCGTGGTAGCGCAGGCCGCCGGCGTGAATCCCGGGGGGCACAAAGGTGTGGCCCAGGGTGTACATCAGGGTGAGAGGAGTTAAGCCGGCGGTGTCGCCGAAGTCGTAGGTGTAGGTCCCCCGGGTCAGGGTGGGGCAAGCGGCGGGCTCCACCGCAATAAAGCGAATGTCCTTGCCCTTGAGCTTATCCGGGATAAAGGGGAAAGAGAAACCGGCGAAGTTGCTGCCGCCGCCGACGCAGCCGATGAGGATGTCCGGTTCTTCCCCGGCCAGGGCCAGTTGTTTCTTTACCTCCAGGCCGACGATGGTCTGGTGCAGCATCACGTGGTTGAGGACGCTCCCCAGGGAGTAGTTGGTGTCGGCGTGGGTGGCGGCGTCCTCCACCGCCTCGGAGATGGCCATGCCCAGGCTGCCGGAGGTCTCCGGGTCCTGGGCCAGGATGGCGCGGCCCGCCTGGGTGCGGTCGCCGGGAGAGGGAGAGACCTCGGCGCCCCAGATGTGCATCAGGGAGCGGCGGTAAGGCTTTTGATAATAGCTCACCTTTACCATGTAAACGGTGCATTCGAGGTCGAAGAAATTGCAGGCCAGGGCCAGGGCGCAGCCCCACTGGCCGGCGCCGGTCTCGGTGGCCAGGCGCTTCATGCCCGCGGCCTTGTTGTAATAGGCCTGGGCCACCGCGGTGTTGGGCTTGTGGCTGCCGGCTGGACTCACCGACTCGTTTTTATAGTAAATGCGGGCTGGGGTGCCCAGGGCTTTTTCCAGATTGCGGGCCCGGTGCAGCGGGCTGGGCCGCCACAGCTTGTAGATGCGCTGCACTTCGTCGGGAATGGCAATCCAGCGCTCCGGGCTCACCTCCTGCATGATGAGTTCCATGGGAAAGATGGGCGCCAGGTCCTGGGGCGTGATGGGCTCGCCGGTGGCCGGGTGCAGATAGGGAGGAAAAGGCACCGGCAGGTCCGGGATGAGGTTGTACCACTCCTGGGGCATTTCGGCTTCACTGAGATGTATCTTGTATGAGTCATCCATGGCAAGGGCTCCGTAGGGAATGAATTGGAAGTTTTATAGAACGGTCGAGGCCGGGCTGTCAAGTAAGGGCGCCAAGCGGCGCCGGCACAGGCTGGAAAGCCTATGCTACCATTATTTATTTGCGGTTTGCCAAAAAATCCAGCAACTCCTGGCGCTCGCCCTCCGGCAGATAGGCATAGCTCGGCATCTTGGCGCCGGGATAGAGCTGCCGGGGTTGGGTCAAGACTAGTTGCAACTGTTCCCGGGGGAGGCGGGCGCCCACGCCCTCCAGGGCAGGGGCGCGGTAGCCCGGGCCCTCGCCGTGGCAGGCAAAGCAGCCCAGACGACGGGCCAGGTCCGCAGCGCCCAGCTCCCGGGCCGGAGCCGCGCTTAGGCCCCAGGTCAGACTGAGCCCCAACCCGGCCACCAAAATGGCCACAAATTTCACTTCTTGCTTACCCCTTCGGCGATCATCTTTTCAATCTGGGCCTTTTCCGGATGATTCGGGTTCAGGGCCAGGGCCTTTTTAAACCAGGGAATGGCCTTGGCCCTGTCGCCCCGGGAATAATAGGTGGTCCCCAGGTTGATCATGGCCACCCAATACTTGGGATCGATACTCAGCGCTTTTTCGAAGGCATCGATCTCATTCTGTTGCAGCTCCGGCTTGCCCGTCTGCTGAAATTTGAAACGGTAGGCCAGGCCCAACATATTATAGGCCCCGGGAGATTTTGCTCCCATGGCAATGGCCCTTTCGTAGTTCTCAATGGCCCGGTCGTAATCATGCTGTTGAAAATAGGTAAAACCAGCCTGCAGATATTTCTCGCCCTGGTCGCCGCCGCACCCCGGCAAGGTCAGCATTAGGATGACCACTATGATTGGTCTCCACATAACCCCTCCAGTTGCTTCAGGTTAATGGTCCAGAAAATCCAGTAAGGCCAGGAGTTCCTCCTGTTGTTCCGGCAAAGCCGGGGCTGTTCCTGCGGCCAGGGTGGCGCTGCCGAGGAGACCCTGGGCCGTCAGGGCGCTCTTCAACAGAGCCGCGGGACGCTTACGGTAGGCCCGGGCTATCTTCTGCAGCCGCCGGCTCAGGTTCCAGGTCTCCAGGCGCAATTCGGGGTCTTGGGCTACCTCCTCAGGATGGAGGCAGACCCGGGTTACCAGGCTCCAGAAGGAGGGGAAGAGTTGGGCCCCCGGGGAAACCACCCCCCAGGTCCCGGGGCGGGTGAGAAAGTTCTCCTCATCCGCCTCGTAAAAGGCGAACCCCGGCCGGGTGGCCGCGGCGCCATGGTAATTGAGGAAACGGCGCAGCTCCCCCTGGTGGATCAGGCCCACTACCCCGGGGAGCACCCCCAGCTTCTTAAAGACGTGAGTGCGGATATTCCGCCGTTTGAACAAGGGGGCCCGCCGGCTGATTAACTGCGGCAGGTTGAGCAGGACCAGGGGCCGGGGGACCTCCTCCAGAAGGCCCCGGCAGGCCTGGGGCAGCCCCCGGTTGCTGTGATACCACAGGGGCAGGTCCACCAGATAGACGGAGCCGTGATAGCCGCGGCGGCGGCATTCCTCATGTACGGCCAGCGCCAGGTCCCGGGTCTCCTCCAGGGAATGGCCGGTGATCCCAAAAAAGAGCGGCACCCGTCCCGCCACCGCGGCCAACAGTGCAGCCAGCAGGTGGCGCCGGGTCGGGCCGGCCAGCTCCAGGGCCTCTCCCACGTCGGGGCTGCCCGCCAGGATGCCGTCCGCCTGGGAGATGACCCGGTCCAACAGGCGCCCCAGGCTCTCTTCATCCAGGGTAAAATCCGGATGCAAGGGGGTCACCAAGTCAACGATGAGTCCCCGAGGTGGCGCCGGGGCTGCGTCAGGCATAGGCGTGTCTCGCTAAGCGAAGAGAAATTATGGTGTTTCTGGCAAGATACACCGAGGCCTGGGAGCGAATCAAGCAAAATAACCCGAGCCGGGGGGACCCGGTACCAGGATCCGGACTTCGGCTTTGCCAAGAAAATCTAAAAAATTTTCCAGGCGCTGGAAAACGGGCTAACAAATCGCATCGGGGTTTATCTAATTTAGTTAAGAAGAGGTAGCACCAAAAGTTTCTGCAGGCCCGGGTTTCACCCAAGCCCGGCGGCACTGGAGGCGA
>JAPLJC010000224.1 GCA_026388765.1 Deltaproteobacteria bacterium
TTGCCTCAAAATATCCCGCCACCCCGCGCCTCACCCATGCCGCAGTTCCCCAAAACCATCACAGCCCCAAACACCATTTATTGAATCCCCATAGCAAAAAATCAACCTACCTCTCCTAACCCAGGCTTAGTTCATGATGAAGATTATGAGAATGCGCTGTGCGATTCTCACAATCGCCTACTACATATCAATATCTTTTCAAAAGATCTGATAACTTTTGGCTCTGGCAAGATATAGAAAATATTGTATATTTTGGTTTTCGCTTTCCCGTTGACAAACCATTCTTGGCTTGACTTGAATCTCATCCTAAATTAAAAATTCGGAATAATTCTAAGATGAATGTCAATCTGGGAAATGAAAGCACAGTATAGCCAACTGGACCCCGCGTGTTTCGTCTTTGGGAAGGTGAAACTGGTAGGAATACCAGCCTCGTGCAACATCCTTATCGTGTTTAATAAAGCAAGAATGATCTTGTGTTACGTGTTTGACATTTTCTAAGACCGGTGTGAGTTGCTTGTTATGAATAAAATACAGTATCGCCGTTTTCGAATCGCGCCAAGTAAGATAACTCAAGAGTTGATCGATTGTTTTATAATGTGCTTTTTGACCCCGCCAGAACTTGCATTCGGCCACAAACACATTTGTTCCTTCATGTCGGATTAAAATATCGGTTTTCCCTTGCTTATTGAAAGTCTCCCCAGTTACGCTTTCGAAATGAGGGGCAAGAACCATTAGGAAATGGTCACGTAAAGTCTCTTCGTCTTTTCCCACATAAATACTTGGATGCCTTTCGATTTCGACACCGGTATCATAGCAAATACGAAGTATGTGTCGATAGGTTTCTGCATCTAAGGCGGGCTCAGGATTATATGGCTCTGAGCTGGAACTCGGTTTTCTAATTAAAGGTTGCTGCCTCTTAATAGGAATTGCGAATGTCTCCGGTACATTTTGTTTCTTTTTAAACGGCACCCCAAGGGACTCTATCACGTTAGACTGTTTTAAATGTTCCTGCTTCCTTTTAGCCACGATTTCCTGGATATATTGTTGCAGTTTTGCGTTATACGATCGGATGTTGTTTTCGGAATGCTGTGCCTGCTTCGAGAGATTTTCGAGAATTCTGTCAGCTTCCCTCTTAATCGCCGCAACATCGTCATTCCAGTTCACTATTCCAAACGAAATGTCGTTTCCGGTTATCTCGACATCTATAGTCCAAACAAGCCGCGGGTTTGGAGTCAGATAGAGCATTCGCGTTTCACCGCTGTAGGGGAGATGATACTTAATTACCTGGCGCTTGATTCTATCTGATGGTTGGAGAAAATAGTCAAACGCACGGTTACCGACAGGAACCATCGCTTCGTGATCAGAGACATACACATCATCCAAATGCAGCTTTATTGGTTCTAGTGTATATTGACTGACCAAGTACTCAATGTGCTCCGCTTCGTTGACATTTAATAGCCGATTCTTGTTCTCGGACTGCACCGTCCTTCGTAAATCTGCGAGAAGGCTATCCAAGTGCTCCGAGAGGTCGTTTTCTGCAAAGATTCTCATGATTTTCTTGAATTGAATTAGAGTAGATTCGTTTTCCTGTCCCTGGTGGTCCTTTCATACCATTTTGATATTTTCAGGGAATATAAGTTCTCCATCCTTAGAAATTGCCGTTAAGAGACCCTTAAAATAGTATTCAAGCAGATTATGAATCCCTACGATATCGGTTTTAATCTTTTCAACCCAAATTTTTCTTGTCTCTCTATAGGCATCATTGTAGAGATTCTGCATTATTTTACTAAAATCTTCTTCTCCTCTTGAAAGTAATTCCAATGTTGAAAGTCTATTAAAATCCTCGTCAGAATACCTATATTGGTGGACATGAGCCCCCCTAACTTTGATGTAACGTTCTAAAATATCTGTAACCAATGAGTGAAGAGGAAGAATGCTTTTAGCAACTTGTTCATAACGCTTTGATCTTTTGTACGATTTATCAATTAGCTTGACGTAAGAAATTAGCCTATTTTTTAGCAGATATAATTCATTAAGATAATTCTCAATATGGTATTTTAGGTAAATGGCTTGTGATATTCCTTGGCGTTTATAGGGAAAACTCCTCGCATAAATAGCAATATTTTCAATTGCTTCTATGGTATTTATAATTTCTGACAGCGGTCGAAACAATTTATTTGCAATAAAATATTCCTTTGGAGATATCTTTGGATTAACAGACGGTGAGATATTAGCTCCAAGAATAGAATCCATCAATGATTTACCAAGTTCTTTTTTATTATTTTCAAGAATAGGTTCTATCATTCTCTGAGCAACCCCAAGAATCATATCATAGTATTTTTTTGTAGATCCTTGATACTTCATAATCACCTCGAATCTTCAAAAGCCATCCACTGGGGGTTAGGGTCATCAGGATTACAAACTATCAATAAATTTTAATACCATAGCTCTCCTATCGATTGCAAGATTACTGCCATCTAGCCGCCGGCGCAGCCAACATCGTTTTCTGCTGATCTGGTCAACCTGGCCGTTCTGAGCTATTTGCCTTATCAACTTCAGCGCCCGCAAACCTCTGGCCGCCTGCGACGCAGACCAACCCCCATACTTGCAAAAAACTTTGTTCATGGGCATAATTTCGTGAGGAGAATATGCCTGATGTTGCCAACCTTACAGCTCACCGACGCCTTCAAGGGCTACACCTACGATCAAGATAAGCTCATGACCCCGGAGGAGACCGTGCGGCGCGTCCGGGAGCGCCTGGCCGCTCTGAGCCTTTCAATCCTGGCCGAGACCATGCGCATCGATTCGGGCCGCCTGGATATTCCAGTTTACCTCAGCCTGCTGGGGGCCGACGCCCGCCGGGTGGTGCCGACCCAAAAGCAGATGGGCAAAGGCGCCACCCCGGTGCAGGCCGAGGCCAGCGCCCTCATGGAACTGGTGGAGCGCTTCAGCTTCTTCACCTTTATCGAGGAGGGGCCGAAGCTTTATAGCACGGCCCGGAACCTCATGGACCCGGCCCTGCCCTTCTCTTACCTGGTGCGCTCTCTGTTCGACCACTCCCCGGATCTCACGGCCGCGGCGGAGCTTTATCAGGACTGGCCCCTCCATTTCGTCCCGGCCACCAACCTCAGCACCGGGACCCCGGTCTATCTGCCCCTGCACTGGTTCTACTTGATCGAGGAGTATAACGGCCCGGCGGCGGGGAACTGCCTGGAAGAGGCGGTGCTCCAGGCCCTGTGCGAGGTGGTGGAGCGTCACGTGGGCACGGTCATCACCCACGAGCGCCGGCCCACCCCGGTCATCGATCCGGATTCGGTGACCGACCCCGCGGCCCGGGAGTTGCTGGAGAAATTTTCCCGAAACGGCATCAAAGTTTATCTCCGGGACTTCTCCCTAAACACCGGCATCCCCACGGTGGCGGCCCTGGCTTACGACCCGGCCACCTTCCCGGAATCCAGCGAAATCGTCTTTGCCGCCGGCACTACCACCGACCCGACCAAATCCCTGATCCGGGCCTTAACCGAAGTGGCCCAACTGGCCGGGGATTTTAATCGGCATACCTCCTACCGCCCTACCCTGCCCAAATACGAATCCTTGGAGGACGCCGCCTATCTGATGGCCCCCGGACCCGCCGTCCCCCTGGACCGCCTGCCCAACCTGGCGCACGATAATCTCAAGGTGGAAATCCAAAACTGCCTGGAGGCCCTGGCCCGCCTCAACCTGGAAGTTTTCGTAGTGGATGTAACCCATCCTGAGATCGGCCTCCCGGCGGTCTACGTCCTCATTCCGGGCACCCACTTCCTGGACCGCACCCGTAATACCAATGTCATCTTCCACCTGGCCAAGACCGCGGCTCTCTATGCCGAGCCCTTGGAAGCCCTCACCGCCTTACAGCGGCTGAACGAGACCTTTCCCGAGCGCTTTGAGGTCCACTTCTTCCTGGGCCTGACCCTGGCCAACCTAAGCTTGAGCGCCGAGGCCCTGGCGCATTTCCAGCAGACCCTGGCGCTCTCGCCCCCGGCCCACGAGGTCCCCAGTATTTACGTGCACCTGGGCAACTGCCACAAGGATCTGGGAGACTACCAGGCCGCGGCCGCAGCCTTCCGGCAGGCCCGCGAGCTGGACCCCAACCTGAAGGAGGCCCATCATTTCCTGGGCTTCTGTTTCTTCAAGCTGGGTGAGTATCAGCAGGCGGTGGAGTGCTTTGAGAAGGCCATCGAACTGGACCACGGCTCCGCCATCGACTACGCCAACTTAGGCATCAACCTGCAACGCCTGGGCCACCGCCAGGAAGCCGCCTACGTCCTGAAACAGGCCCTGGAACTGGATGACAGCCTGGACTTCGCGGCGCAGGCCTTGGCAGAATTGAGTTGAGGTTCTTTTGGGGGAGAGGGCCAGAGGCCGACGGCCCCTGCCCTTATAAAAAACTCCCCCAAACCCCCTCTCCCAACCACCATAAAAAGGGGCGCCCCGCTGGGTAGCCCCGTGCATTTGCGGGCAAGTCGCTGAATGTAGCTTAAACCGGGTTGACATTTCAAACGAGAATACTAATATAAAAAAACTTAGTCGGATCTCAAGACTAAACGCCGAGTTTTCCGATCTTGCTCGGAAAAACGGGGGACCCAATTTTCTGGGGCGAATCCGCTTCACGCGGAAGGACAAGAGACCTCCTGCCCGAGCCCGCCAGCTAACCCCGTAGGCAGGAGGAGGATATGTTGAATGTCTGCTTTAATGCGCCACGGGCGCATCATTTCTGCCTTCCCAGCCGCTGCCTTAACTCGCATCTTTTCCCCCACCCTCCACCGGCCCTTATTTGACCAAAAGCAGGGAAGACCGGCATGGTCTGCTCTTGGTCATTTTGGCGTGGCTTCGAACTCATTTGCCCATGTCTCGATGCTCAAAAGTGAACCTGAGAGGTTGCCAGGTTACCGGGCAATAATTATTGTTTAGGTCATTGGCGGGGGCGGGATAGGCCCCAGCTTTAAAAGACTTGCTCTTCATGAAAATCCCGATTCTCATCATCCTCAATCTGGGCCTGGTGGTCTTGTTTATCGCCATGCTGCGGAAACGAGACCTGCTCACCTTTCACCAGCAGGGGCGTATTTGGCTGACCTTCCTGGCGGTGGCCATCATCACCCTGATGGACGAGTTCACCTCCATCTTTTATGCCCCGGCGGAAGCCTACCGCTTTATCGGCTCCAGCGCCCTCGTCTTCATCGCCATCACCAGCATCCTGGTGCGTTTCATCAGCACCCGGCTCACGGAGATCGCCGAGATCCTGGAACATCACAATCTCATCGGCGGCGGAGTCTATTCCTTTTCCTACCTGGTCCTGGGCCCCATGGTCTCCTTTGTGGCGGTGTCCTCCATCATGGTGGACTACATCCTCACCGCCTGCATCTCCGCGGTGAGCGCCGTTGCCAATGCCACTTCCTTTTTCCCCGTCTCCAGTTTCACCATGGTGTTGGTGGTGCTGGCCATCATCTGGTTCGTGGCCGGCCTGAACATCCTGGGCATCCGGGAAAACGCCCGTTTCACCTTCCTGATTTTCATCGCCGCCGCCTTTATCATCCTTAATCTCATCGTCTCCGGGGTCATCAATCTGGATGCAGTAGCGGTAGGGAAGATGGGCGACGCCGTGCATAATTCCATCAGACACGTCAGCACCGGCTCCTTCCTGACGAACTATGGCCATTTCGTCGCCAGCATCGCCCTCTGCATCCTGGCCTATTCCGGGGTGGAATCGGTCATCCAAACCGCGGGATTTGTGCGGACCTGGCGGGAGATCCGCAAGGCCTATCTATTCCTGGCCCTGACCGTCGGGATTGTTACCCCCCTCGTGGCCATCCTGGTATTATCCGCCCCCGTCGATTTCAAGGCCCACGAAGGCGATTTGGTCACCTATTACGCCACCATGCTCAACGGGGTGCCTTTCGGTTTCGCGGTGGCGGCCCTGGCCAGCTTTACCCTGATGATGGCGGTGAACACCGCCTTCGTCGCCTCCAGCGAATTGTTGGAACGGGTGGCCCACCGCTACGGCTTCCTGTGGATTACCGTCACCAACCGGCGCCATTCCCTGTACCGCATTCACATAGCCAGCGCCATCTTCTTTTCCATCATCATTTTACTCACCATGGGCAGCCAGGAAGAGCTGGCCAACATGTACGCCCTGGGTCTGGTGGCTTCCTTCTGCATCAATATGGGGTCCCTCATCCTCTACCGCTACTTCATGGGCACCGCCGAAGGCATGACCTATTACACCAGCCGGCTGGTCACCCTGATCCTGTGGATCATCCTGGTGAGCTGCTTCATCTTCCTGGCCATCGACAAGCCGCATGCCACCATGCTGTGGGGCGGGGTAACCAGCGTCATGATGGTCCTGGGGTTCATGGTGGCCCGCAAGCGCGCCCCGGAATTGAAGCAGATCGGCCAGGCGGATACGGAGATGGAGATGGTCCTCTATCTGGCCGAGTCCGAGGCCCCGGACGTCCACCTCTATTTCCGGCGCTCAGAGGAGCAGGGAGAGGCCGGTCCCGTAGACAACGAAGTCTATATCACTTTCTATTCCCCCCGGGTGGGCGGCATTCCCCCCAAGCTGGGCCCCAATCATTTCCGCTTTCCCCTCACCAAAATCAGCCTTTACAACCGCATGGTGAGCCTCCTCAAGGTGGTGGAGTATGAACTCTCCGACCGCCATGTGTTGGTCCATCTGGGCTGGCCCATGTCTTCTTGGATGGACCGATTTGCCATCGGGGTCATGGTCTTTAACCTGATGCGCCTGCCCCGGGCCTTCCCCGACTTCGAATTCGACCTGCATTACCGCAAACGGCCGGCCCTGCCGCCAACTCCACAGACAGCTTGACTTTAGAAGTCTTTTCGGGTTTATTTGATGCGGATTTGGTAGATTTCGGCCATAATCTTTCATCATGACCCCGTAAAGGCTCGTCCGGGATGAAAGCCGCCATCCTCATCGCCGTCAATCTGGCCCTGGTCGGACTCTTCGTCTGGCTGATGCGGAGGCCCGGGCGCCTCTCCTATTACCAGAACGGCAAATGGTGGCTCACCTGGCTGTCGGTGGCGGTCATCACCCTGATGGACGAGCTCACCTCGGTGTTTTACGCCCCGGCCGAGGCCTACCGCTTCATCGGTTCCAGCGCCATCTTCTTCATCGCCTTCACTGCCATTTTCATCCACTACATGACCACCCGCCTGGTGGAGATCGGCGAAATTCTGGAGCACCACGGGCTCATCGGCGGGGGAGTCTATTCCTTTTCCTACCTGGTCCTGGGCCCCCTGGTCTCCTTTGTGGCGGTGGCCTCCATCATGGTGGACTACATCCTTACCGCCTGCATCTCGGCTGTAAGCGCCGTGCTCAATTCCACCTCTTTCTTCCAGTTGCCGCACTACGTCATTATGGCCATTGTCCTCTTGACCATTTGGGCCGTGGCCGGCTTGAATATCCTCGGCATCAAGGAGAACGCCCGGGTCACCTTCGCCATCTTCATGGCCGCGGTCTTTATTTTCATCACCCTGATCATCTCCGGTATCATCGACTTTGACGCCGCGGCCCTGGCCCGGTTAAAGGGCGCAGCCCATCAGACCGCCGCCGGCCTCAAGTCGGAATCCTGGTTCCACAGCTATCAGTTGTTCATCGCCAGTATCGCCTTTTGCATCCTGGCCTACTCCGGGGTGGAATCGGTGCTGCAGACCGCGGGACTGGTTAGGAGTTGGCGGGAAATCGGCAAGGCCTACATCTTCCTGGCCTGCACCGTGGGGATCGTGACCCCCATCGTGGCGGCCTTGGCCTTGTCGGCGCCCATCGATTTTCATCTGCACGAGGGTGACCTCATCACCCACTACGCCACTATTTTGAACGGCCTGCCCTTCGGGGTGGCGGTGGCGGCCCTGGCCAGCTTCACCTTGATTATGGCGGTCAACACCGCCTTTGTGGCCTCCAGCGAACTCATCGAACGGGTGGCGCACCGCTACGGCTTTCACTGGCTCATCGTCACCAACCGGCGTCAATCCCTGTACCGCATCCACCTGGCCAACGCCATATTCTTCTCCGTCATTATCCTGATCACCTCCGGACGCCAGGAAACCCTGGCGGATATGTACGCCCTGGGCCTCATCGCCAGCTTCTGCATCAACATGGGTTCCCTCATCATTTATCGCTATTTCATGGGCACCAAGGAAGTGATCCACTTCAACACTTCCCGGCTGGTGACCCTGGTCATGTGGGTCATTTTCGTGAGCTGTTTCGTCTTCCTGGCCATCAAAAAGACCCACGGCACCCTGTTGTGGGCTGTGGTCACCGGGATGGTCCTGCTGGCCGGGTTCCTGGTGGCCCAGAAACGGGCCCCGGAACGCCGGGAGATCGAAAAAGGCGACTCCGAAATGGAGATGATCTTGTATCTGGCGGAATCCGCCGCGCCGGATATTCATCTGGTCTTCAAAAGGTCCCAGGAGTCCAGCGAGGAACCCCCGGAAGACAATGTGGCCCATATCACTTTATACTCGCCTCGGGCCGGCATCCCCCCTAAGCTGGGCCCCAACCACTTCCGCCTCCCGCTCCTCAAATTGAGCCTCTATCACCGGCTGGTGGCCCTGCTGCGGGTGGTGGAGTACGAGTTTGGCGACCGCCTCGTCACGGTCCACCTGGGTTGGCCCATGTCCTCCTGGCTGGATCGCCTGGCCATCGGGGTCATGGTCTTCAACATGATGCGCCTGCCGCGGCTGTTCCCCCACTTCCGCTTCATCATGAGCTACACCGAACCCACCGGGTCAGCTTCCAAGGTTCAGGACGCCGCGGTTAAATGAGGGGCGAACCTTGGCAGAAAGGCAATATGTCATCCTGAGCGCCGCGCAGGATCTCGTCTATGGTAACGTTTCTTGTCGGCCCCCCCAGCCCTCTCCCCCCGTCGGGGGGAGAGGGCTGGGGCGAGGGGTAATTAATCAAGGTGTCGCTGCTTCTATTGGTGGCGCTTGGCTCTGGATAATTTTCTAGATAAATTAAGGAGAAGCTGGAAGGATTTGGTAGGGGGGCAAGGTGCAGGCTGTAAAGCCTGTGCCACTAGGCCGGCCAGGGGCGGTTCGAGAACCGCCCCTAGCCTTCATTCTACCGCGGCCGGCGGCGTCCCGAAGTTCTGCCGGTAGCGCGCCCAAAAGGCCGCATCATCCAGTCGGTGCTCCTGGGTGCCCTGCTGCTCCACGCAAAAGCTGGCCAGGACCGCGCCCAGGCGGGCCGCCTCTGGCCAGGAAAGCCCCAGGGCCAGCCCCTTGAGCAGCCCGGCCCGGTAAGCGTCGCCGGCGCCAGTGGGGTCCAGAACCTGCCCGACCCGCACCGCCGGAAAGTCCTCCCGGCCGGTGGCGGTTTGCAGATAAGAGCCCGTCTCGCCCCCGGTGGTCAGGAGCGTGGGCGTCAGTTTCAGGAGTTCTTCCTCCTCCAAACCGGTCTTTTGCCGGAACATCTCCAACTCGTAGTCGTTGACGATGAGGGCCAGGGCCCCGGCGGCCATCTCTTGCAGTTCGGCGCCCCCCCAGGCGGGGATGCTCTGGCCGGGGTCGAAGATGTAGGGCACCCCCCGAGCCTTATAAGCCCGGGTGTAGGCCAGCATGTCCTCCAGGCTGCCCGGCGCCACGATGGCCAGGGCCCCGGCCGGATCCACCCCGTCAAACTTGTACTCCGAGGGGTACTTCATGGCCCCGGGATTGAACCCGGTGATCTGGTTGTCGGAGAGGTCCGTGGTAATGTAAGCCCCGGCGGTGAACTCCTGGGGAATCTCCTTAATCCCGTCCAGAGGCAGGCCCAGTTTATTTAGCCACTCCCGATAGGGCCCGAAATCCTTGCCCGCAGTGGCCAGGATGACCGGCTTCTCCCCCAGCAGGGCCAGGTTATAGGCGATATTGCCCGCGGTGCCGCCGAAGCGCTCGGTGAGCCCGTTCACCATGAAACAGACGTTCAGGATGTGGATCTTCTCCGGCAGGATGTGATCCACAAAACGCCCGGGAAAATCCATGATCCGGTCAAAGGCCAACGACCCGGAAACGAAAATTTGCATAAAAACCTCTTAGTTTCGAGTTTCGACAATATTCAAGTAGGGTGCGTCCTACGCACCATTGCCTGTTCCAATGATGCCGGTGGTGCGTAGGACTCACCCTACAACTGCGGCTACAGACTTTGAAAATATTCTTTGGCCTCCCCCACGGTGAACAGCGACCCGGTGATGACGATGCGGTCCTCCGGCCTGGCCAGGGACTGGGCCCGTTGGATGGCCTCACGCACCCGGGGGACCTGGATGATTTCCAGGTTGAAAGGTGCAGCCCGCCGGGCCAGGTCTGCCGGGCTGGCGGCGCGGAAATATTGCGGTTGGGTGAAGATCACGGTCTGGGCCAGAGGTAAAAGGCGCGCCAGGATGGTATCGACCTCTTTGTCGGCCATGATGCCCATGACCAGTAGGAGGCGCCCGTTGCCCCGGTTCTTTTTCAAGGCCTGGGCCAGGATTAGGGCGGCGGCGGGGTTGTGGGCCCCGTCCAAAAGGATGCAGGGGTTCTGAGAGACCTGCTCCAGGCGGCCCGGCCAGCGGGTCTGCTGCAGGCCCTCCCGGATGGCCGCCTCAGTGATGGTAAAGCCCCGGCCTGCCAGGATTTCCAGGACCGCCAGGGCCAGGGCGGCGTTACGATATTGATGACCTCCGATCAGACTCAGGCTCAGACCAGGCAGGTCTTTTTCCAGTCCATGATAATTGAGCTGTCCACCGCTCCGCCCTTGGGCCTTAAAGTCAACGCCGCCCTGATATAAAGGCGTCCCCAATTCCCGGCAGGTCAGCCGCAAGAGGGCCAGAACCGATTTTTGCGTGGCGTAAGTCACCAGCGGCGCCCCAGCCTTGATGATCCCCGCCTTCTCCCCGGCGATGGCCAGCAGGCCCCGGCCCAGGTAATCCTGGTGATCCCGGGAGATGTTGGTGATCACCGACACCACGGGCTGCACGATGTTGGTGGCGTCCAGCCGCCCCCCCATGCCGGTTTCCAGGATGATGGGGTCGGCCTTTTCCTCCAGGAAATAGAGGATCGCCATGGCGGTGACGAATTCAAAGAAGGTGGGGGGCTCGGCCGCGTCCACTACGGACCGCACCCGGTTAATCAGTTGCAGCAAACCGTCTTCGGAAATCTCCCGGTCCCGGAGGCGAAAGCGTTCCCGCATGCTGACCAGATGCGGCGAAGTGTACAACCCCACGGGATAGCCGGCCCGGTGCAGGACGGCGCTGAGCATGGCCGCCACCGAGCCCTTGCCGTTGGTGCCGGCAATGTGAATGTACCGGCCCTCTTGATAAGGGAGGCCCAGCCGGGCCAGCAGATCCAGCGTGGAAGACAGGCCGAACTTGATGCCGAACTTCTGTAAATCAAAAACCCAGGCGATCGCCTGGGCCAGGTCTGGGAAAGCCGTCATCCGGCCACCCGGCTAAAATTCCTTGTATTCATGGCTCATCACCGTGACCCCGTCTGATTTAAAGCGAATGACCAGGGTGCTGCGCAGGATTTTACCCTCTTCCTTCACCGGAACCTTTTTTATCTGCTTGTCTTCAGCCAGGTACATCTGGTCGGATTGATCCTGGATTTTGCGTTTATCGTGCTGGTAAGGCAGACCGGCCGGGGCGTCTTTATAGCTGAAGTACTTGTAAACCTGACCGCTGTCGGTTTTCTCGATCTCCTTGGGGTCGCCGAAGTAGAGGAGTATCTCATGTTTGCTGGTTTTGCCGTTCTCGATGCGCTTCACATAGTTGGGGTTGATGGTGTTGCCGCCGGCCTCCTGCCAGGCCCCCAGGAGCAGTGGCAGGAGCAGGAGCAGGACGATGGAAACCAAACGGCCCAGGAACAGGGCGCCCCCGGGGGCCGCCGGCCGCCGAGTTTGATGATACGGTGCCTCCATAAGCTTAAACCTCCTAAAAATCTAACCAGTCTTTAATTATAGTTTCTTCCCGCAGTTATCCTAAGCCCGGCCCAAAAGTTCGCCTGGCTTTACTATACCCCCCTTTTCTCCAGAGGGGCAAGGGGGATTTTCTCAGCTCAACAATACCGCGATGACCCCCCCGAAGAAGATGGCGTCGAAGGTCCCGGCGCCGCCGATGGAGGCCACCGGCGCCCCCAGTTCGGGGATCTCGCTCAGTCTCAGGAGATCGGCGCCGATGAGAATCCCCAGGGTGCTGGCAATATAGGCGCAAGGGGCCCTCAGATAAGGGGGGCAAAGCAGATACGCCCCCAGGGCCGCCACCAGGGGCGGAATCAAGCCGGGCACCGCAATGCCCAGGCCTTTCACCGGCCGGGCCAGGCGGTTCACCACCAGCGTCACCAACCCCACCAGGATCGGCAGATACAGGCCGAAGTGGATCTGGAGCAGCAGATAAACGCACAGGCAGATGGGAATCAAGGCCCCGCCCACATTGACCGCCAGCACGGTCTGGTGGGTTTGCGACGCCCGGGGCAGCCGCACGCGCATGCCATAATAGGAGATGGTCTGGTCTCCGTAAATCTCCCGGCTGGCGAAGTGGTAGATGGGGATATTCACCAGACTGCCCAACAGGGTGAGGACGAGCAGCCAGAAGATCAAGCCGGGGGACAGCCCCAGCCGCAGAAAGGCCTCGCCGATCATCCCCAGCAGCAGGAAGGGCAGCATCATCAGGGCCACCACGAAGAAGGCCAGCATCATCAGCAAGATTAAGGGTGGAAAAAACATTTTGCCGTCCTAAAAGTTTAGTTTAATGCATCTCTGTAAATCGACCGGGGACGGGAGACGGAGGACGGGGGTAAAGGGGTTATGCTCCGGTCTCCGGTCGCTCCCTTAACCTTTCCCCAGCCCGTACGAGCGCATCTTGAGGTCCAATTCGTCCAGGGAGATTCCCAGGATTTCCGCCGCGGCCTGGCGCTGGCCGTCCACCTTCTCCAGGGTGCGCCTGATCAATTGCAGTTCCAATTCCGGCAGATCCATCTCCTCCTCCTTGAAGACCCAACCGGCGTGCCGGAGGTTCTCCGGCAGATCCCCGAGGGTCAGGGTGTCTCCCTGGCAGACGATCACTCCCCGTTCGATGACGTTCTCCAACTCCCTAATATTCCCCGGCCAGGGATAGCCCCGGAAGGCCTGGAGGACCTCCGGCGCCAGGACCTTGACGGCCCGGTGGTTCTTCTCCCGATAGGTCCGCAGAAAATGGTCGGCCAGCAGCGGCAGATCCTCCGGCCGCTCCCTCAAGGGCGGCAGGACGATGGGGAAGACATTGAGGCGATAAAAGAGATCGTCCCGGAAGCGCCCCTCCCGTACCATGGAGTCCAGGTTCCGATTGGTGGCGGCGATGATCCGGACGTCCACCTTCAGGGTGCGGGTGGACCCCAAGGGTTCGAATTCCCTGGTCTGGAGGACGCGCAGAATTTTGGCCTGGGTGGTGGGACTGAGTTCGCCGATCTCATCCAGAAACAGGCTGCCCCGGTGGGCCAGGACGAAACGGCCATCCTTGCGGCTGACCGCCCCGGTGAAGGCCCCCCGTTCATGGCCGAAAAGTTCGGACTCCAGCAGGGTCTCGGGCAGGGCGGCGCAGTTCACCACCACCATGGGACCCTGAGCCCTGGGGCTGTTCCGGTGGATGGCCTGGGCCACCAGCTCCTTGCCGGTGCCGGTCTCCCCCAGAATCAGAACGTTGGCCTCCGAGGGCGACACCAACTCCAGCAGATGAAAGACTTCCGCCATCCGCGGCGAGGCGCCCAGGACCCCTAAATGATCAAACTCGGCCATGTCTTTCCGTGTTTTTTTGGAAGCTAATTTAAACTCATTGGTTTTCCCCCCTTTCCTAAAAGGGGGGCAGGGGGGATCAACCTAGAGACCGGAGACCGGAATCGTGCTCCCGTCCCCCGTCTCCCGTCCTCCGTCTATCTTTGCAAACCATGCACCACGCCGTGGCAGCGGCAGGCGGTGGCGATCAGGACCCTGCCGCTCATCCCGTTGAGCTCCCGGGCCAGGGCCAGTAACTCCTGCGGCGGGTAACCACCCACCCCGGGAGCCAGTTGCCGGCTGGCAACCACCCTGATGTTCCAGCCGGGCAGTTTCAGGGCCGCCAGTTCCGCATACAGGGCCACCTCCCGGGACTCGCCGCTCACCGGGCAGACCGAGTCCGATTCGGGGCAATCATCCGGACAGAGGTAGGCGGCCCGGCTTAAATAGACCTGGCCTTCAGAGCCCCAACCGCTCCACGGTCCCAAATCCTCCATCTCGGCCGGCGCCGCCGCCTCCTCCCAGCCTTGCAGCGGGCCGGCCAGCAGCCAGGCCCAGGCCACGTGCACCGGCACCATGGGAATGAGCCAATCCCAGGGGGAATCCTGCCGCAGATTGGCGGCCAGAAAGGCGATGGCCTCCGCCACCACCCCGGACACCCGGGGGAGTTCCAGAGCCCGCACCGCGGCCAGGGCCGAAGGATTGCGGTCCACCACCAGGAAAGTGGCGGCGGCATCCTGCCGGGCCAATCTCTTCAGGGCCAGGCGCCCGAACTTTCCCGCCCCCAGGATGAGGTAGCTGGCCATCGGCTCATTCCTGGCGCGGGAAGACCCCCACCACGGTGGGCAGCCAATATGGCGACTGGTCAAGGAGGTTGCCGATGGAGTGCTCCCACGTCGGCGGGGAAAAAAATTCAAAGTCCTTGGTCTTGATCAATAGTTGCGCTTCGGTGCCGCCGTCCAGATTCAAGGCGGAATCGACGTCAAACTTACTGGCCTTGAGGAACTGGGCCAGCTCCCGCAAGGTGAAATAGCGGTTGGAGGTATTGAAGATCAGGATATTGCCCACACGGTCGGTGGCGATCACCGTCCGGTTGGCCTTTTTCTCGCTGTCCCGCACCCGGATGTTCCCTTTGTAGTCCAGCAGCAGGGGAAAGGATTGCACCCCCTGGGTCCAGGGCAGGTTCTTGGGATTGATGGGCGTGGCCAGGAGGTCCAGGATGGTGGCCCGGGGCAGATCCGGGGAGATGCCTTTGGGCTCCGCCACAAACATGCCGCGCATCTGGCGGTTGCGCCCCGAACCGATGGCCTGGCCGTCGGCAATGATCAAGCCCACCGGTTGGTTGTCAGTCCCATAATAGCTGGCGTTGAAGACGATGGGGGCCTTCAGTTCCTGCTGCCAGAGGGTGATAGCCTGGGGCGCGTGGTGGAAGACCCGGAAGGCGTTGCTGGCCGGATCGATTTTCACCACCGCCAGGGTGGCCATGACCTCGTTGACCTCACCCTCCCGGAGCACGTCCACCTGAGTGAAACTGAGGCCCCGGCCCAAGGTCTGCCATCTGGGCGAGGTGTGGGTCAGGCCGGCGCCCCTTACGGTTACGGGGGCCAGCAGGCAAACCCAGCAAATCAGGATGACCCTATAAAGCCAGGCGGGCACCGCCTCTCCTTGCAGATCGGTGAAATATGAGATATTTTACCACGGTAGGGAAGATTCGTCCATAAGCTTAAGAAAACAGTGAGCAGTGAGCAGTCGCTCATGAGGTCTTGGCGTAGACCATGAACAGGTAGCGCCGCCGCCCTCGGCGGCTCAGTTGGTGGGGCGGGCCTCCGTACCCGCCAGGTAGGGTGCGCACTGCGCACCCAAGGCCACCGGCTGGAAAGCCTGTGCTACTAGCGGGAATTACGGTGGCCTCAGGCTACCCTAACTTGCGGATTTGTTGAGTAATCTTGGTGCGTAGGACGCACCCTACAAAATACTGATAATGGAAAAAACCAAGGAATGCAGCTTTAGCTTCTCTAACTAAAAACTCGAAACTCGAAACTATGAAAGATATGTCCTTGCGTCTGGCCGACTCCCACGCCCATCTGGACCTGGAAGAGCTGGCCCCCGACCAGGCCGAAGTAGTACGCCGGGCCCGGGAGGCCGGGGTGGCCTTGATCATCAATGTCGCCACCGGCCTCCGGGACGCCGCCCAGGTACTCCACACCGCCGCGAGTTATCCTGGCATTTTCGCGGCCCTGGGGGTCCACCCCCATGGGGCGGGGACGCTCCAGGAGAAGGACCTGGAGACTCTGGCCGCCCTGGCGGTCCGGCCCCGGGTGGTGGCCATCGGCGAAATCGGCCTGGACTTCTACCGCTTACGCTCGCCGGCCGCGGCCCAAGAGGTCTGGTTCCGCCGCCAACTGGACCTGGCCCTCACCCTGAAAAAGCCGGTGATCATCCACACCCGGGAGGCCACGGACGTGACCCTCAAGATTCTCCGGGAATACCGGGGCCGGCTGACGGGCGGGATCATGCACTGCTTTGCCGGGAGCCTTAAAGAGGCCCAAAACTTCCTGGACCTGGGGCTGCATCTGTCCTTTTCCGGCACCCTCACTTACCCCAAGGCCGGGCCGCTGCGGGAAGTGGCCCAGAAGGCCCCCCTGGACCGCCTCCTGGTGGAGACCGATTGCCCCTATCTGCCGCCGCAGCCCTGGCGGGGGAAGCGCAACGAGCCGGCCTACGTGGTGGCCACCGCCCGCCAACTGGCGGAGGTGAAGGGCCTCAGCCTGGAAGAGGTGGCCCGGGCCACCTGGGAGAATACCCTGCGGGTCTTCGGGTTGGAGGAAGAAGAAGTTTTAGTGGCACAGGCTTCCAGCCTGTGAAGGACACAGCCGCGTAGGGCGGGCGTCTCGCCCGCCATTGAATGGTGCCCAGGGCGCACCTTACAGCACAGGCGGGACGCCTGTGCTACCAGAAGCTTAAATGACCCAGATCGCCCAAAACCTGGAAGAAGTAAGACGCCGCATCGCCTCCGCAGCCCTGCGGGCCGGCCGGGACCAGGCTCAGGTGCGCCTGGTGGCGGTGAGCAAGACGGTGCCGGTGGAACGGATCAAAGAGGCCATGGCCGCGGGCCAGCGCCTCTTCGGGGAAAATTATCTGCAAGAGGCCCGGGCCAAAATCGCCACCCTAAGCTCGGGGCTGAGCTGGCATTTTATCGGCCACCTCCAAAGCAACAAGGCCAAAGGCGCCGTAGAACTCTTCGAGCTGATCCACGGGGTGGACCGTCTGAAGCTGGCCCGGGCCCTAAACGCGGCCGCCGCCTCCCTGGGCCGGGTTCAAGAGATTCTCCTGCAAATTAACCTGGCCGGGGAGACCTCCAAATCCGGGGCCGGCCCGGAGGCTGCCGCGGCGCTGCTGCGGGAGATCATGCTCTTGCCGCACTTGCGGGTGCTGGGCCTGATGACCATGCCGCCTTTTCTGACACCTGAGGCGGTGCGTCCTTATTTCCGGGCCTTGCGGGAGTTGCGGGACCATTTACAAGACCGCAGCGGCCAGCCCTTGCCGGAGCTCTCCATGGGCATGTCCGGGGATTATGAAGTGGCCATCGAGGAAGGGGCCACCCTGGTGCGGGTGGGCACCGCCATCTTCGGCAGTCGGTGAGAAGATTGGGCAGAAAGCGGTGAGCCGTGACCACTGACTACTGACTACTGACTACTGGCTACTGGCTACTCAATATTATTCCCCTCTGGCAATTTTTCCCAGTTCAGATATGATATTATTATCTAACAGATTAGAAGGACTACGAAAATGTGGGACTGGCAACACGTCTATTGGGATATGGCCAAGCTGGTCATCACCGCGGTCGTCGGCGGCACCATCGGCTTTGAACGGGAGGCCCACGGCCAGGCGGCTGGCTTGCGCACTTACATCCTGGTAAGCGTGGGCGCCTGCCTGATGATGATGCTCTCCATGGAAATGGAACACTTCTACCGCCACCTCTCGGTGGACCAATCGGTGGTGCGTCTGGACCCGGCCCGAATCGCCTCGTACGCCATCGCCAGTATGGGTTTTCTGGGGGCCGGGGCCATCATCACCGGCAAAGGCACGGTGCGGGGGCTTACCACCGCCGCCGGCCTCTGGCTGGTGACCGGCATCGGCCTGGCCATCGGCGCCGGCTACCTCCTGCCAGCCATCTTCGCCACCCTGGTGAGTCTGCTAATCCTTTACGGGCTGCGTCAATTGAAGAAAGTTTTCACCCATGATGAACACACCGTCATGACCCTCAAGTTTGACGGCACGACCAGGCCCATGGATCGCATTCGGGAGATCCTGGAAGGCAATGAGGTTAATATCCAGTTCATCAACTACAAAATAGAATTGCCCTCCAATGCCACCACGTTCCGTCTGCGCTTGGAGAGCAAGGACGACCTCTACTGGGGGCACATCGTCAAATGCCTCTCCGACACCAAGGGTTTGCAGGAAATCTCCTGGGAGGAAGGCGAGGTTACGTAAACAAGATGGGAGACGGGAGACGAGAGACCGAGTCAAACCGGAACCCGCTCACTCTCCGGTCTCCGGTCCTCGGTCTCCGGTCCATCCGTAAATTCTAAGCATAACTGGAGCGAACTGGACGCCATTAAACTCAAATAACTATGACTGCCATTAAACCGCCGCCTCCCGGCGCCAAGGTGGGCTTCACCACCACCATCCCGGTGGAAGTGGTGCTGGCCGCCAATCTTCAGCCGGTGGACCTGAATAACCTGTTCATCGCCGATCCCGGGGCCCGGGCTCGGGTGGCCGAGGCCGAGGCCGCCGGCTTCCCCCGCACCATCTGCGCCTGGATCAAGGGCATCTACGCGGCCTTGCAAAGCCACCCGGATATCCGCACCGTCATCGTCGCCTGCCAGGGCGATTGCTCCTACACCCAGGCCCTGGGCGAGCTCCTGGAGGCCGAGGGCCGGGACGTGGTCCACTTCAAGTATCCCTATCCCCGTGATCGGCAGCAACTGCGCCGGGAGATCCGAACCCTGGCGGCCCGCCTGGGCGCCGCTGCATCCCAGGTGGCCCTGATCCAGGCCAGGCTCTCGCCCCTGCGGCAAAAATTGCAGCACCTGGACCGCCTCACCTGGGAATCCGGTCAGGTGAGCGGGGCAGAAAATTTCCAGTTTTTGATCGCCAGTTCCGACTTTGCCTCCGACCCCGAGGCCTTTAACCTCAAGGTGACGGAGTTCCTGAGGCAGGCGGCCGGGCGCCGGCCCCGAACCTACCCGGTGCGCCTGGGCTTTGTCGGCATCCCCCCCATCTATACCGACCTGTGGGACTACCTGGAGGAACTGGGGGCTGGGGTGGTGTTCCACGAATTCCCGCGCCAGTTCAGCATGCCCCATCATCATGCCGACCTGGCGGAGCAATATTTTCATTATACCTACCCCTACGATATCTTCGGACGCCTGGCGGACCTGGAGGCCGCGGTGCGCACCCGGCGCCTGGACGGCCTGGTGCACTATACCCAGAGCTTTTGCTTCCGGCAGATGTTCGACCAGCTCATCCGCGAGCGCCTCAACCTGCCCGTCCTCACCATCGAAGGGGACCGCCCCTCCCCCCTGGATTCCCGCACCCGCATGCGCCTGGAGGCCTTCGTCGATGTCCTCCGGCCTTAATTTCGAAGGTAGGGGCGGGGTCACCCCGCCCTTACGCGCCTGCGGCCTGGATTTCGGCAGCCGCTACGTCAAGTTGGTTTATCTGGGCGATCAGGAAGCCTTGGTGCGTCGCCGTCTGGATACCGTCTCCTTTTACAGGGAGTATCTTAACCGCCGGCATGGCCGCCTGGTAATCGATTGGCCGCGGCTCAAACTGCCGGAGCCGGAATCCCTGGTGGTCACCGGCTACGGCAAAAATCTCTTGCAACAAAACTTCCCGGCCATCACCGAAATCCGGGCCCATTTCCTGGGGGCCCGGCGCCAGACGGGCCTGGACCATTTTATCCTCCTGGAGGTGGGCGGTCAGGACACCAAGGTGCTCTACGTCAAAGATGGCCGGGTCTTCGATTTCCTCACCAACGACCGCTGCGCCGCGGGCACCGGCCGCTACCTGGAGAACATGGCCCGGTTTCTCAAGCTGCCCCTGACGGAATTTGCCGGGTGCTGGCAGGACCCGGTGGAAATCTCTCAAACCTGCGCCATCTTCGGAGAGACCGAACTGGTAGGCTACCTCCTGGAAGGGGTGGAACCCGCCCGGATTGCCGCCGGGGTCAACGCCT
>JAPLJC010000044.1 GCA_026388765.1 Deltaproteobacteria bacterium
AGGAAGAGACCGAGATCATTGAGGAATATCGAGAGAAGCTGGCCAAGGCCAACCCTCCGGAAGAGGTGCGCAAGGTGGCCGAGAAGGAGCTCAAGCGCCTGGGCACCATCCAGCCCACCTCGCCGGAGTACACCGTCTCGCGCACGTACCTGGACTGGGTGGTGGAGTTGCCCTGGGCCGTCCACACCGAGGACAACCTGGACGTGCCGCACGCGCGCGAGGTCATGGACCATGACCACCACGACCTGGAGAAGGTCAAGAAGCGCATCCTCGAATACCTGGCGGTGCGCAAGCTGAAGCCCGACATGAAGGGACCCATCCTCTGCTTCGTGGGCCCGCCGGGCACCGGCAAGACTTCCCTGGGCCGTTCCATCGCCCGGGCCCTGGGCCGCAAGTTCGTGCGCCTCTCCCTGGGAGGCGTGCATGACGAGGCCGAGATCCGGGGCCACCGCCGTACCTACGTGGGGGCCCTGCCCGGCCGCATCATCCAGAGCATCCGCCGGGCCGGCTCCAACAACCCGGTCTTCATCCTGGATGAAGTGGACAAGCTCGGCGCCGATTTTCGCGGCGACCCCTCCTCGGCCCTCCTGGAGGTGCTGGACCCGGAGCAGAACAACTCCTTTTCCGACCACTACCTGGACGTGGGCTTCGACCTCTCCAGGGTGATGTTCATCACCACCGCCAACCTGCTGGACCCCATCCCGCCGCCCCTGCGCGACCGTATGGAGGTCCTGGAACTGGTGGGCTACACCGAAGAGGAGAAGCTGGGGATCGCCTTCTCCTATCTCATCCCCCGGCAGTTGGAGGCCCACGGCCTGACCGCCGAGCAGCTCGACATCGCGCCCGGGGCCGTGCGCCTGGTCATTGCCTCCTATACCCGGGAGGCGGGGCTGCGCAACCTGGAGCGGGAGATCGCCTCGCTCTGCCGGGGCGCGGCCCGGGAGATCGCCGAAGGCCTCAAGACCCAGGTGGCGATTAATGAAGGAGACGTGGCCCCCTACCTGGGTCCGCCCAAGTTCTTCCGGGACGCCGCCCTGGAGCACCCGGAGCCCGGGGTGGCCACCGGTCTGGCCTGGACCCCCAGCGGCGGCGACATCCTCTTCATCGAGGTCCTCAGGATGCCGGGCACCGGCAACCTCAAGCTCACCGGGCAGTTGGGCGATGTCATGAAGGAGTCGGCCACCGCGGCCCTTTCCTATATCCGGGCCCGGGCCCCGTTTCTGGGCGTCGAAGAGGACTTCTTCGATAAAGCCGACCTCCACATCCACGTGCCCGCCGGTTCCATCCCCAAGGACGGGCCCTCCGCCGGGGTCGCCCTGCTTTGTGCCCTGGTGTCGCTGCTGTCGAACCGGCCCATCAAGAAGGGCCTGGCCATGACCGGCGAGATCACCCTGCGGGGCCACGTCCTGCCGGTGGGCGGCATCAAAAACAAGGTCCTGGCCGCCCACCGGGCCGGCATCAAGGAAATTATCCTGCCGGCCCAAAACCAGGTGGACCTGGAGGAAATCCCGCCCTCAGTGCGCCAGGAGCTCACCTTCCACCCGGTGGAGAGATTGGACCAGGCCCTGGAGATTGCCTTCCCGCCCCATAAAAGCAGGGGTAAAAGGCGAAAAGGGTAAAAGGCGACAGGGGGCTCGAAGTTCAAAGGGAGACCTCTGCGAAAGTCCTTGCACCTGTCATTCTGAGGGAGTGAAGCGACCGAAGAATCTCGGTTTGGTAGCACAGCCTTTCCAGGCTGTGCCTATTCCAGCACAGGCTAGAAAGCCTGTGCCACCAAAAGCCGAGATCCTTCGCTTCGCTCAGGATGACAAAAAGGCTTTTGGCAGAGGTCTTAAGTTAAGATTTCCTGCCTTTTTCTCCCTCCCCCTTGAGGGGGGAGGGCTGGGGTGCAGGCAATCCTCTTTAGCCCCCAGTACTAGATCTTTCCCTATGAACTATTTAGGTTATTTTATCTTGGCTGTCCTTCTGCTGGGTATTGTCATCTTGGCAGTCCCCATCTCCCTGGGCTATGATTCCGTCGAAAAATGGTTCCAGGTGCGCTGGCTGGGCCTGAACCTAACCACACGATTGGGGCGGGAGAAACCGGGAAAAATTAGGAAAAAAACCACCAAAAAGAAAAATTATGGCAGGGCCATAATGGCGCGCTTCTGGCAAAAGCGAGATTTAGTCTGGGAATTGCTTAACCGGCTAGGGCGCTTTGTCCTCGAAGTTTTAAGGACCCTCAGCTTCCGGGACTCCGAGGCCACCGTCTCGCTGCCCGATCCCATGTGGAACGGGGTGCTCTATGGCGTTCTAACTAATATCCATTTGGAGAATGTGGACCTGTCGGTGAACTTCGAGCAGCGCAATTATGCCAAGATCTGGGTGACGGTTTATCCTTATCGGCTGGCGCTGCAACTGGCCGGCCTGCTGCTCCGTCTGCCATTACTTAATATCATTAGATTCGCCTGGGATCTCAAGCACCAGGTGAAAAGGGGTTAATCACATGGCTATCATTGCTTCAGAGCTGATCGGCAAACTGATGGAGGAACTGCGGACCGTTGCCAAAACCGAGACCATCATGGGAAAAGAGATTAAGGTGGGAGAAATCACCCTGATCCCGGTTTCCCAAATTTCCCTCGGATTCGGCGCCGGCGGCGGCCAGGGCGGCGACAACAAAAGGACGGGAGATGGCGGCGGCGGTGGCGGCGGCGTCATGGTCACTCCCGTTGCCTTTATTGCCATCAAGGGGGACGAGATCTCCTTCCATGGCCTCAAAAAAGGCGGGTTTTTTGAGGCACTCCTTGAGCAACTGCCGGAATTAACCGAGAAAGTTCTGTCCAAAGTACAGGACGCTGAAGCAAAGAAAGCGGAGACCTAAGCCGATTAATTCTGACCTCCAGGAAGAATGGTGGGGCGGGCGTCCCCGCCCGCCATCTCAGTAGCCGCAGGCTTTGCCGTGAAGGTAATTGTAGGGGCGGTTCTCGAACCGCCCTTGAGGACCTTAATTTCCTTGGGAGGACCAAAAGTGGGCGTGAACGTCTAGCCTGCCATATAATTTATCGGTCCGCCCCCTGCCGCCAAAGAACCTGTATCCCTGGTAGCGCAGGCGCCTCGCCTGTGTTTAATGCGGGGTGCGTTCCACGCACTACAACTAACCCTTAATCCCTAACCCCTGAACCTTGAACTTTCTTTTTAATCGGAGGAACCCCAATGGCCACCTTTACCTGTGAAAAATGCGGCAGCAACGTGGAGACCCGCTGCAAACCCAAGAAGTGCGCCGCCTGCGGCGAGTCCGGCACCATGTGCAAGCAGGAAGCCGCCGCCCCGCCCAAAAAAGAGCAGAAATAACGGTAGCGCAGGCTTCCAGCCTGTGCCTGAGTCAATGACGGAGCGGGCCTCCATGCCCGCCTTATCTGCTGCACCGGCGGGACGCTGGTGAACCAACCTTTGCGAGCTCATCGGCACAGCCTTCGTAGGGGGAGGGCCGCTGCCGCACCTCCTGGCAGCCCCGGCCCGCCCTGGAAGCGGCTGGTGGCCCGGAGTCTCGACTGAGCGCCAAAGGAGTATCCTCTTTATCCCCGCTCCCCCATTGGGGGAGAGGCTTAGGGTGAGGGGGAAGTATTCTCTTTTTCGCGCCGATAAATCATCAACCGAGCCAGAAACCGGTTCTATCCTTACTCCCTCCCCCTTGAGGGGGGAGGGCTGGGGTGGGGGTGGCGGCTCTTCTTTGCCGCCCTGAGTCATAACCGCCGCGGGCGGCTGCTCCACATTTCCTTCCTTTCTCCGCCAAGTTGTGGCATCATATCGACAATCTTTCTGACGTTTTATTTTTTGTCTTTCAACTCTAAACTCGAAACTGCCTTTATGATCTATGGTATCGGGGTCGATCTGGTCAAGGTAGCCCGCATCAAAGCCGCCATCGAGCGCTACGGCGACCGTTTCCTCAACCGCGTCTTCACCCCCCAAGAAATCACCTATTGCCAGCGCAAGGCCCGCGGCCGCGACTCCGCCTTCGCCCTGCGCTTCGCCGCCAAAGAAGCCTTCTCCAAGGCCCTGGGCGTCGGCCTGCGCCGTGACGGCATCCGCTGGCGGGAGGTGGAGGTGGTCCCCAACCCCCTGGGCAAACCGGAACTTACTGTCAGCGGCCGCGCCGCCGACCTCTGCGCCCAGGCCGGTATCACCGCGATGCACCTCTCCCTCACCGACGAAAACGCCCAGGCCCTGGCCGTGGTGATTTTGGAGAAGTAATGTCTGAAGCTCCCCCCACCTGCCGAATCCATGAGAAATATCCCGAGATTGAATGTACCAATTCAGTTCTACCCGGAGATACCGAAGATCTCTGCATACTCCATTCCCACGAAAAGGGAAAAGGTTTGGCGGCTTTTCGGGAAGCCTTGCGGGCCAGGTGGACACAGGAAGACGCGGAATTTTACGATTTTCGCGGTGTATATTTCCCTGATTGGTTTAACCCCCTGAACTATTTCGGCTCCCGGGAATTTACCAAGGCCGCCGATTTCTCGCGCGCCACCTTTACGGGGGCGGCCAATTTTTCCTTGGCCACCTTTACGGATGAGGCTCATTTTTACAATACCACCTTTATGGATTGGGCCAATTTTTGGGGGGCCAACTTTATAGATTGGGCCGACTTTGGGCTGGCCATTTTTAAGAAGGTAGCCGAATTTTGCGGGTCCAGTTTTGTGGAGGAGGCCGATTTTTCCGGGGCTAAAATTTTTGGCCGGATTGACTTCCAGGCCCTCAATCCGCAGGGGAAAGGGAAACCGCCGCCCTCCGCTTTTCATGGTAATTTTCGGGGTTTGGAATTAAGCCTGGGGGCGGTGCTACGCTTTCAAGACCTGTCCTTAGCCTACTGCGAATTTTCAGGTAATGATTTGCGCCAGGTCGAATTTCGCCATGTGGAATGGTACCCCTATCGAGGCCGCCAGTCTATTTTTGAAGAGATGTTATTAAGGGAAGAAGAAAAAGAAGACCCTTGGTTCTGGACCAGGCTTTCTCGCTATGCGCCTTATTCACCCCATCCTTCTGAATTGACAGACAAGTATGGTGAAGTCGAGCGCCTCTACCGTGATCTTCAGGAAAATTATGACAAGGCCAGGGACTACAAGAAAATGGGGGACTTCCACTACGGCGAAATGGAGATGCACCGCCGGCCCAACAAATGGCGCTGGTTTCCCTTCTACTGGTATAACCTCTATTGGGCCTTGAGCGGCTACGGCGAGCGCCCTTCCCGGGCCTTTGGCTTGCTGATCTGCTTTCTCGCGGTCTTGACGGGCTTGCTCGCCTGGACCGGCCTGGAAATCCTGGACCCCAAACATAGCGCCAGTTTCGGCAATCCCTTCTTTTATCTCTTGCAAAAGGTGACTCTCCAGCGGCCCACCTGGGCCGAGCCGGTGGGTTTTGGGGGCAAGCTGGTGGCCGGGCTCAGCGTCCTGCTCATCCCCGGCCAGGCGGCCCTCTTTCTCCTGGCCCTGCGCAACCGCCTGGGCCGCCGGCGGTAATTCCTTAAACTTCCACTCCCCTGACGGGAGGGTCGTAGGGGCGGACCTAGGTGTCCGCCCTAATTCGGGCGCACCCGCAGGTGCGCCCCTACAAAAAATTTTCTTTGCTTCTTTGCTTGAGATATCTTTGGATAGTCCAGACAATAGCTTGATCGTCTACGGCACCCTGGCGCCCGGGGGGCTGTATCATTATCTGCTGGCGGACCCTGGCCGGCACCTGGGAGCAGTGCGTCATCCGGGGGCATCTGGGGGATTACTGGGGCTTCCTGGCCTTTCACCACGACGAGCACGGCCCGGAGCACCCGGCCTGGCTTTTCACCTCAAAGGCATTGCCCCAAAAATTCCCGGAGTTGGACGCCTTCGAAGGCGAGGCCTACCAGCGCCGGCTCATCCCGGCCCGGGTGGGCCAGCGCCTGGTCCTGGCCCACATCTATGCAGGCAGGTTTTTCGAGTAGCCAGGCAGGTCACTGCTTCGCTCAATAAATGCAGTAGCTGACCAACTAAGCAAACGCCTGACTCTGGTTGCCCGCGTCGCCGGCCTCTCCGAGGCCGTTAGGTTCAACTTTGTCAGCATCCCGGCTCCCCCGGATGGCCGCAGCAACTTTCTATCCGGACCAGCTTCAGCCAGTTATTGCGGAGCAGCAGGCGAATCTTTTCCGGCCTGGGTCTGGGGCCCGAAAGGTTGGTCCAAAAGGCCCGGGCGCTGGGCCGGGGCTGGCTGGGGTCGCACATGAGAACTCCTCCTGATAACTACCGGGCGCCGGCAGCCCGGCTCTGGGGGTAGGAAGCCGATATTTACTAAACTAATTAGCGTAGGTTCGATTGCCAACCTGCTCTTGTTATTTTCCTGCCTGACCCTATTATAGGTAAAAGGAGGGCAAACCATGCAAAGGTTTATGCTGCGGCTGGTGTTCACCCTGGCGCTGCTAGGTCTGGCGGCCCCCGCCCTGGCCCAACCGCCCACCACCTCCGGCGGCTCGGGGATGGCCCTGCTGAATCTCGACAATACCGTGGCCCTGCACGGCTACGACCCCGTGGCCTATTTCACCCGGCAGCGGGCGGTCAAGGGCAACCGAGGGATCTTGGAAAGGGTCGGGGGCGCCACCTACTACTTTGCTTCCCGGGCCAGCCGCTATACCTTTTTGAAGAATGCCCCGGGTTATCAGCCCCAGTTTGGCGGCTATTGCACCACTTCCATGGCCCAGGGGCGGCTGGAAGACATTGACCCCGAAGTTTTTGCCATTTTCGAGGGCAAACTTTATCTATTCAAAGACGACGGGGCCCGGGCCCGATTTCTGGGCGACCCGAGAGGGACCATAGCCGCGGCGTCGCACCATTACTTTGAGAAGGCCCAACAGCAGCGAAGCTCTTATTAGGATGGCGGTGGCCATGGTCCGTCCTATCACTGGCTCGGCCGCGGCGCTGGCAGTCATCCGACTGATATGCTGTTTAATGGCAATGTTGATCCCCGCCGGAGCCGGGGCTGATGAGGCCTTCCAGAAGCCCGTGCCGGGCCGCACCTGGCAGTTTCCCGCCGACCACGGGGCGCATCCCCACTATAAGACGGAGTGGTGGTACTTCGTCGGGCACTTGCAATCCGAGGCGGGCGAGACCTTCGGTTACCAACTCACCTTCTTCCGGGCGGCCCTGCGGCAACCCGACCCCCAGGCCCGCTCGGCCTGGTCCCTGCACACGGTATATTTCGCCCACCTGGCGGTCTCCGACCCGGCCCGGGATAAATTTCAGTTTTGGGAAAAGGCGGGCCGCGGCGCCCTGGGGCTCTCCGGTGCTGAGGTGGGCCGCCTCAAGGTCTGGATCAACGATTGGCAGGCGGAGCAAGTGGGCCAGGTCTTTCACCTCCAGGCCCGGGACGAAGCTCTAAGATTGGATTTGAGCCTCACGCCCCTGAAACCTCCGGCCCTCCACGGCGACGGCGGCTTCAGCCGCAAGGCTGCCGGCCTTGACGCCGCCAGCTACTATTATTCTCTCACTCGCCTGGATACCAAAGGACAACTGACCATAAATGGCCGCAGCCTTGAGGTAACCGGGCTTAGCTGGATGGACCACGAATTTTTCACCGGTGCCATGGCCCCCGGTCTGGTGGGTTGGGACTGGTTCGCCCTGCAACTGAATGATGGTCGGGAAGTAATGCTTTATCTCATGCGCCAGAAGGACGGCAGCCTGGACCCGGCCTCCTCCGGCACCCTGGTGGACCCCGCCGGGCAGACGCGGCATCTTAAGTTAGCCGATTTCCAGGTCAAGGCCAACGGCGCCTGGAAGTCTCCTCACTCCGGCGCGACTTATCCGGCGGGCTGGCAGATTGCTATCCCCGGAGAGGGTTTAAATCTTACCCTGACTCCCTCTATGGCCGACCAGGAGGTGCGGGCCGGCGCCCCGG
>JAPLJC010000187.1 GCA_026388765.1 Deltaproteobacteria bacterium
TAGAGGCAGCTCAGGCCGATGAGATGGGCCGTGGAAATCCACCAGGCCCGCCAGGAGATGAGCGCGGTGACGCCCATGACCATGAGGAGCCGGGAGGCCAGGCGCCAGGATTTCTTCCAGATTACGGTATCCGCCAGGGTCCACGGCAGCCGCACCCCGAACCAGAGGTTGGGGCCGGGCTGCCAGAAGAGCATCAGCAGCCCCAGGGCCCAACAGAGTCCCGATACCAGGTATTGCGAGTAAGTCAGGAATTACCGCCTCCCTTGCGAGTTCAAGGTTCCAAGTTCAAAGTTCAAAGTTGAAAAACAAGACCTAGTGGTATGTTTCGTAATTGACTATCCACTTAAAATGACTGATTTTTAACCCCCCTTTGGAAAAGGGGGGCAGGGGGGATTTTAAATAACCGCCTGAAAATCCCCCTAAATCCCCCTTTTTCAAAGGGGGACTTAACCCCGCCAAGTCCGGCACTCCGGACTTGAACTTATGTCCATCTAATAGTGAAACACTCCACTATGAACCTTGAACCTTGAACCTTGAACCTTGAACTTTGAACCTTGAACCTTGAACCTTGAACTTTGAACCTTGAACTCTACTTATCTTCCAGCTTGGCCCGGATCTTCAGGCGCAGGGCGTTCAAGCGGATGAAGCCGGTGGCGTCCGCCTGCTGGTAATCGCCGCCGGCCTCGAAGGTCACCAGGTCCGGGCGGTACAAGGATTTGGGGGCCTTGCGCCCCACCACCGTGACGCTGCCTTTATAGAGTTTCAGCCGGGCGGTGCCGGTCACCGGCATCTGGGCCTCGTCGATGAGCTTTTGCAGGGCCTGGCGCTCCGGGGCGAACCAGTAGCCGTTGTAGACCAGTTCGGCGTAGCGGGGCATGAGGCTGTCCCTCAGGTGCATCACCTCCCGATCCAGGGTGAGCGACTCCACCGCCATGTGCGCCGCCCGCAGGATGGCGCCGCCGGGGGTCTCGTACACGCCCCGGGATTTCAGGCCGACGTAGCGGTTTTCCACCAGATCCACCCGGCCGACGCCGTGCTCGCCGCCGAGGTCGTTCACCACGGCTAAAAGATTAGCCGGGCTAAGGCGCTGGCCGTCCACCTCCACCGGGTCGCCTTGCTCAAAGTGGATCTCCAGATAATGCGGCTTATCCGGGGCCTCCTGCGGCGATTTGGTCATCACGAACATATCCGCCGGCGGCTCGGCCCAGGGGTCCTCCAGGATGCCGCCTTCAAAGCTGATGTGCAACAGATTGGCGTCGCTGGAGTAGGGCTTCTCCTTGGTCACGGGCACCGGGATGCCATGCTTTTTGGCGTAAGCTACGCAGTCGGCCCGGCCTTGCAGGTCCCACTCCCGCCAGGGCACAATGATTTTCAAATCCGGGGCCAGGGCCTGGTAGGTGAGCTCGAAGCGCACCTGATCGTTGCCCTTGCCGGTGGCGCCGTGGCTGACGGCGTCGGCCCCGGTCTTCCGGGCCACTTCCACCTGGGCCTTGGCGATCAGCGGCCGGGCGATGGAGGTCCCCAACATATAGGCCCCTTCATAGAGGGCGTTGGCCCGAAACATGGGCCAGACGAAGTTCCAGACGAACTCCTGCTTCAAGTCCTCGACAAAGACCTCGTCGGCGCCGGTGGCCTTGGCCTTGGCCGCCACTTCGGCCAAGTCGTCACCCTGCCCCAAATCCGCGGCAAAGGCCACCACCTTGCACTTATAGGTCTCCTTGAGCCACTTGAGGATTACCGAGGTGTCCAGCCCACCGGAATAGGCCAGGACGATTTTCGAAATCTCCGACATAAGCATTGTCCTTTATAATGATGGCGGGTAATGCCCGCGAAACTTATTTATATTCATCTTGTTAGATTACGGAGGCCTTCAACCAGTCGCTCCAATCCTCCTTCTTCAAAAAGATTGACCCAAAGTATATGAGATAGCCTCTCAGGCACTTCCGAATGATCGAGTCTTACGGGTATAACTGGGCTCATGTCTTTTTTTCGCTCTTGAAGTGTCTCTAGAGCGACCTTCATTTCCTCTTGCACAAAACCTTTCTTTGATAGATGCTCTGAAATTAGCACAAGTGCTACAGCACACTCCTCCAATCCCCTGATCACGGCTTTTTGCCAAACCTGTCCAGGGGTAATCTGTTCAATATCAAGCCAGGGTTTGAATCCGTGCTCCCTTAATTCGGCTGCCAACTTCCGTGCGGCTTCAAGGTCTTCGCGAGCGTAGATCAGGAATACCCGATGTCTTTCCCGCGCCATTTTAAGGCGACGAGAAATCATGATACTCATGATTGCCGATAGACCAGCCAAAATGGCCGAAAATCCAGTAATTAATATTGTTGATTTAGCAGATATTAAATAAAGCCCCGCTGTAATCACACCTGCTAATGTAATAAAAAGGCTTAGGAGACTTAATATCGCATTAATTTCTTTTCGCTTTTCGTATCTCATGGGTCAGATGCCCTTTACAAAAAGAACGAAAGCTGATAATAGTCCCGCCCCAACAAGGTTTGTAATAATTCCAAGCCATACAAATTGACCTCTTGGGTTTTGAGATCTTTTCTCCCAATCTTGGTGAGTGGCAAGAATCCAGAGAAGGAGGAAAAAACACAATGCCAGAAAAGATGCTGTGGCAACGATTTTGTTATTCAATGAAGATACTGTAACAGATTGAGACATTGATAGTTTCGATAGGTCAAAAACATAAACCAAGGCTGATGCCATAGTAGCAAGGGAAAGCTCCTTACCAAGAAAGAAGTCGGAAGTCTGCCATGCAGAGCCTCTGACAAGCTTTTTCGCCAAAGCTCCGGAGAAAATTAATACCATCGGTATGACTAATGCAATTAAATACGGGTTAGTTAGCACTTCTCGACCATAAACCCTATAATAATTTCTTGATATTCGATAGTTACTTATTTTTAATCAATCTCAGACGCTAAATGAAATATAGAGCGCAAGCTCTTACGGCGGGCAGTGCCCACCCCACATTTTGCACAGGCTGGAAAGCCTGTGCCACCAAACCTTATACGGGTGGGGAGGGGGGTGGGGGGGGAGGGCAGGGATGAAATCACTGGCCCTCCCCCCACGACTTTCCCTCACCCCAACAACCACTCCAGCAGGGCCTTCTGGACGTGGAGCCGGTTTTCCGCCTGGTCCCAGACCGCGGATTGGGGGCCTTCGAGCACTCAATGGAGCACGATGGCCTCGGGCCGCGCCAGTTTCAGGAGCTCGGCGTTGACCTGGTAGGGTTTGAAAATCTCCCGCCGGACCGCGGCTTCGTCCTCCTGGCCCATGCTCGCCCAGACGTCGGTGTTGATCACGTGGACGTCTTTGACCGCCGCGGCGGGGTCATGGCCCAGGTTGATGCAGCGCCCCACCTTTTTGGCCTGCTCCAGCAGGGCGGCGTCTGGCTCATAGCCTGGCGGGCAGGCCAGATAGAGGCAAAAATCCAGGTGCAGGGCCGCAGTGATCCAGGAGTTGGCCATGTTGTTGCCGTCGCCCACCCAGGCCACCTTCAGGCCGGAAATCCGGCCGAAGCGCTCCTCCATGGTCATCAGGTCGCTCAAGACCTGGCAGGGATGGTGGAGGTCGGTCAGGCCGTTGATGATGGGGATGGCGGCATGCCGGGCCAGTTCCTCCACCGTTTCCTGGGCAAAGGTGCGGATCACCACCCCGTCCACGTAGCGGGACAAAACCCGAGCTGTGTCGGCGACGGGCTCATTGCGGGCCAGTTGGGTCTGTCCCGGGGCCAGGTAGATGCTGCTGCCGCCCAACTGCGCCATGCCGGCCTCGAAGGAGACCCGGGTGCGGGTGGACGGCTTGTCGAAGATCATGGCCAGGATCTTGCCTTTCAGGGAAGCGTGCGCCACCCGGCGGTGATGCAGCGCCTTCAATTCCCGGGCCCGGGCCAGCAGGGTTTCGATCTCTTCCCGGCTCAGGTCCAATATGGTCACTAGGTCACGTTTCATATAATTGCTTCTTTATTCTGGTTCCCAAGTTGCACTTGGGAGCCCTCTGATTTGCAAAGCTGTGCTTTGCTTAATGAATCCAATTTAGTCGCGCCGCGTCATTACTAATCGCTTCGCCCAAGCCAAGCTTGGGCCATAATGGCGTTCCCAAGTGCAACTTGGGAACGAGGTGGGAAAAACATTTTTATAGCAATCCCAAGGCCTCTTCCAGGATGGCCAATCCCCGGTCCAATTCCTCCATCCCGACAATCAGCGGCGGCAGCAGCCGGATGACGTTACCCTGGGTGCAGTTGAGCAACAGCCCCCGTTCCCGGCAGGCCGCCACCACCGGCGCGCCCTCCTGGTCCAGTTCCAAGCCCCATATGAGGCCCAGGCCCCGCACCTCTTTAATTGCCGGAAATTTGCCTTGCAGCCGGGACAGCCCCTTTTGCACATAAGCGCCTTTGGCCCGGACCTCTGCTAGCAACTTTTCGTCGCTTAAGAGTCCCACGGCGGCCTTGGCCGCGGCGGCGATGACCGGCCCGGCCCCGAAGGTGCTGGCATGGGCGCTGGGGACGAAGGCCCCGGCCACGGCTTCGCTGGCCAAAAGCGCCCCCATGGGCAGGCCGTTGGCCAGGCCCTTGGCCAGGGTCATGACGTCGGGCTTGAGACCGTAATGCTCATGGGCAAAGAGCTTGCCGGTGCGGCCCAGGCCGGTCTGAATCTCGTCCAGCACCAGCAGCAGGCCTTTCTCGTCGCATAACCGCCGCACGTCCTTTAAGTAATCGGCAGCCGGCAGGCAAACGCCGCCCTCGCCCTGGATGGGCTCCAACAGCACGGCGCAGACGCTGCCGTCCACCGCCGCGGCCAGTGCCCCCAGGTCATTGAAGGGCACAAATTTGAAGCCCTCCAACAGAGGCTCAAAGCCCTGGTGGAACTTCTCCTGGCCGGTGGCGCTCAAGGCCCCCATGGTGCGGCCATGAAAGGAGTTCAAAGCGGAAATGATGCGGTGCCGGCCAGGCCCGAACTTCTCCCGGGAATAGCGCCGGCACAGCTTAATGGCCCCTTCGTTGGCTTCGGCGCCGCTGTTGGCGAAAAAGACCCGGTCCGCAAAACTCAGGCGCACCAGCGCCTCCGCCAGCTCCACCATGGGGGTGGTGTAGTAGATGTTGGAGACGTGCACCAACTGCGTCAGTTGGGCCGCCGCGGCCTTGGCGATCTCCGGATGGGCGTGGCCCAGGTTGCACACCGCCAGGCCGGCGACAAAGTCGAGATATTCCTTGCCGGCCTCATCCCACACCCGGCAGCCTTCACCCTTCACCAGCACCAGGGGCTGCCGGCCGTAGGTGTTCATGATTACTTTATCTGCCCGTTCAATCCATTTATTGCTCACTATCGTTCTCCTACGAAGTTGTGCTTAAAGTAGCCAGTAGCCAGTAGTCAGTAGTCAGTAAAAGAATAAAGCCGGTGTTTTACTGCTCAGCTATTTTTGGTGCGTGGGACGCACCCTGATATGGTTGAAAGTTGTCAAGTAGGCGCGAGGCACCCTTGTTTTTTTAGTTAAGCTGCGAGATGAACTCTCAGGCCCCCGCGGGGCGGGACGCTTTAGCGACGTTTGATCACTCTGATATACGCGGGTT
>JAPLJC010000054.1 GCA_026388765.1 Deltaproteobacteria bacterium
TCCTGAGCGAAGCGAAGGATCTCAGGTTTTGGTGGCACAGGCTTTCTAGCCTGTGCTGGGATAGGCACAGCCTGGAAAGGCTGTGCTGCTACCAAACCAAGATTCTTCGGTCGTTTCACTCCCTCAGAATGACAGGTGCAAGGACTTTCGCAGAGGTCTCAATTTGGGAATTTCTTTCCTTTTTCTCCGCATCTCCCCAAGTAGTCCAGTGATTGCCGGCGCGCCAGCCCGGCGCTTGGTGGGGCGGGAGCTTGCCGATTCTGTGGGGTACCTTGGCTGCCGTTTAAACGCGGGGTTCCCGGCGTTTAAAATCCGTATGGCGTTTCCATAACAGGTAAATGGCGGGATAGATCAGGAGTTCCAGCAGATACGAGGTGGCGACGCCGCCCACCATGGGGGCGGCGATGCGTTTGGCCACCTCCGAGCCGGTGCCGGTGGCCCACATGATGGGCAGCAGGCCCAACAGGTTGGCCAGGATGGTCATATGCTTGGGGCGCACCCGCATGACCGCCCCGTACTCGATGGCGTCGTGCAGGTCTGCCTCGGTCTTGAGGCGGCCTTCGGTCTTCCACCGATCGTGGGCGATATCCAGGTAGAGGAGCATCAGCACCCCGGTCTCGGCGTCCAGGCCGGCCAGGGCCAGCATGCCCACCGCCACGCCGACGCTGAGGTTGTAGCCCAGCAGATAGAGGAGCCAGATGGCCCCCAGCAGGGAGAAAGGCACCGCCAGCATGACGATGCCGACCTTGATGAGGGAGCGGGTGTTTAAATAGAGGAGCAGAAAGACCAGGACCAGGGTGATGGGGATGATGATTTTCAGCCGCTTGTTGGCGGCCTCCATGTATTCGAATTGGCCGCTCCAGAGGAGGGAGTAGCCCGCCGGCATCTTCATGTGGGCGGCGATGGCCTCCTTGGCCTTCTGGACGTAGGTGCCCACGTCGATATCGGCCAGGTCCACGTAGATCCAGGCAGCGCGCCGGGAGCCCTCGCTCTTGATCATGTCGGGGCCCTGGTGGACCTTGATGTCCGCCACCTGCTCAATGGGGACCTGGGCTCCGTCCGGGGTGGGGATCAGCAGGCGGCGCAGGGCCGGCAGGTTCTGGCGGTAGTCCTGGAAGTAGCGCAGGTTGACGGGATAGCGCTCCAGGCCTTCCACCGTCTGGGTGATGTTTTCGCCCCCCACGGCGCTGGCGATCACTTCCTGGACGTCGCCCACCGTCAGGCCGTAGCGGGCCGCCTCCCGGCGCTTGATCTCGAAGTCGAGGTAATAGCCCCCGGTGACCCGTTCGGCAAAGGCGCTGGCGGTGCCGGGCACCTCCTTCAGGATGCCTTCAGCGTTGGCGGCCAGGCGGTCCAGGACCTCCAGGTCCGGGCCCAGGAACTTGAGGCCCACCGGGGTTTTGATGCCGGTGGAGAGCATGTCGATGCGGATCTTGATGGGGCCGCCCCAGGAATTGGCCAGGCCGGGGAACTTCACGGCGTTATCCAACTTCATGATGAGTTCCTGGGTGGATATCCGGTCCGAGGTGAAATGGCGCAAGATCCCTTTCAGCCACTCCGGGGCCCAGGAGGAGTACCAGGTGTCCACCGGGCGCCAGTGCTCCCGGTCCTTGAGGCGGATGGTGGTCTCAATCATGGAAAGGGGCGCCGGGTCGGTGGCAGTCTCGGCTCGGCCGGCCTTGCCGAAGACGTACTCCACCTCCGGAAAGGTGCGGATGATCCGGTCGGTTTGCTGCAGGACGTTTTTGGCCGCGGTGATGGAGAGGCCCGGCATGGTGGTGGGCATGTAGAGCAGGTCGCCTTCATCCAAGGGCGGCATGAACTCGGATCCCAGCTGCATTAAGGGATAAACGGTGGCCGCCATGGCGATCAAGGCCATGATGATGGCGGTTTTGGGGACTCGCATAATCCAGCGCACCACCGGCTTATAGACCACCATGGTGGCCCGAGCCACCGGGTTTTCCATGTCCGGGATGATCTTGCCCCGGATGAAATAGACCATCAGGATGGGGATCAGGGTGATGGCCAGCAGGGCGGCGCCGCCCATGGCAAAGGTCTTGGTGAAGGCCAAAGGCCGGAAGAGACGGCCGGATTCGCCGCCCAGGGCGAAGATGGGCAGAAAGGAGACCGTGAGCACCAACAGGGCGAAGAAGAGCGATGGGCCCACCTCCTTGGCGGCTTCCAGGATCAGGGCTTCCCGGGGGGCGTCGGGCGGGGCGTGCTCGATGTGCTTGTGGGAATTTTCCACCATGACCACCGAGGCGTCTACCATGGCGCCGATGGCGATGGCGATGCCCGCCAGGCTCAGGATGTTGGCGTTGATGTTGAAATAATACTGCAATATCAGGGAGATCAGCACCCCCATGGGTAGGCTGATGATGGCCACGATGGCGCTGCGGACGTGGAGCAGGAAGATGAAGCAGACTATGGAGACGATGATGATTTCTTCGGTAATGGTCCGCTTCAAGGTGTCGATGGCCCGCTGGATCAGGCCGGAACGGTCATAGGCCGTTTGGATGATGACCCCCGGGGGCAGCCCGGCTTTGAGGTCTTCCAACTTCTGCTTGACGCCCTCGATGACGGTCCGGGCATTTTCGCCGAAGCGCATCACCACGATGCCCCCCGCCACCTCGCCCTGGCCGTTGGCCTCGGTTATCCCCCGCCGCAGTTCCGGCCCCATCCGGACCAGGGCCACGTCTTTGACCAGGATGGGGGTGCCCTTGGGGTCAACACCCACCACGATATCTTCCACGTCGGTCTTGTTTTTGATATAGCCCAGGGCCCGGACCATGTATTCAGTTTGGGCCTGTTCGATCAGGGCGCCGCCGGTGTCCTGGTTGGAGCGTTTGATGGCGTCTCTGATCTTGGCGAGGGGGAGCTTATAAGCCACTAGCTGGTTGGGGTCCACCACCACCTGGTACTGCTTGACGAAGCCGCCGACACTGGCCACTTCGGCCACTCCGGGCACCGTCTGCAACTGGTAGCGCAAGTACCAGTCCTGGATGGAGCGCAGTTGGGCCAGGTCGTTGTGGCCGGTGGGGTCCTCCAGGGTGTACTCGAAGACCCAGCCCACGCCGGTGGCGTCGGGGCCCAGGGCCGGACTGACCTGCGACGGCAGCTTGCCCCGGACATAGTTGAGGTATTCCAGCACCCGGGAGCGGGCCCAGTAGATGTCGGTGCCGTCTTCGAAGATGACGTAGACCAGGGAGAGGCCGTACTGGGAAAAGCCCCGCACCACCTTGGCCTTGGGCACCGCCAGCATGGCGGTGGTCAGGGGATAGGTGACCTGGTCTTCGACGATTTGCGGGGCCTGTTCGGCGAATTCGGTGCGGATGATCACCTGGACGTCGGAAAGGTCGGGGATGGCGTCCACCGGGATGTTATAAGCGGCATAGATGCCCCAGGCGGTGACCATGAGCCACACCAGGAGGACCAGGCCTCGGTTGCGCACGCAGGCTTCGATGATTTTAGCGATCATAGAGGCGGTTTTCGGTTTTCTGTTTTCGGTTTTCGGTAAAAGATTTCATCTCTCCGGTGGGGCGGCCGTCCCTGGCCGCCAGATTAAGGCTGGCACGGAGGCCCGCCCCACCAGTCTTCCATCAATGCTTAGGCCCCGGCGGCATGGGGGCTGGTGCTGGGGCGGCCGGCGCCGCCTCCTTGGTCCCCTCCATTTTCATCCCCGGCATCCCGGGCCTGGCCGGGGGCGCCGCTTCCTTGCCCGGCTCCGGGGCCCCTTGCGGCGCCAGCATCATCTGGACGGCCTCCCGGAAACGGGACTCGGAATCCAGCAGGAACTGAGCCGAAGTGACGATCTCTTCGCCACCCTTGAGGCCGGAGAGGACTTCCCGGTAGTTGTTGCCGTCGCCGTAAACCCCCAGCTTCAACTCCCGGGGTTCGAATTTACCGCCCCCCAGGGCGATGAAGACGTGCTGCTTGAGGCCGGTGTCCAGCACCGCCTCGGTGGGCACCACCACCACTTCTTTAGTGACCGGCGATTTGATCTGCACCTGGGAGAACATCTCCGGCTTCAGTTTGAGCTGCGGGTTGGGGAAGCGCAGGCGCACTCGCACGGTGCGGCTGGCCTCTTTAAGGAAGGGGTAGATGTAGTCGATCCGGCCGGCAAAGGTCTCGCCGGGCATATAGTTCAGGCTCATCTCCACCTTTTGCCCCACCTTGATCCAGGGCAGCTCGTATTGATAGATGTCGGCGTCCACCCAGATGGTGGAGAGGTCGGCCACCTCCAGCAGGGGCATGCCCGCCTGAACCATCTGCCCTTGCGTCACCATGCGCTTGGTGACGATGCCCTTGGCCGGCGAGGCCAGGACCAGGTGTTTCTTGACGTGGCCGCTGGTTTTCAGGGCCTCGATCTGGCCGGCGCTGACGTCGAAGTACTCCAAACGTCGCCGGGAGGCCTCCGCCAGGCGGCGGGCGCCTTCCGCCATTTCCGGGTAGGGGCTTTTCTCCAGGTTTTTCAGGTTGCGCAAGGCGAGGAGGTACTCGTCCTGGGCGCTCACCAGGTCGGGGCTGTAGATGCTGAGGAGGGCCTGGCCCCGGCGCACCGGGTCGCCGGTGGCGTTGATGTAGAGGCGCTCCACCCAACCGGCCACCTTGGTGTTGACCACCGAAAGATTGCGCTCGTTTACGGTAATCAGGCCCACCGTCCAGGTGTCGTGGGTCAGGGGCCGGACCTCCACCTTGGCGGTCCTCACGCCCATGGACTGGAGGGTGGTGGGGGAGACGGCAATGGCGCCGGGGCCGGCCGCACCCCCTTCATCTTCATAAACCGGCACCATGTCCATGCCGCAGGGAGCCTTGCCCGGCTTATCCCGCACGTAGCCCGGGTCCATGGGCGAGACCCAGTACTTGATCTTGCGCTCCTTTTGGGCCCCGGGGGCCGGCGCCACGGCAGTGGGCGGCGGGGCCGCTTCTTCGTAGACCGGCACCAGGTCCATGCCCATGTAGTCTTTGCCGGGCTTATCCCGGACATATTTGGGGTCCATGGAAGAAACCCAGTGTTTGATCTTGCGCTCAGATGTGGGAGCCGGGGCGACGGCCGGGCCGCCGGGCTTCTCGCCGGACGGGGTGGGATAGACCGGAACCAGGGCGTTGCCCTCGGGGTCCTTGCCCGGCACTTCTTTGATGTAGTTGGGGTTCTGGGGCGAGACCCAGCACAGGGCCTTCTTCTCTTCCTTGGCTTGGCCCACGGGCAGGACCCCTGAAACATAGGCGATGATCAGTATCCCCAGGGCCACGAGGGCCCCCAGGGTCCACCAAACCTTGCCACGGCGGCGTGCGGGGCTCATTTCTTCCCTCCGGCCAGCCGGGGCAGTTCGGCCCCCACCAGCCACTCCAATTCGGCCCAGTTTTCTTCAAAATCCTTAAGATATTCCTGCAATTGCATCTCGGCGCTGTAAACCGCGATCTGGCTTTGATGGAGCTGATTAAAAGGCAGGGTGCCCACCTGGTAGCCCGAAAGGGTGGAAGCCGCGGCCTGCCGGGCCTGGGGAATGATGCCCTGGTCGAAGAGACTGATCTGTTTTGCCAGGCGCTGCAGCTTGGCGTGCCGGTCCTTGATGGCCGCAGCCAGTTGGTTCGTCGCGGATTGATGGGCCTCTTTGGCCACATCCTGTTTGGCCAGCTCCTCCCGGATTTTGGGCTTGATTTTGGAGCCCTGCCAGATGGGCAGGTTGAACATCACCCGGCCGGTAAACATGTCGGACTGCTTGAGATTAATGGGGGGACCCAGGGTATCCCGGAAACCGTAAGCCAGGCCCACGGTCATGTCCGGGAAGTACTCCTTCTTAGCCAGGTTTACCGACTTTTCCTGTTTGGTAATGAGGGCCTTCAAGGCCTGGAGTTGGGGGCGGGCCTCGGCTTGGGCCAGCAGCTCGTCCAGCTTCAAGGTGAAGGGGCGGGGTTTCAGGGGTTGGGGCCGGGAGATCGGGGTATTAGGAGGCTGGGAGCGCAAGGCGTTCAAATCGGCTCGGGAGGACTCCTGTTTCTGGGTCCATTGAAAGAGACGGTCCAGGTAATTACCCAGTTCCACCTGGGCCTGGAGGACGTCCGCCTGCTGGCCCTGGCCCACGGCATAGCGGGTTTCCGCCACCTTGACCACCTGCTCCCAGGCCTGTTTGCTCCTCTCGGTCAGGTCGAAATCGCTGTAGGCCAGGGACAGGCCCCAGTAAGAGGTCACTACCTTGGTGCGCACCTCATTAATCTTGTCCCGGTAGGTGTAGTCATCGGAGTTCGTCTGCTCCGCGGCCACTTCGGAGCGCAAGCGGCGCTTGCCGGGGAACGGAAATTTCTGAGAGAGTTCCAGCATCTTCTGGCTTTGCGGGTCTGAATAGGTGTTCCAGGTATCCGTGGGGATATCTTTCATGGCGAAGGCCACTTCCGGGTCGTCTAAGGCACCGGCGGAACGGATGGTCTCTTTGGAGGCTTGAAACGAGGCCCGCATCTGCTTCACTTCGGCGTTGGCCTTGAGGGATTCGTCAATGAGGGCCTGCAAATCAGGGGGTAGGTTGGCGTTGCTTTGGGCCGGCGATGGCGTCGGCAGGCTAAGGGTCAGACACAGGATCATGAGAAGTAAAAGTTGGGAAAATCGCCGTTGGTAAGTCATCTCCCCTCTGCTTCCAATGAGAATATTTCAAAATATAGGCATAGGTTAGGAATCTAGCAAGTTTTTAAAGGCGCTTGGAAATAATAAGTCATGATGCTAAAGACCTTTTTCGAGATATTTCGCACAGGGAGTCCAGGAGCGCAGTGGCCTCCTACATCCCTTGCAGGAAGTCTCTCCCTGGCGCTGCTTGCAGTAGCTATTGACCACGTATTCGAAGATTCTGGCATTGCGGATGGCAAAGGCGATTTCTTCAGCAATCGAATCCAGCAGCAAACGATCCTCATCCGTAAAAAGTTCCTCGCCGGACTTATTAATCACTTCCATGACACCGATCTTTTCTTCCCCCGCGGTCAGGGGAATGACGATCAGGTTTTGAGTGACGAA
>JAPLJC010000227.1 GCA_026388765.1 Deltaproteobacteria bacterium
GCCCCCAAGGCCCAACTGGAACACTGGGCCAAGATCACCGGCGACCCGGTGGAGAGCTTTTTTGTGTGCAAAGATTGTCGGTAGGGGAATTGTGGGTGGAGGCCCAGGGCCAACGGCCCTGCCCCCCACACCCCCCTCCCAACCCGTGTAAGATTTGTAGGGGCACATCTGTGCCCCTTTTTTATTTTGCATTTCATCGCGCTTGACATGTCACCATTGCCATTATAATATATTGCTGTGATTAAGTCCTTCAAGTGCAAAGAAACCGAACGACTCTTTAACCGGGAGCCTACTCGGAGAATCCCTGTTAATCTATATCGATCGGCTTTACGAAAGCTCTGGTTATTGGACGCCGCAGAAAACCTGGATGATTTGAAAGGCCCTCCAGGTAATAGGTTGGAAATATTGAAAGGAGATCGAGCAGGACAGCACAGTATCCGGATTAATGATCAATTCCGCCTTTGCTTCATCTGGCAGGAGCATAATGCCTTTGAAGTGGAAATTGTTGATTACCATTAAGGAGAATAGCCATGGCTGAAAAGAAACTGCCGCCGGTTCATCCGGGAGAGATCTTATTGGAGGAATACCTCATTCCCTTGGGCATCAGTCAAAATAAGCTGGGCCGTGACTTGGGGGTCCCGGCCCAGCGGATTAATGAAATTGTCAGGGGCAAAAGAGCGATTACGGTGGACACCGCCCTGCGCCTGGCCAGATATTTCCATACTACTCCCCAGTTTTGGCTCAATCTCCAGTCACATTATGATTTGCAAACAGCAGCGGACACGCATTTGGTGGAAAGGATCAACCGCGAAGTACGGGAGCGCCAGCCCGATGCGGCTGGATAAAAGGGGGAAGTAAAAACCGGTAAGCAAAAGGCCATGGGCCTAATCGAATATTTGTTAATCCATAATCAATAAAAGGTTGAGGGGAGGCACCGCACTGGCCCATTTACGGGCGCCATTGCTGTATGAAAGACCCCAGTAAGGCCCAATGCCGCCAGGTTCATTATCTAGGCTTTTCCATGGCTCGTCAAAAAATTCAAAATAGAAGGCGGACCACTTTTTTTCACGCAACCAGTTGTCGGTGATGTGGAAATAGAGAGCCTGGTTCTTGATGCTAGGATGAGAGATGCCATAATCTCCGCCGGCGGTAGGCCAACCGTGTTCGCCCAGCAGGATTTGCTTGCCCGTGGAGCCATAATAATCTGGGCCGTTGAATTCATTATAGTTCCAATCCAGGTTGTCCCGGATCGCTTGCTCATCACAGAGAGTGCCATCGGGCTGATAAAAAGGGTAGCTATTGATCATCCAGACATCGATGTACGGGCAGGCCTTCAGTTCAGCGAGATGATTGTCATGGGCGGCGCCGAAGGACAAATCAGTGGTCACTATCACCGCCGGCTTGACCCGTTCCCGGACATATTTTAAGTCGTCACCGAGGGTGGCCACCGAAACCGGACAATGTCCCGGCGCCTCGGCTCTGGCGTCGCCAGTCAGGCATTCATCGCCCACGATGATGGCAGCTACGTTGTCATTGCTATTAGCCGCAGCGACAGCCAGGTCCAGTTGGCTTTGGGTCTCGTCATGCTTACAGCCATCTTCATGAACCCCGAGGCAAATCTTCAAGTTGGGATAATAAGTCTTGGCAATCACCGGCACCTGATCCATGCCGTCGGCCACGGTGAAGGTTCTTACATATTTGAAATTCCCCTCAGCAATGAGCCCCAAGTCTGTCTTAATTTGGTCGGGCGGGATAGTATTCCCCGGCTGCTGCCACTGATTGGTGACTTTGTCCTTTAAGTGATAAGGACTGTAATTAATGCCGTTAAATTGCTCGGCAAAGCCGCTTGCTAGAGAGTTTGCCGGGAGGGAAACGAGGGCCAGGAATAATAAAGTGATAACTTTTTTCATGAACTTCGTCTCCGGATTGCAAGTAAGCTAAAACTGAAGGCAAAGTAGCTCATCCACACCCTAAAATCCACTATAATTTACATTTTTTATTATTTAAAGAAGAAAAATATTTCTAATTAAGCCCCAATCCATTGTCTTCCTGGCCGATTACCCGGTTCCCCCAAATCTCCTGGTCGCCATCTCCGCCGCCATTTTGATGGCGGCCTTGAGACTGTCCGGGACGGCCTGGCCGGTGCCCGCCAGGTCGTAGGCGGTGCCATGGTCCACCGAGGTGCGGATGATGGGCAGGCCCAGGGTAACATTCACCCCGTCCATGAAGTGCAAGAGTTTCAGGGGAATCAAACCCTGGTCGTGGTACATGCAGACCACCGCGGCAAACTCCCCCTGACGGTGGCGCCAAAACAGGGTATCCGCCGGAAAAGGGCCGTCCACCGGCAGGCCCGCGCCTCGGGCCTCTTTAATCGCGGGAATGATGATCTCCTCTTCTTCCCGGCCGAACATACCGCCCTCCCCGGCGTGGGGGTTGAGGGCCGCCACCGCCAGCGGGGCCCCGACCAGGCCGAAGTCTCGATCCAGGGCCTTGCAGGTAAGGTCAAAGAGGCGGAAAAGGCCCTCGGTGCTCAACCGCCCGGGAACCTCGGCCAGGGCGCAGTGGATGGTGGCCAGGACTACCCGAAAATCCTCCCCGGCCAACATCATGGCCACCTCCGGGGTACCGGTCTTCTCCGCCAGCAGCTCGGTGTGCCCGGGATAGCGGTACCCGGAAAGATTCATGGAGAGCTTGCTGATGGGTCCGGTGACCAGTCCGGCCACCTGGCGCGCCAGGGCCAGATCGATAGCCTTCAGGATGTAAGAAACCATGGCCTTGCCGCTGGCCTGCGTGGGGCGCCCGTATGCCAGGTCCTTGGGTTTAAGCTGGGACAAGGGCATCAGGTCCATGGTCCCCGCCTTATAGCGGCCTGTTTCGGGCTGTTCCGCCAGGTGGATGGTCAGGGCCGGGGAAAGTGCCAGGCGGGCCCGTTCCAGGGCGGGAAAGTCGCCCAGCACCAGGGGTCGGCAGACCCGGTAAACCTGGGCGTCGGCCAGGGCCTTGACGATGATCTCCGGCCCGATTCCCACCGGGTCTCCCATGGTTATAGCCAGTATGGGTAGCATTTTTTCAGAAATGGCAGCCTCCAGTCATTGGATCGCGGCCCCGGGCAGGGAATGCCGCAGGTGTTCTTGGAAGTTGGCTTCATAGCGCTCCGCCAGGGCCTTGTCCCACACCACCAGCAGATTCTCGGCGTTATAATACTCGGCGCTCCGGGTGAAGTTGAACGAGCCTGTGAGCACCGTTTCCCCATCGATGATCATGATCTTGTTATGGGCGATCTGGTGGGCCGGGTCAATCCAGGTGGGCACCTGGGCCGTCAGTAGCGCGGGCAGGGCAGAATACTTCTCGGTCCGTTGGCTTTTGTCCAGGATGACTTCCACCCTGACCCCCCGCGCCTGGGCCGCAATGATGGCCTTGATGATGGGATAAGAGGAAAATGAGTAAGCCTGGACGTGCAGGGAGGTCCGGGCGTTAGCCAGCGCAGTGACAATGGCCTCGGTGCAACCGCCCTGGGGGGAGAAATAAACCGCCCACGGCTGACTCTGGGCTTCCACCACAGCCCCGGAGGCCAGGGCCGTCCAACAGCACAGCAGCACCAGGGCCAGCCTCAAGGTTCGGCTCATTTTTCCTCTTGCCAAATCGTTCGCTAAAGGGGCTCAGGGTACCTTAATTTATACTCCCTTAAGGGCCGGGGAGGAAAGGATATTTTAAGGACCGGCCGGCCCGGGTAAGGGCTGCACCTTTATTTTGACTTGATTTCCCTGGAGGGTGACTTTCAAATAATGATAAAAGGCATGTTGCTGGTCCTCAGGATTGTATAACTTGGCCCCGGCCCCCCCGGTGATGGTATAGGGCACCCCGTCCCAGGCCCCGAGATAGTAACTGTGAATGTGGGCCGCAAAGACGTGGGTCACCTGGTATTTCTTGAAAAGAACCAACAGTCGGGAGGCCAACTCCGGACGCAAGCAGTGGTGATTCTCGCCCCCCCGGGGGTCAAAGAGGGGCACGTGGAGAAAAACCAGGCGGGTCTGGGCGGCTTGCGATTTCTGCAGTTCGGCCTCCAGCCAGCGAAGTTGTTCTGGGTCCATCCCCTCCTTGGCGGCATCGTCGACCACGATGAAATAGTTGCGGTCAATCTGAAAGGAATAATCATCCGGCCCGAAGATTTCGCGGTAAAGTTCCAGGCCCCGGTCCCCATAGAGTTCGTGATTGCCGATCACCGATAATAATGGTTTGTGCAATTCGAGGCGCACCTCTTGAAAGAAGGTCCGATACTTGTCCAGGTCGGCATTTATCACCATGTCGCCCAGATGAATGCCAAAGCTGAGGCTTGGGTCCCGGTCCACCTCTTTGAGGAGAGACTCAAAGACCGCCGGATGCTCACCACGGTTGTCTCCAAAGACCGCAAAGGTCAGGGGCTTTACCGCCGCAGCCTCGATCTGCTTCAAGTTCTCCCGGTTCCAGTTTTGCGCGGGCAAGGGGCCGGTATCGGCGGCTCGCCCCGGGACCGCCAAGGCCAGAATGAATACCACCAACAGGACGGCCTGAACCTGGAGACGGCTCCACGACTGACGCCTAAGCATGGTCTGCGCTCCTTGACGCAGCCTGAGACTAGATCATGACCTCAAGCGGCGGGTCAGACAATCTTCATTGCCTGAATTTTTTCCATGCAATCATCGGGGTAATTGTGCCAATATATGGCTCAATAAAACTATGCCGCGAGGCGAGGTCAATGTCAATGACAGAAGCGGGCGAAGGGCGTCTGAAGGGATTAAAGGTTGGGTTCATCGGCGCCGGCGCCATGGGTGGCGCCATTATCCGGGGGCTGGTGACCGGCGGGCGGGTAGCCCGGGAGAACCTGGTCTATTATGACCCGGACCCGCGGCGCCAGGCCGACCTGAATAGCTTGGGGCTGAAAGCCGCCCCGGATCATGCCGAGGTGATGCACTCCCAGGTGGTGGTCCTGGCGGTCAAGCCCCAGATCATGACCGCGGTCCTGGAATCCCTCGGCGAATACGCCGGACCGGGGCACCTGGTCATCTCCATTGCCGCGGGGGTAACCCTGAAGACCCTGGAAGCGGCCTTGCCGGAGTCCCGGGTGATCCGGACCATGCCCAATACCCCCACCATCGTGGGCGCCGGGATGGCGGCCCTGGCCCCGGGGAGCCGCGCCACCCCGGCAGACGTGGCCCTGGCCCTGGAGATCTTCGCAGCCGTGGGCCGGGCCGTGGTGGTGGAAGAGCGGCTCCTGGATGCGGTCACCGGCCTGAGTGGCAGCGGCCCGGCCTACGTCGCCATCTTCATCGAAGCCCTGACCGACGGCGGCGTCAAAATGGGCCTGCCCCGGCACCTGGCCCTGCTGCTGGCCACCCAGACCGTCATCGGCGCCGCCCGCCTCTGCCTGGAAGAGGAAATGCACCCGGGGGTCTTAAAAGACCTGGTCACCTCCCCCGGCGGCACCACCATCACCGGCCTCCATATCCTCGAAGACGGCCGCTTCCGGGGCCTGGTGATGAGTGCCGTGGAAGCCGCGGCCCTGCGGTCGAAGGAATTGGGAAAAGAGTAAACCGTGGGGGGGGGGGGGGGGGGGGGGGGGGGGGGGGGGGGGGGGGGGGGGGGGGGGGGGGGGGGGGGGGGGGGGGGGGGGGGGG
>JAPLJC010000174.1 GCA_026388765.1 Deltaproteobacteria bacterium
GGCTACAGGCAGGAGGAAATCATCGGCCACTCCTGTGCAATCTTGAACTGCGATGCTTGTGCCCGGCTGCGCTCAGCCAGCAAAAATCAATGGTGCGACCTCTTTGAACAAGGGACGGCCATCCGCAAACGCTGTTTTTACATGCGCAAAGACGGTTCTTACGTCCATATTATGAAAAATGCCGCCATCTTACGGGACGAAGCCGGGCAGGTGCTGGGAGCGGTGGAGACCCTCACGGACATCTCGGAAATTGCCCGGCGGGATGAACAAATCCAGCAACTCTCCAAGCTGGTGGACACCATCGGCGACTTTCAGGGCATGGTGGGGAAAGCGCCCGTTATGCAACAGGTCTTTGATTTGACCCGCAAGGCCGCCCAAAGCGAGGCCCCCGTGATTATCTACGGCGAAAGCGGCACCGGCAAGGAACTGGTGGCGCACGCCATCCATGCCCTGGGCTGGAGACGGGAGGGGCCTTTCATCCCGTGCAACTGCGCCGCACTTAATGAATCCCTGTTGGAGAGTGAGCTCTTCGGCCATGTGAAAGGCGCCTTTACCGGGGCTTACACCCATCGACAGGGGCGGTTCGAGGCGGCCAACCGGGGGGATATCTTTCTGGACGAAGTCGGCGACATCCCCGCGGCAATCCAGGTAAAACTCTTGCGCGTCCTGGAGACCAAGCAATTTGAGCGGGTGGGAGACCACCGCTCCATCTCGGTGGATGTCCGCATCATTACCGCGACCCACCGCGACTTGGAAGCCCTCGTGTCAGAGGGAACCTTTCGGGAAGACTTATTTTTTCGTATCAATGTCATTCCCATCCATTTGCCCCCGCTCAGGGAACGTTTGGATGACATTCCCTTGCTGGTGGAGCACTTCATCAGAAACCTGCGCCGGCGCAGCGGCAAGGAAATCTCCGGCCTTACCAGGGAAGCCATGAAGATTTTCCAGGACCACCACTGGCCCGGCAACGTGCGGGAACTCAAGGGGGCGCTGGAATATGCCTTTGTGGTGGCCGAAGACGGCCTCATCACCCCGGAGCATTTGCCCCCTCAACTGAGCTCCCCGGAACTCTCCCGGCAACCCCTGATAGAGACCGGGGCTATCCGGAACGCCGATGAGAGAACGGCCCTGGTCAAGGCCTTGCGGCAGTCTCGCGGCAACCAGTCCCAGGCTGCGGCCCTCTTGGGGGTCAGCCGGGTGACCGTCTGGCATCGCATGAAGAAACACCGCATCGACGTGCACAAACTGATCAGCGACTAGCCCAATGCAAAACTCGATGCGCCTGGCTGGTGGGGCGGCCGTCCCTGGCCGCCCGAATTTGGGCAGGCACGGAGGCCCGCCCCACTGATCATTTGAAATGAACCTGGTTAAAACACCACTTCGTCGCCGTTGCCTATGCAAAGATTGCTATGGCTTCCGTACTTGGCGGTGCCCTGGACTACCGGGATGTTGCTGGCGATCATCTTTTGAATGGCCACTAGGCCGGTGCAGTGGTTGGCCGCCACCTTCTGCAGCTTCATGGCGGCGATGCCGCTGATAACGGGATCGAGCTTCTCATCCCACTGCTCGAAGGGACAGATGTGCAGCCCGCCGTAGAGTCCGTAGGGTGTGGGACTTCCCTGGATGTTCTCCTGGCCGTATTTCAGCAGGTTCAAGACCCCCATGTGGCAGCAGCCGGTGACCGTGACCAGTCCCTTGTCTTTCACGTTAAAGAACAGGGCATGCTCCCCCTGCACGCGCAGGATGATGGGAATATCGAAGGTGGCTGCGGCGCAGCCGGGGAAAAGCTGGTTGACCCCCCCGGGCCGCAACACCACCAGTTGCCCTTTATGGCCGCTCTTTTTGATGAGTTCCCGGCCTTCGGGGTAGTAGCTATTTGAGGTGAGTATCTTAAGGTCGGGGCGATACTTGAGGATGACCGGCAGCCCCCAGAAGTGGTCCAGGTGTTCATGGGAGAGGAAGAGAAATTCGATCTCCCCTTTCCGCAGCATATCATCGATTCCTTCCCTCTGGTAAGAGTACTCCATCCAGGCAGGATTCCAGCCGGTATCGAGCAGGAACCGCCTGGTCGTGCCGTTCAACGCCTCGACTTCCACCAGGGCGCTGTAGCCTCCGCTGTTTTTGGGGTTCCAGGGGACTACATATTGATTGGTGGACATGCCGCCGGCGTTCTTGACATCAGCCACAAATTGGGCGCCGTCAAACCAGCTGGTTTCCGAAATGCAGCGCACCTTGACGCTCTTGCACTGGCCGATATCGGCCGGTTCCGCCGCCCACATTCGGGAAGGGCCGAGCAGGCTGGAGACATACAGGGCGGCTCCCCCTACGCCCACTGATTTTACGAAGTTCCTTCGGGATATTGCCCTGGTGGTGGACTCAGGCGCTTTCATCTGCCGCTCCTTTATTGGTAAGGTTTTAGCGATGATCATGGCAACCTTCCCCGTTCCGGTGTCCTTTCGGACCGGGCTAATTTCCCCAATGAATATTTTTCTAAAAAATTTTTCGGCCTGCGGCCAGGGCGTTTAACTCCTGACCCCAGCCGCCGCCGGCCCGCATCTAATTAATAAACCGCCGTGGATTTGGCGCTGGTCATTTCGACCACTACCCGCCCCGCCTTAATCAATTCTACCCCTGGGATCAAGTCAACCTGACTGATCTTGCGATGCTCGAGGCAGGGGATTCAGGCCAGGAACGTGCCGCCATTGGCGACATAGCTCTCGATCAGGCCCTTCAAAGGGGCCAGGCCGGGGAAGGAAATATCGTCAGCATAGCCTTTCTTGGTCAGGTAGACTCCGTTACCCTGCAAGACCACCACGGCTTCCACGTCCATGGATTGGGCTGCATTGGCCAGCATTATGGGAAAGATGGCCCGTTCCGGGTCCTCCCCCGCATGGGTGGCGACAAAAACAATTTTTTCTTTTTCTTCCGCCATATAAAACCCTCCTTTATTGGATTTCATGCCACAACTTTTAATGCTGAGGCCGGGGACTTAGGCGTGCCCCCCGTCCCGTAAGGCCATCGTCAGACTCAACAATAACGGCCCGCCAGGCTGGCCAGGTCTTCCACGGCCAGTCCGGCCTTGAGCAGGTTGGCCAGGCAGATGGGGCACAAGGTGACCACCGGGGCGCCGCTGGCCTTAAGTTCCGCCACCCTCCGGTCCAGAATCTCCCGGTTCAGGGCCGGGGACACCGACTCCGCCGGGCCGCCGCAACAGGAGGTGAATTCGCCGCTGTTGCGCACTTCCACATACTTTAGGCCCAGGTCGCGCAGCACCTGGCGGGGCCCTTCCGAGAGCTGCAAATATCTGCCGTAAAAACAGGGATCATGGATGGCCACCGGCCCCTGGCCGTTGCCGCCGCCAGCGCTGAGCCGGAGCAGGGTGAAATACGGCTGCACCTCAAAAGTCTCTCCGGTATATTTCGGGTAAAGTTCCTTCAAGGCATAGGTGGTATGGGGATCAACGGTGATGATTTTGTGGACGCCATGCAGCTTCAGGTTCCGAACCACGAAGCGGGCATGCTCCTCAAAGCCCTCCTGATCCCCCAGGTCGTAAAGCAGGATGCCGCTGTAGAAATCCATCTCCGGATGATAAAAGAAGCCCACGCCGGATTTTGTCAGAAGGCGGCATATGGTCTGCAGGATGCCGTTAAATTTCTGCTTCTCTGCCCTGGAGGTCAGGAAGGATAGCCCCCGGCCCGGTAGGGAGCCGGGGAGATAGCGGCTGAAGCGGGCCCAGCGCAGGTAGTCGGCCCAGCGGCTGCCTTCCAGGCGCTCAAGGTAGCGGGTGGTGGCCTCAATGTAGGGGATGGCCTGATACATCAGGCCGGTGAAAAGGAGGGCCTCCCCCGGCCGCCGGGTGAAGCCGGGCATCTTCCGCCACCAGGTATTGAACCGGGTGCTGGGCACCCCGAAGGGATTGCGGCTCTGCCTCACGTTGGCGGCGATGAGGTCGATGATGTCCCTCGGGTTAAACATTTTACGGCCTCCTCCAGCGGGCCACCACATAGCGGCGCAGCCCCAGGATGAGTTCGCCGGGGTTGGCCTGGCGGGGACAGGTCCGGGTGCAGAGACCGCAGTGCAAACAGCGCCATAGATCCTGGGCATTTTCCATAATCTTTTTTTCGGCCCCCACCTGGACGTAGCGGATCAGCTTCCGGGGAAAATGCTCGTAGAGCAAGGGACAGATGGCCGCACAGGTGCCGCAGTTGAAACACTCCAGGGCCGTGTCCACGCCGAACGCTTCGAGCTCCGCGGCAAAATTCGGATTTACCAAGGCCATATCCGGTCCTCTCCCCAGGCGGCGCACTTATTCATCAGATCCCGGCTCCGCCTCTGCGGCCACCACCTGGCCCAACCGGTAACGGAAATAGGCGCCGGCCTTCGTCCCTTCCAGAATTTCTCCATATTTCTTTAGGGTGGCCACGTACCAGAGCACCTCGGAAACCGGCAATCCTGTGGCCGCGGCAATTTCGGGCACCGTCAACTCCGCTCCGGCCAGGTGCTCTTTGATGGCCTTCAGCGCCCGGCGCTGCTCCTTCATCCGGGCGGTGGCCGCGATCATTTGCGGCCGGCGGGCCGCTATGAGCTTCTTCAGGGCCGCTTTCCTGGACTCTGCTTCTATCGGTGCGTCAGACATCAGAAAACCTCATCATATGTAGCGCCGGCGCCCTCGCCGGCGTGGAAACCGCCGAGGGCGGCGGTTCTACATTTAACCTTCAGCCCTTTCTTCCAGATACTCGTCGGAGACGATCATGTCCACCATGGCTTCGTACTGCTTCAGGGTCCACCCCTGAACGTTGATGGCGTTTTCGGGGCAAACCGCCACACAGGCGCCGCAGCCCAGGCATAAGGCTGGATTGACCTGGGCCCGCCGGACCATTTGGCCCTCAACCTCCAGGTTTACCAGAGCCAGTGCCCCCTCAGCCAGACAGGCCTCGACGCAGGCCCCGGTACCCACGCACCGGCTGAGATCCACCTCCGCCACAAAGGGGTCGAGTTCGACGTAGCCCCGGGTCAAAATCGCCGCGGCCTTTACCGCCGCCGCCCCCGCCGCGGCACAGGTTTCGCCCACGTCGAAGGGGGCCTGGCAGGTGCCAGCGAGCAAGATGCCGGCCACGGACACCTCCACCGGCCGCAGCTTGGGGTGGACCTCCTGAAGGAAGCGGTCGGCGCCCACGGGAATTTTCAGATTCTCCACCAGGTGGGCGATATCGTTGGGCTCCTGGCCCACTGCCAGCACCACCAGGTCCACGGGCACTTCCAGTTCTTCGCCGAAGGTCAGCACATCCCTTACCTTAACCAACAGCGGATTACTGGTGCGATGGGGATTTCTCGATACTTGCGGCTCTTCCCCGGCCTCGAAGCGAAAAAATAGCGTGCCGTTTCGAGCCGCCTCGGTATAAAGTTCCTCCTGGCCCCGGCCATAGGTGCGGATGTCCCGGTAAAAATCGAAAATCCTGGTCTTGGGATATTGTTCCCGGATCTGGTTGGCGGCATAGAGCGTGGCGCTGCAGCAAGTGCGGGAGCAGTACTCGTTCAGGTAGCCGCCTTCATTCTCCGCGTGGACGCCCGGAATTTGGCGGCTGCCCACGCAGTGGATCAGGGCCGCCTGGCGGATGAGGCGGCCGTTTAGCACCAGGGTGTCGCCGGCCCCCTCTGCTGCGGCCAGTTGGCGAATGAGCTCCGGCAGGGTAACCACCTCGGGAAAATCCCGGTAGCCGTATTCTCCGGCGCGGGGTTGGTAAGGCCGGAAGCCGGTGGCCAGCACGATGGCCCCGGCCTCCAGGTCGAACTCTTCCCGGCCTTCCGGAATGGCGGCAGGCATGACCCCGACGAAGGGCACATATTCACCCAATCCCCGGCCGGACCGGCTCAGCCTGGCCAGCCGGTCGGCATATACCGCGCCTGCCGGGGATTGCCGCACCACCTTGATTTTAAAATTGCCGATATAGCCCGCAAAATCCTCCACCTCGGCACAGGTATGCACCGTGATGGCCGGATGTTTCAAGACCGCACCGGTGAGTTCGCTGATGACCTCGGCGGCGGTTTCGCCAAAAGGCGCCAGGCGCTGCAACTGCGCCACCTGTCCGCCCAGGAACGGGCTCTTTTCCACCAGGACCACCGCCAAACCCCGCTCGCCCAGTTCCAGGGCGGCCTTGAGGCCGGCTACCCCACCTCCGATCACCACCGCCTGCCGCTGCACCTCGACCCGGATGGACTCCAGAGGCCTGAGCAATCTGGCCTTGGCCGCAGCCGCGGCCACCAGCCGGGAGGCCTTCTCGGTGGCCGCGGCGCCATGGTGCACCCAGCTCACCTGTTCCCGGAGGTTGGCATGTTCATAGACGTAAGGATTGGCCCCGGCCCGGGCCAGGGCGCGGCGGAAGGTGGCTTCATGCAGGCTGGGAGAGCAGGAGGCCACCACCACCCGGTCCACCAGGCCACTTTTCAGGTCCTCGATGATCATCTCCTGGCAGGGATCGGAGCACAGGAACATATTATCACGGGCCACCACCACCCCCGGCACCCGGCGGGCGTGCTGGCAGACCTGGTCCACCTCCACGGCGTCGGAGATATTGCCGCCGCAATGGCAGACGTAAACTCCGACTTTGGCCTCAGGTGCGGGTTCAGTTTTCTTCTTCTTCTTCGCCATCAGCTATTCTCACAGAGAACCATTAACCTGCCGCTTTGAAACCACGGGCTGCCAGATAACGGCAAGCCTCCATGGCCGCGGCGCCCGCCTCGACGATGCTGTCCACGATGTCCTTGGGGCCGCTCGCGGCGCCGGCGACAAACACGCCTGACAATTCGGTCAGGGCTGGGGCCAGTTTCGGTTTCACGGTCTTGATGAAGTTATCTGCACCGGTGGAGAGGGCGCAGCTTGCTCCCGGGGTCCAACCCGGCAACAGGCCCAGGGAGAGCACCACCAGGTCGTGCTCCACCACCTGCACCCCGCCCTCGGCCTCCTGGGATTCGTAGCGCAACCGCACCGCCCCGCCTTCGCCCGGCTCCACGTAGGCCACCTTGCCTTTGACAAAATTGACCCCCATGGCCTGGGCGTTTTGGAAAAATTGCTCATAGCCCTTGCCGAAGGCCCGGATATCCAAGTAATAAACGGTGAGGTCCGCCAGGGGCAAGGAGCCGGACAAGAGCATGGCCTGCTTGATGGCATACATGCAGCAGACTCGGGAGCAGTATGGCACTCCCATACTCTGGTCCCGGGAGCCGGCGCACTGGATAAAGGCCACCGAGTCCGGCTCCTTGCCGTCATAGGGCCTGAGCACCCGGTTGTAAGGGCCGTGGGGCGCCAGCAGCCGCTCCATCTGCAACGCGGTAATCACATCGGGAATCTGCCCTTGGCCGTATTGGACTTTGTCCTCCAGGGGCATCATCTCAAAGCCGGTGGCAATCACCGCGGTGGCCGCCGTCAGGGTGAAGTCCTCCACTTTCTGGAAGAAATCGACCGCCTGGGTAGGGCAGACCTTTTCACAGCGGCCGCACAGAATGCAGTTCTCCGGATCGATCAGGGCCTTCTGGGGAATGGCGTTGGAGAAAGGGATGTATATGGCCTTCCGGGCCGCCAAGCCTCCTTGCTCGGCATCCGGGACCAAGACCGGGCACTGATACTCGCACTGGCGGCAGCCGATACATTTTTCCAGGTCCACATAGCGGGGCTTTTGGGTAATCAGCGCCACCAGCTCGTCGCCCCGGCGTTCCAACGATTGTAGCTCGCAGTAAGTGAGGAGGGTGACCTTGGGATGATGGGCTGCGGCGGCCATCTTGGGGGTGGTGATGCAACTGGAGCAATCCAGGGTGGGAAAAACCTTGGAGAGCCGGATCATCTTGCCACCGATGGAGGCGTCCTTTTCGACGACCGCCACCGAAAAATCCTGTTCGGCTAGATTCAGGGCCGCCTCCAGCCCGGCGATGCCGCCGCCCAGGACCAGTGCGTCGAATTTCAGGTTCTGCTGAACCCCCATGCCTCTTGCTCCTAAACGGCCTCCCCCGCCGCCGGCTACTCCCGGCCAGGCGGGCCCAACTCCGAGACCAGGTCGTGCATCTGCCTCACTTCGTTCACGAAGGCCCGGGTGCACACCGTGCAGATGGCGGTGAGCCGCAGCCGCCGAATATCCAAGCCCTTGGCCTTCATCAGGGGATAGACCCGGTCGATGCGCCTGGCCAGGGCTTCATACGACCCCGGGTAGGGAGACTCCACCCCGCAAGACATGATAATGATGCCGGCGACGCCTTTGGCGAAGCAGTCCAGGTAGAATTTTTCAGGGAAAAGCACCGGGTCCTTGACCCGCAGGAGATAAGTATTGGCCGGATAGCTCTGGTGCCCCTGGCCCACGGCGTCGGCGCCGGGGTAGGCGCAGGTCTCCGTGGCCAGAATCAGGATCTTCCCGGCGTACTTTTCGGCCTCCATGAGCCCTCCTCCTACCTAAAGATCCCCCAGTTATTTCGCAAATTTTTTCGGTTCCAGGGGATATCCGGCTTTTTTCCAGGCGCCATAGCCGCCCTTGAGAACCAGCACCTGCGGAAAACCCATCTCCATCAGTTTCTGCGCCGCCCGGACGTTATCAAAGTCCAGGGGTCAGCCACAGTACAGGACGATCTTTTTATCCTTGGGCAGCTGCGGCGCCCAGGAACTCACCTCCTCTGGATAAACGAAGGACCCGACAATCTTTTGGTCGTACGTCCACCATCCCTTGCTAGTGTCAATGATCACCAGGTTGGGATCACCCAGCATGCCCTTCAGGGTGGCTGCGTCAATATATTTTACCTCGGGTTGCGCCGCCAGTGCAGGCGCCGACGGCGCCGACCAGGCCAGGCATAGCAATATCATGAAGAACCAAGATTTCCCCTTCATGGTCGACTCTCTTGGAATGGTAAAAGTTACGGACTCAGCCCTTAGTGGACAGAATTTTCGGCCGCCATGAGGGACTTCCTATTTTTTCCGGACTATGAAGATGCGGTCGTAGCCGTCGGCGGACAAGGAGCCGAGAAATTCATGGCCCACTTTCTGGGCCCACAGGGGCATATCGTTCTTGGTGCCCGGATCGTTGGAGAGGATTTCTAAAACTTCCCCCACTTTCACCTTGCCAATGGCCTTCTTCGCCTCCAGCAGCGGCCCCGGGCAGGCGCTGCCCCGGGCGTCCACCACGGCGGCGGCTTGAAGAGTAGCAAGATCTATGGTTGCCATGGTTGATCTCCTGTCCTTCGAATGTCTGAAAATCGTTCTAGATTAAGAAAGCAATATTAATGCCAAGAATGGAGAGTATTGTCTACCTACATAAAGCTAAAGTATATTAATGGCTTGAAGATTTATGGGCAACTGCCTTTTTAACATCCGCTAATAATATGTTAATACAACTGTTAAATCAACCTCTCCAGTTACTTGGATAACCACTCCTTATTGATGGAGGCAGCCCGAAATCCGAAAAATTGATTTGTTCCACGATATTGTGCTATCATCCTTCGCATTAATCAGCGAGCGAGGCGGAAGGGCGGCTGGGGCGCCTGAGGCCTGTCTCGACCAGGGAGACGAAACGGATGACCTATAAAGAAATAATCTTCGAGCAACAGGGCCAGATTGCCATTCTGACCTTGAATCGGCCGGAGGTGCGAAATGTCATCACCGACCAGGCGATGATTGATGAGATCCTGGATGCCTGTCAAATGGTGCAGGATGATACCTCGATCAGCGTCTTGATCCTCACCGGGGCCGGAACCGCCTTTTCGGCCGGCGGCAATGTCAAGGAGATGTATGAGAAGAAAGGGATCTTCGCCGGGGATCCGGACCAGATCCGCAACAATTACCGCCGGGGGATCCAGATGATTCCCCTGGCTTTTCAGCGCCTGGATGTCCCGACCATTGCCGCGGTCAACGGTCCGGCCATCGGTGCCGGCTGTGATTTGACCTGCATGTGCGATATCCGCATCGCCAGCGACAAGGCCCGTTTCGGCGAAACCTTCGTCTCGGTGGGGATCATCCCCGGCGATGGTGGAGCTTTTCTCCTGCCCCGCGTCTTGGGCTACTCCAAGGCCCTCGAACTGGCCTTCACCTGCCGGGTGATCGACGCTGCCGAGGCCCTACGCCTCGGCCTGGTGAGCGAGGTGGTGGCCCCTGACCGGCTCCTGGCGCGATCCCTGGAAATCGCCGCGGAGATCGCCAGGCACCCCGGTAGAATTCTGCGCCTGGCCAAACGCCTGTTCAGTCTGGTGCAAGGCAAGAGTCTGGAAGAAACCCTGGAGATCTCTGCCGCCTTCCAGGCCCTTTGCCACAATACCCCGGAACACCTGCAGGCCCTGGAAGCCTTTTTTGCCAAGCAGAAGGAGCGAACTGCCAAATAGGGGAAGCTAACTCCATAGAAGGGCACGGCAAGCCGTGCCCCGACCAGGCGGAAATTTCTGCCCTAAGGGGTGCCGCTTTGCTATACTCTTTCATTAGGATTAGGAAATTTTCCGCCTGGCCCAGGATATCTGCCAGCAGGGGTTGATTTTTCTCACGGCGGGACAGAACGTTAAACAAAAACCCTGGGGGACCGAGTCCCCGGCCCCAATCAAAGGAGGTTGGCCATGCCGGTGCAGGATTGGATGAGCAAAGATCTGATCACCGTCGATGAGGATGCTTCCATTATGAAGGCTTCCAAGATCATGAAGCAAAACGGCATTAAACATCTGCCGGTTATGAGAAAAGGGCGCCTGGTGGGCATCGTCTCGGATCGGGAGCTGAAAGAGGCCACGCCTTCCAAGGCTACTACCCTGGATATCCACGAAATGTACCATCTGTTGGATCAGATCAAGGTCAAGAGCCTGATGCCCAAGCAGCTCTTTACCATCACCCCCGGGGAGACGGCGGAAAAGGCGGCCGCGGTCATGTTGAAACGGTACATCTCGGCCCTGCCGGTGGTTGATGAGCACGGCGCCCTGCAGGGAATCATCACCAAGGGCGACATCTTCAAGGCCTTTGTCGCGGTTTCGGGGATTAACACCGCCGACCTGGCCATGGGCTTTGATCTGAAAGACCAACCGGGGGCGATTAAAGGGGTTACCGACGTGATCCGGGCCCACGGCGGCCGCATCGTCAGCATCTTAACGGCGGTTGAACTGGCCACCGAAGGCTTCCTGCGGGTCTTTATCCGGACCCGGGAAGTGAAAGATGAAAAGGCGCTCCGGAAAGAATTGGAGGAGAAGAGCAATCTGCTCTATTACATCCACGAAAAAGTGGATTGAGGTTGCCCGCAATGACCGTCGAATCCGATGCCTTGTCATATCGCCGCCGCTACCGTGGCCTGGTCGGCATCAAGAGCAAGATGCCCATCCGGGATACCTCCGTGCTGAGCCGGATCTATACTCCCGGGGTGGGCGCCATCTGCAGGGAGATCGACAAGAATCCCCTGGCTTCGTACGAATATACTTGCCGGGGCAATTCCATCGCCCTGATCACCGACGGCAGCCAGGTTTATGAATATGGCAACATCGGGGCCCTGGCCGCTCTTCCCAAGCTGGAGGCCAAGTCGGTTCTCTACAAGACCTTTGCCAACGTGGACGCCGTGCCCATCGCCCTGCTGACCCAGGATGCCGATGAAATCGTCGAAATTGTCCGGACCATGGCCCCCTCCTTTGGGGGCTTCTGTCTGGAAAGCATCGCCGCGCCCAAGTGCTTCACCATTGAGTCCCGCATCCGGAAGGCCGTCCGGATGGCGGTGCTGCACCACGAAAACCATGCGGCGGGCATCATTGTCTTGGCGGCTGTCATTAACGCCCTGAAGGTGGTGGGGAAAAATCTGCAGGACGTGCGCCTGGTCATTAGCGGCGCCGGGGCGGCCGGCATCGGCGTGGCCAAAGGCCTGATCGTGGCCGGCAATAATAATATCGTCCTGTGCGATCGGCACGGGGCCATTCACGTCTACCGCCCGGTGGGGATGAACTGGGCCAAATCGGAAATCGCCCGTCTGGTGGGTCCCCAGGATGTCAAAGGGAGCCTGGCCCAGGTCATCAAAGGCGCCGACGTCTTCATCGGCCTGTCGGCCGGCGGCCTGGTCACCCCGGAGATGATTGCCAGCATGGCTCCGGACCCCATCGTCTTCGCCCTGGCCCTGCCGGTCCCCGAGATCAGCGGGGCGGAGGCCAAGGCCGGAGGCGCCGCGGTGGCGGCCACCGGCCTGTCGGACAGCGAAAACCAGATCCGCTCTTCCCTGGTGACCCCGGGGTTCTTCCGGGGCTGTCTGGATGTGGGGGCCAACCGGGTCAACATCGCCATGTACCTGGCCGCGGCTTACGCCCTGGCGGGCATGATTCCGGCAGAGAAATTAGCCCCCGCCAATATCATTCCCCGGCAGATGGACTGGCGCATCTCCCCGGTGATTGCCCGGGCGGTGGCCCAGGCGGCCCAGGAAACCGGGGTCGCCTCCATGGGGCCGGAAAAAGTGAGTCCCGATTGGGTCTATGAGCGCACCGAACGTTATATTTACGAAGGGGAGCAGGCCTGGCTGCCTACCCAGGGCCAGGATTACGGCAAGCTGAGCATCAATGAAGAATCCCTGGAGTTGCATCGCCGCTATCAGGGGTGCGTCGAGATTTACACCAAGGTGCCCATCAAGGACGAGGTCATTTACAGCCGGCTATATGCCCCGGCGGCGGTGGCCGAGGTCTGCCAGAAGCTCCTCCATGAACCCCTGGCCGCCTATGACTTCACCTGCAAGAACAACCTGGTGGCCATCGTCACCGACGGCAGCGCCGTGCTGGGCCTCGGAAATATCGGCCCCCGGGCCGCCCTGCCGGTCATGGAAGGCAAGGCCGTGCTCTTTAAGACCTTTGGCGGGGTGGAGGCCTTTCCCATCTGCGTCAGCACCCAGGAGCCCGATCAGGTGGTGCGCCTGGTGGAGAATATCTCACCGGCCTTTGGCGGCATCAACCTGGAGGACATCTCTTCCCCCCGCTGCTTCGAAATCGAACAAAGATTACGGGAAAGGTTGGATATCCCGGTGTTTCACGATGATCAGCACGGCACCGCAGTGGTGGCCCTGGCCGGTCTGCTCAACGCCTTGAAGCTGGTGGCTCGCCAACTGGCCGAAATCAAGCTGGTCTTTAACGGCGCCGGGGCCTCGGCCATCGCCACGACTAAGCTCCTGCTCGAGGCCGGGGCCAAAAACATCGTGGTCTGTGACACCAAAGGCGCCATCTACCGGGGGCGCTCCGAGGGCATGAATTTCATCAAACACGAACTGGCGGAAATTACCAACCCGGAGGGGCAAAAGGGCAGTCTGGCCGAAGTCATCCGAGGCGCCGAGGTCTTTATCGGCCTGTCCGGGCCCAAGGTCCTGACCCGGGAGATGGTGCAGACCATGGCGACGGACGCCATCGTCTTCGCCATGGCCAATCCCGACCCGGAGATCTTTCCCGAGGAGGCCAGAGCCGCCGGGGCCGCGGTGGTGGCCACCGGCAGGTCGGATTTCCCCAACCAGGTGAACAACTGCCTGGCCTTTCCCGGCATCTTCCGCGGCGCCCTGGATATCCGGGCCACGGCCATCAATGACGCCATGAATATCGCCGCGGCCCACGCCATCGCCTCCCTGGTGGGCCAGGATCTGGCCCCTGACTATATCCTGCCCGGGGCCATGGACTTCCGGGTGCCGCCGGCGGTGGCCGAAGCCGTGGCCCGGGCCGGCCTGGAGACGGGCACGGCCAGGATCCAGCTGGAGCCGGAAACCGTGGCCCGCCATACCCGGGAATTCATCTATGACGAGCGGCTGTCGTTGATTTGATACGTAGGGCGGACCATGTGTCCGCCCCTGGATGCCCTTCGTAACGGCGATAAGCCGGTTTACCCGCCAATAATCAGGTGTTTTTAGGATTTCATTTAGTATGGGGCCTCAATGATGCCAATCCGGCCAGTTAACATGGAGCCACTTCCAAATGAATTCCTTCCCGGGCTTGTAGGTGTTTAATGATCTGAAACAGGTTGTCCGCCCGTGGGTTTCCCTTAGGGCCAAACATGCGCATAAGGCTTTTGGCCGGTATATGGGTAGCTTCGGACAAATGGCCAAAACCAACAGCCGCATTGATATAGTCGCGCAAAATGGCTTTGCCGGTTTCCACGTCACCGGCAAGCATGGTGTCGATGCCTTCTTTAAGCATGGCTTTGCGAAACTCGGCATCCTTTTGGGCACGTTCCAGCAAAGTTACACGAAATCCTCTGGTAAGAGCCATGATAATCACCTCCTAGCGTTTCCGCCTCTTGTAGTCCTGCCAGCAAGACAGTGCCACCGAAATATCTGCGTGCTGTCTTTTCTTCGACCCTCCGCCAAGCAGGATAATGAGCGCCTCCCCGTCCTTCCCAAAATAAACCCGATAACCGGGACCGAAATTGATTTTGCCCTCGTAGACGCCGCCGCCAACGCCTTCGACTCTTGAAAAGTTGTCTTGCTCCAAACGGTAAAGAGCCGTGGCAACCTTGGCGGCGGCTATTGAGTCCAGACCGTCAAGCCAGTGGGCAAAGGGTGACTCGCCCTGTGCGTCTAAATATTCTCGAACGGTTATCGTCATATGTTATAGTAACATATGTGTTACCATTGTCAAGTATTATTTTTCATCCGTTTTTCACGATTTACCGTCGCCCACTTCCTGAGTCACTCGGCAGGCCGTGCCTGGACGCCCGCCCCACCGAGGCGTGCCCTTCCGGAAGTTTCTCAGACATTGATATCCTCCCACCGCCGCGCATACCGATTAAAGACAAACAAGGCGATGGCGGCCACCAGACCGGCGATGGCAAAGGGCGTCCAGACCTGGCTGGGATCGTATTGGTCCCATAAGAGTTGGGTCACCTGGGCCGGGGGCTGGCCCAGCCTCTCCGTCAAGGCGGCGAAGGCCCGGGAACGGTCCGGCAGCTCAGGCACCCGCAGCACTTCGGCCAGGTACCGCAGGGCCAGGCCGGCCTTTTCGCCGGCCCGTTCATAGATCTGCCCCCCGAAAAAAGAGCCGTAGCCCCAGCCGATGGCGAAGGGGATATTGGCGTAGCCCATGAACAGGGCCTTTTGGTCCGCCGGGGCAATCACCCCCAGGTATTCGCTCATCTTGGGCGAACACAGCATCTCCCCCACCGAAAAGCAGGCGATGCCGGCTAGACAGACATAAATGGACTGGCTGGCCCCGGCCGTAAAAACTCCCAGGCTGGCTATGACAAAGCCCCACAGGATGGAGGTGAGCCGCCGCATCCTGCGGTTGACGTACCAGGAGAGCGGCGCCACGAAGAGAATGATCAGGAAGGGGTTGAAGTTGATCACCCACTCCTGGGCGAGCTGCAGTCCCCGGGACAGATCCCGGGAGAGCATGAATTGAGGCAGATGTCGGGCCAGCGAGGCGCTGTCCACCCAGTCCACGATGAAATTGGGCAGCATGTCCCAGAGCTGCATCATCACGGCCCAGAAGACCGAAGCGATGAGCATGAAGACGAGCAGCCGGAGATGGCAGAGCTGCCGGGCTGTGGTGACCACCACCTGCCAGACCCTGGTAGTGCGGTCGGCCCCCGAATCCACGGCCTTAAAGGTTAACAGCCATAGCAGGTTTAAGCTCACCAGGGCGGCGCAGCCGTAAAAGACCATGGGCCAGGAGTAGCCGCCTAAAAAATGGGCCAGCGGCGGACCCAGAAAGCCGCCGATGTTGACCACCTGATAAAAGAAGCCCCAGCCCACCCCGGAGGTCTTGGGGGTCAGCGTCTTGACAAAGGTGCCCTGGATGGGCGGCTTGAAGACCGCAGTGCCCGCGGCCAGCACCAGGCAGCCGGCAAAGAACGGCCAAAACTCCCGCTGGGTGGCCATGATGACATAGCCCAGCCCTTTTAACACGACAGCCGCCACGATCTGCCGCTTGTAGCCGTAGCGGTCGGCGAAGCCGCCGGTGAACACCGGCAGGGCCGACTGCACCAGAGCCCACCACATGAAGATGAAGCCCTTGTCGCCCTGGCTGAAGTGGAGGCCGCCGATCTCGTCGGCCTGGGCGATGTAAATGGGGATGACGACCCGCACCCCGTAGTAGGCCAGGCGTTCAATCATCTCCATGAGATTGGCGACCCAAAAAGGCCAGGTCAGGCCCCGGGTCTGCCACCAGAATGACGTGTTCTCCTGAGGTTGGTCCATACGGGTCTTTTAAGGCGTTTGCCTTTATTTATACCGATTTGCATCCCATTGGTTATTTTTTGGTAGCCGCGGGCTTTACAGTGAAAGTCCTGTAGGGGCGGCTCGCGAGCCGCCCCTACAAAGCATTTTTATCGGAGGCGGCTGTTTTTCAAGCCATGATGCTTTAGCCTGCGCTCCCCAGACGGGACGCCTAGGCCAACGGAATAGTTGATTGGTTGCTTATCAGTATTAGCAGTTTAAGGAGCATCATGGGAAGGGATATATTGAGGGATCTTGAACCGCCGCCAATCTGCTTGCTCAAATCGGCGCCGGTCTGCTATGATCAAAAAAAAACCGAAGCCAGCCGAGCCGAAACGTGAAGAAAAAGAAAATTGCTCCAGAGGTTGCCGGGCCGCCACGCCTCAGGCAGTACGAAACCCTGATCTTCATTACCGGGGCGGTCACCCTGTCGTTAGAAGTTCTGGCCTCGCGGATCATGACCCCATATTTTGGCGTCAGCCTGTACATCTGGGCTGGCATCCTTTCCATCACCCTGATTTTTTTGGCCCTCGGTTACCAGTTGGGTGGTCTGTTTTCACAGCGCCGGGAAAAGGCCGCCCTGGAGTTGACTCTGCTGGCCGCCCCGCTGTGGGCGGCGCTGGCCATTGTTCTGGCCACCATCATCTACCCCGTGGTGTTTCCCTGGCTGGCCACCATCAATCTAATCATGGCCAGTTTTCTGGGCGGCATAATCCTGCTGGCCTGCCCGTTGGTGGTCCTTTCGGCCATGAACCCGCTGCTCATCGCCCTGGGCCGGGATGCCAGAGCCACCGGCGACGCCGGGGCGGGCCGGGTTTTCTTTATCAGCACGGTGGGGTCGGTGGCGGGGGTGCTCCTTACCGCCTTTCTGCTTATTCCTCACCTGACCAACTTTCGCGCCTTGCTGTGGATGAGCCTGGGGTTGGGGTTGGTGGTTGCCGGCATATCCGCCCTGAATCACGAGATTACCGGCAGCCAGAAAAGACGGCTGTTATATGGTTGTCTAATTATTCTGCTGCTGAGCGGCGGCATGCTGGCGAGCCAGCGCGCCTATTTTAAACTGCTGGCCGGACTAAGCGACATCGGCAAAAATTTTGAGGTGCTGGCCGAATATACCTCGGTCTTCGGCAACATTAAGGTCCTGGCGGTGTATCCGGAAGGTGAAGGCAGAAAACCGGCCCTGGCCTATCTGCAGGATGGCATTATTCAAAATATGGTGACCTCGGACGGGCAGGTGCTGGATCACACCAGCTTCATGATGCGCCTAATCGAGGCCTATGCCCCGACGGCGCACGACTCCTTGGTGTTGGGCATGGCCGCCGGGATGATCCCCCGCTATCTGCACCGCCAGGGGCATAAAGTTACGGCCGTGGAAATTAACCCCAACTCGCTCCAGGCGGCCACCGAGTTTTTCAACTTCGACCCCCGGGGCGTCGCCGTCCATATTGAGGATGCCCGCACCTTCGTCCGCCGCCACCATCAGGCCTATGACCTGGTGGTCACCGACCTGTTCCAGGGTGATTGCACTCCAGACTACCTGCTGACCGTTGAGTTTTTCCGGGAAGTGCAGGCCTGCCTGCGACCCAGTGGGGTGGTGATCATCAATACCTATTTTGATCCCAACAACGAAGCGGCCGACGACACCATTCTGGCGACGGTTGGCGCCGTCTTCCCCAACGTCCTGGAATTGCGCTCCCCCTCCTCCGCCGGCCTGGTGAGCAGCGCCTGCATGGTGGCGGCCAATGTCCCTCTCTCCCCCGAGGTGGCGATCAATCTGGCCGACCGCGGCCCCATGCCGCCCAAGGATTATCAGACCCTGAAGGCGGCCAGGTTGGTAGATCGGGAGATGCTGAAAGACGTCAGGGCGGTGACGGATGACCACAACATCTTTTCCGTCATTTTTGCCGCCAGTCAACTGCGCTATCGCAGCCAATTCAATAAACTCCCGCCCAATCTCTTGGTTAATTAATCGAGCCCCCAGGTCCCATTTTCTGCAATTGCACTTCCACATGCGCATGTCGTCCCTGCTTTCCCACAGCCCACCAATAGAGGTCTTTGCTGGCCTGGGTTGGAACTGCCGATTGAGTGAGAAATAAGGCGACTCCGCAAGGAGCTAATTTTGTTCACTGGACTGATATTGATGCAGAAATTAGTGTTGACTCAATTGCAGAAATGAGGTTAAGTTTGACCCTAATCTTGACGGATGGGCGTTTATGAAAATAAAAGAGCATGTCAGTCTTGTCCTTTGGCCGCCGGTATGGACCACGGGGGTTGGGGATGAATCACCACCATCCGGTAAAGACGAGGAACTGATTCTTAGAGAAGTTGAGCTGCTTGATCCCTCGCATAAAGATCCTTCCCGCGGTTATATTCGCCTTTCAGCTGAATTCGGGCAAGAAACCGAAACCCGCACCAGCGTATTTACTGGAAAAACCATCACCAGTACAAAACCGGGGAAGAAAATCTACACTGGCATAGTAACTATTTTGAGAGACCCTGAATTCCTGGACCAATTTTATCAAATACTGCACAACTCGATCGGATACACCATCCGAGAAATAGGAGACTCTGAAATCGAAGTTACCTGACAACAAGTTAATGATTTTGATTCTCTCACTAGGTTACTAACTTAATATGCAGCTACCTGCTAGTGTTTTGTTTCTTAATTAACTTTACAAAGTAGTGCGTTTATGGTAGGCTTCTACAAGCGAAAGGAGAAGCCATGCCACTCGGTCGACCGATTCCACCAGTGACGATAGACACACGGATGCGAGAGGAATTGCAAAC
>JAPLJC010000218.1 GCA_026388765.1 Deltaproteobacteria bacterium
CCAGTTCGTCAATTAACGGAATGATTTCTTCTTTGAAGGGGATGGTGACGCTCACCCCCTGGATGGCCAGGCCTCGAAGCCCGGCCACCGCCTGGGAAAGGCTCGTCACCGGAAAGGCCACGTAGACCGCGTTGAGCCCCAATTCCTTAAAGGCGGCGTTGTGCATGGCCGGACTCAGGGAGTGCGACACCGGGCGGCCCAGGATGCCGTAGATTTTGGTATGGCCGTTGATCATTTTTAGCTTTCAGCTATCAGCGGTCAGCTTTCAGCAAAAGACCGGATTTAGATAGCGAGTATCATTATGAATTGTCATTCTGAGCGCAGCGAAGAATCTTGTTCTTGAGATTCTTCGGTCGCTTCGCCCCCTCAGAATGACAGCACAGGCGAGACGCCTGTGCCACCAATTCTTTGCATCGTCATTTTGAATTACGCAGGCTGAAGCCTGCGGCTACCATGTCTTTGCCTTTGCTGATAGCTGATAGCTGAAGGCTATCTTTTCAGCATATTCCACAGCCGCTTCACTTCATTCACCGTCAGCTGGCCCGGGGCGGAGGCCCCCTTTTTGCTGAAGGGCGCAAAGGTGAGGAAGCTCCCCAGGAGCGGCGCCGCCACCCGCGACCACTTGCCCGCCGGGCCCATACAGAAGGCGATGATCTCCCGGCCGCGGGCCAACGCCGGCGGGATCAGGGAGAGCAGGCGCAGGTTGTCCTCCGGCCGCTGGGCCAGGGCGACCATTTTAATGACGTCGGCCTCCTGGGCCAGCATTTTTTGTAAGATTTCTTCCAGGTGTTCAGGATCAGGGGTTCCCGAAAAATCATGCCAGGAGAGGATAATTTTGGCCTGGCCCCGGCGGGCCCACAGCTCCCGGCGCCAGGCGGGGTCCGCGGCCAGTTCCACATCGATAAAGTCGGCCCCCAGGGATAGGGCCTCTTCCAGGAGGGCGCGGCGCTCCGCTTCGCTGGCGGACCATTTGCCGCCTTCGGATTGCAACCGGTGGGTGGCGATGACCGGCCCCGGATGGGTCCGGAAGAGCCGTTTCAGGTCGGGTTTCTCTAAATAATCCAATCTCAGTTCGGTCCACAGGCCCTTGCGGGCGGCGCGGAGATATTTGGAGCGGGCGCGGTTGGTGTTGGCTTCCACCACCGGCACGCAGATGCGTAAAGACGGTTTTCTGTTTTCTGTTTTCGGTTTTCTGTGGTCAGGCATGGCCGATTTGAGAGAAAAATAGGGACACTTCCTATTTTTCAGCAAAATATTAACATGTCGGGAAGAAATTAGGAAAAATAGGAAGTGTCCCTATTTTTCATGGCGGGCACGGAGGCCCGCCCCACCTACGCCTTACCTAGACGATTCCTTTTTATCGTAGGGGCGGGGTTCCCCCGCCCAATAAAATTAACGATGTTCAACCAAGGGCGGGGAGACCCCGCCCCTACAATGGCGAATTGGCCATCATTGACCAAATCTTTCCCTGTAAGTTTGTCACAGAAAACAGAAAACGGAAAACAGAAAACAGTCAACTGAGATTTTCCACCCCCGCCGCCCGGGGGAAGGAGCCCAGGAGTTTGAAATGAGCGCTGATGGCCCTGACTTCCTCCAGGGCCGCGGCTACCGCGAGGTCGCTCTGGTGGCCGTCCAGGTCCACAAAGAAGAGGTAGCGCCAGTTTTCATTTTTGGCCGGCCGGGAGACGATGCGGGTCATGTTGAGTTCCCGTTCCGCCAGGGGTTTCAGGGTCTTGTACAGGGCCCCGGGGATGTTGTCCACCGCAAAGAGGATGGTGGTCTTGTCCCGGCCGGTGGGGCCGGGAGCGTCCGGGCCGATGACGAAGAAGTGGGTAACGTTGCCCGGCTGGTCTTCGATGCGGCTTTCCACCACCCGCAGATCATAAAGGGGTGCGGCGAAGGAACTGGCGATGGCCGCGGCGTTGGGGTTCTTGGCCGCCTTTTGGGCCGCCACCCCGGTGGAGGCCACCTCAATGATCGGGATCTCGGGCAGATGGGCGCTGAGCCAGCCGCGGCACTGGGCATAAGGCTGGGGGTGGGTATAGATCACCTCGATGTCGGCCCGCTGTCCGGATTTGTTCACCAGGTCGTGGGAGACCTCCAGGTAGAGTTCGCCGCAGATCCTCACGGAGGTGTCGGCGAACAGGTCCAGGGAGACATTGACGATGCCTTCGGTGGAGTTCTCGATGGGCACCACCCCGTATTGGTACTTGCCCTTCTCCACCTCGCTAAAGACCTCCTGGATGGTGGTCAGCGGCCCGTAGCGGGTGGCCCGGCCGAATTTTTTCAGGGCCGCCAGGTGGGAGAAGGTGGCCTCCGGTCCCAGGAAGGCGACCCCGAAGGGGATCTGGACCTCCCGGGCGGCGGAAATGATCTCCCGGAAGATATTGCGCAGGGCGGCCGGGCTCAAGGGGCCGGGATTGAGGTGCATGAGGTGCGCCAGGACCTCTTCTTCCCGCTGGAAATCCAGGGTCCCCCGGCCCTCTTTATTCTTGATGCGGCCGATGGTCTGGGCCAGGCTCTGGCGCCGGTTCAGGAGGGTCAGCAACTCCTGGTCCAGGGCGTCGATCTCTTGCCGGATGGCTTCTTTTTCGGTCATGGCTCACTTCTCAACGATGGTTTCCTGGATCTTGTGGCCGAAGTGGCGCCCGGTCTCTTCCAGGGCCACCAGGACTTCATCTCCGGGTTGGAGGGTGACGATGGACACCGCCTCACCGTTGGGTCGGGTGAGGCGGATGGTTTCAGCGTTTTGCAGGATGGTGGTGATCTCCCGGCCGCCCGATTCGGCTGCCACCAGCATCAGAGGGCGGCGCTCCACCTTGACCCGGCCCACCACCGCCGGCCGGGTGCGGCCTTGATAATCCACCACCAGGACCTCATCGCCCGCAGCCAGTTCCCCCAGGTACCTGGTCTTGTCAGGGGTAACCCGGATATAGGCGTGCACCGGTCCGGCGTTGACCCGGAAGGGGCGGGGGGCCACATAAGGGTTTTCCAGGGACTCGGCGTGTACCAGGAAGAGCCCGCCGGAGGAGTTGCCCACCAGCATGCCTTCCCCCAGGGCCAGGTTGGCGCAAGTGTCCACGCAGACCCGGTCGCCCATGCCCAGGGTCTGGAGGCGGCTGAGGCGGGCCGTGGTGAGAGGTACAGGCGGCGAGGTCTCCTGCACCAGCCGGGCGATCTCTTTGATCACTCCGGGATCCGCCGTAGCCACCACCAGGCCGTCCACCCCCTTCTCCAGCACCCCCAGGGCGGTGCGGGCCGACTCGACGTCGCTCACTTCCACAAAGATATTGCCGCTTTGCGCCACCAGGTTTTCCAGGGGGATGACGGTCCAGTCCGGGGTCCGGACCACCACCGGCCCCTGGCGGGCCAGGCGGATGACTTCGGCTTCGTCCTCGGTCCCCAGGATCGTGATCTCGTGCAGGTCTTGCCCAGGCACCTGGTCGCCGTCGGGAGCAATGACCCGGACCAATCCGAGGGCCTTGACCTCCTGGCTCCGGCCGGCGGGGACCCAGATGGCGTCGGCTCCGGATTCCAGGGCCGTGGTGACCAGCTCTTTCTTCCAGGGGTCCACTTTAACCCAGATTTGCTTCATGTCTACGTCCTTATCGCTTCCTTGGTGGCACAGGCTTTCTATCACATGTAGAACCGCCGCCCTCGGCGGTTCATTCGCCGGCGAGGGCGCCGGCGCTACATTTCCATATAAAAAAGCCTGCGGCTACCAAAGCCGTGAATCAATTACCCCTGGAGGAACGACAGCGCCTCGGTGACGCTGGCGTTTTCATTCACCAGGAGACTCATGGCGCCCACCATGCGGCTGGGGTTCCGGTGCTGGAAGACGTTGCGGCCGATGGAAATCCCGGCGCCGCCAGCATCGACGGAGCCTTTTACCATCTCCAGGATATCCCGGTCGGAGTCCATCTTGGGGCCGCCGGCGATGACTACCGGCACCGGGCAGCCGGTGACCACCTTTTGGAAAGACTCCGCTGAGCCGGTGTAGGAGACCTTAACGATATCGGCGCCCAGTTCCGCCCCCAGACGGGCCACGTGCATGATCACCCGAGGGTCGTATTCGTCTTTGATCTTTTCGCCCCGGGGGTACATCATGGCCAGCAGCGGCATCCCCCAATTCCGGGCTTCCCGGGCCACGGCCCCCAGGTCGGAGAGCATCTCCCGTTCCGTGCCGTTGCCGACATTGACGTGGATGGAGACGGCGTCCGCCCCCAGCTTGATGGCCTCTTCCACGGTGCACACCAGGGTCTTGGCATTGGGAAAGGGCGAGAGCGAGGTGGAGCCCGACAGATGAATGATCAGCCCCACGTCCCGGCCCCGGCGGCGGTGGCCGCTGGTCACCAGGCCCTTATGAATCAAGATGGCGTTGGCCCCGCCGAGGGCCACGGCGTTGACCGTGGTCTTCATGTCGATGAGGCCGTTGATGGGACCCACCGTCACGCCGTGATCCATGGGGACGATCACGGTGCGGCCGGTATCCCGGTTCATAATGCGTTCCAGGCGAATCTGTTTTCCTACCATCTCCTGACTCCTTGCCGCGGCAACTTCAATCATGAGCCGGCCACGGCCAACAAAAAAGCCGTGGTCGCTGAGCGCCACGGCTTTTAAAAGTTTTTTGGTTTAGGCCTACATTCTTTTAAAAGTCGAGGCGCACTCCGGGCCCGGAAAATAATAATAGCTAAAATAAAAGTACCGGACCCAGCAAGATTGCATGTTATTCGCTTCCTCGACTTAAATCAGCCTAAAATATTCCTCACCCCGTGTCAATAAAAAATTTTTTGGCTATAATTTTTTGCACGGTCGTGGTAGCGCAGGCTTCCAGCCTGTGCCGGCCCAGTAATGTAGGACAGCCGCCCCCGGCTGTCCTGGACAGGCGAGGGCGCCTGTCCTACATATGATGGCGGGCGGGGACGCCCGCCCTACGGAGCCTGCATGCCTCGCATCGACGACTATAAAGCGGCCATCGCCCTGGCCGCGGCCGAACTGCAACAGATCAACCCCAAGCACCTGGAAAACCGGAGCAAATGCGCTTATTTCCAGGAGGACGGCCGGGAAGGCCTGCTGGTGCCGTATTTCGGCCAGGGCCGCCGGGTCGGTTGGCCGGAGATCACCGTGACCCCGGCGGACGGCGACGCCCAGATTCCCCTGACCGAGCAGATCCTCATTCTGCATTATTTGAACCGGTGCACCGGCGAGCCCTTGAGTGGCCACTCCATCGATTTCCGGGAGGTGCCGGACGGCGGCGGCTTTTACTGGTCCGCCTTCGTTTCCCGGGCCAAGAAGCCGCTCTTGGAGACCTTTGGGAATGATCTGGAGTTGTACTTGAAGGTGGCAGCCAGCCTGGGGGGCGAGCCGCAGGGACTGGGGGACGTGTCCGCCCGGTTTATGGCCTTTCCACTGGTGCCGGTGACCCACGTACTGTGGGGCGGAGATGAGGAATTCCCGCCGGAGGGCAATATACTTTTCGATGCCACCATCTCCCAGCACCTGTCCACCGAGGACATCGCCGCCCTGGCCGGGGCCTCGGTCTACCGGCTGATGGCCCTGGCCTTCAAGAAAAAATAGGGACACTTCCTATTTTTCAGGCAAGACCGAAATCGGCGCTGGGATTTAATTAGAAAAATAGGAAGTGTCCCTATTTTTTCTCCCCCTTGCCAAAATCCAAAAAATGCTTATAATTAATCTTGGGGGGCGTAACGGCTTCGACGTAAATAGGGAACTGTAGGTTGCATGCCGAGGTCCTGTCCGCTCGTAAAACGGGTAGGAAAAGCACAATTGCCGACAACTACGGCTACGCTCTAGCAGCTTAATGCTAGCACCTTGGGCCTTTCGCCGGGAGAGGGCCCCCAGGTGACGGATTTCCGGCAAAGCTGCCGATCACGCCTTCGGGTCGGTGGACGAAAACTTAGCGGGCTAGCTTCAGAGAATTCTGCCGAGGGAAGTCTCTTGGGGCGAAACTAAAACACCGGCTAAGCATGTAGAAGCTTCCAGGGACTATTGGCGGACGCGGGTTCGACTCCCGCCGCCTCCACCAATTAATCCGGTAATTATGAACTTTGCCGCCATCTCAGGCGGCATTTTTCATTAGACCGAAGCAAAATATCGAATTTTCTGGTAGCGGCGCGCCCAGGTGTGCGCCCCAAGAGACGGACACGCAGTTCCGCCCCTGGAGGAGGCCAATCGTGACTGAAGAACTGACGGAGAGCCTGGCACCCGAATTGTGCGCCGGCAAAATCTTTGAGATCAGCGGCACCAAATTTGATGCGGATACGGCCGCGGTCCTGTGGCCCAGAATTCTGCAACATAAATGGCTGCTATCCGAAAAGCTCGCCCGCGACGTGGGCCTCCGGGTGGCGTGCATCGATTTCCTCGAAAATATGGAGCAGGCCCGGGTGGAATACCTGGCCTATAAAGGGCGGGACCTCCTCAATGAGCTGGGGGCCCGGACCACCGGCAAAGAATTATGGGATACCATCTCTGAGTCGCAGCCTCCGAAGCAGATAGTGCAGCGGCGCATCATCATGCCTTTGACCCAGCAGGATCTGTCGAAAAAGCATGGGGTGGTGCCTCCCAAGACCATCATTTTCTTCGGCCCTCCCGGCACCGGCAAGACTCATTTTGCCAAGGCCATCGCCGGGGCCCTGTCCTGGTGGTTCATTGAGATTGCCCCTTCCATGCTGATGGTGGACGGTTCCGAAAAGGTGGGCGTCAACCTGCGCCTGATCATGGAAAAGTCACGCAACCTGGAAGAAGCGGTCATTTTTATCGATGAGTTTGAAGAGATCGCCGGCAGTCGCGATGAGGCCTCCCGGGTGGACAAGTCCATCACCAACGAATTCCTCAAACAGGTGCCGCTGCTTAAAAACCAGGGCAATAAGGTCCTGCTTATTTGCGCCACCAATTACATCCGCCAGCTCGATGCCGCCCTGCTCCGTCCCGGAAGATTTGATTGCATCATTCCGGTGGGCGCCTTGAACGAAGACGAGAGGGCGACTATTCTGCAATACTACCTTTCCAAAGTGAATATCGGGGAGGTCGATCTTGATCGAATCATCAAGATGACCAATCGCTTTACCCCGGCCGATCTGGAATATCTCTTCCAGCAGGTGGCCCAGTTCGCCTTTGAACGGGAACTGGAAACGAGGCAGGATTATCGGGTGACCACGGACACCATCTTTGCAATCATCCCCAAGATTCGCCCCACCCTGTCCGAAGAAGTCATCGCGGAGTTCGAAAAAGACAGCATCGCCTACTCCCGCTATTAGTCTCCTCCTTGCCTTTTTCGGCCACGATGCTTAATTTGAATACAGTCCATGGAATCGGTCGCCTGACTGAATCGGGCGGCAGGGTTGAGTGGCAATCTCAGCAGACTAGCGGGAGGGGATATGTCCAAGCGGAAATATACGGTGCGGGCCGAGTGCCCGGCGTGCGCCTGCGGCGACATCAGCTTTCTGGGGCCGAAGGCCCTCCGGGAAAAGTTTATCGGGGACGAAAAGGAGATCGACATCCTCTGTCCCATGTGCGGCACCAAGACCAAGGGGAAATTGGCAGAGGAAGACCAGGAAAAGGGAGGGAAATGAGCCCGGTTCGCTTTCCCAGAAACTGATTACGCCAAAATCTCAGTTGCCCAAAAAAAAGCCTCTGCGCGCCTGCTGCTGGCGGGAAGAGGCTTTTTTTTTCAAATGCTGGTGGGGCGGGCCTTGGGGCCCGCTGGTTAATTTAGGCGGCCAGGGACGACCGTCCCACCTCGTAGGAGCTTTTCAGGCAATTTTCAAGCAATAATTCCAGGAGAGCGCCGGGCTGGCCCGCGGCGCTCTCGCTGACTTTGGTTAACGGCCGGGATATGCGGCAACCCTTCTGCCGGCGGTCGGCGCCATCCGGGGCGCGGCGGCGGACTGGACTGCCCGCGGCTGGACCCGGGGACCCGCCATATTCGGTTGCATCCGGGGGCCTGCCATATTCGGTTGGACCTGGCCCGCCATATTCGGTTGCATCCGGGGACCATTGAAGTTCTGCTGCTGTGGGCCGGCCATCTGGGTATTCGCCCCGAACCCGGAGCCCCCGCCGGGCCGTTGCTGGGCTGTGGGCCCGCTGCCAGGCTGGGCCGTGGAGCCGGTGCCGGTGGTGCCGGTACCGGTCGTCGTGGTGCCACGACCGGCTACCGTTGTGCCAGTTACGGTGGTCCCGGTGCCGGTGCCAGTCGGAGTGGTGCCATGACCGGCCACCGTTGTGCCAGTTAGGGTCCCGGAGCCGGTGCCAGTTACAGTGGTGCCGGTGCCGGTTACGGTGGTGCCAGTGCCGGTGCCGGTTACGGTGGCGGGCGGCGGGACCGTGGTGCTATTGTTCGATAACCGGTAAATGTCGCGGCCGCTGTAGCTCAGCATTTGGTTGAGCCGGGCCAGCTCTCCGGGACTGAGATTGCCGTTGGCCTGCATCCGGGTCATCGCCGCCTGGATGCGGCTTTGCTCGGCCTGCAAGCGCTGGGCTTCCTCGGGAGTGATCTGCCCGGAAGCTAACCCTGCCTGGATACGATCCGCCTGATGCTGCAGCCGCTGGTTGACTTCGTCGGCGGACCATTGCTGAGGCTGTTGACCGGGGTAACCTCCGCCGTTGTTATAACCATAAGGTTGCTGGTTGTTATAAGCATAAGGTTGCTGCTGGTAATAGGGTTGAGAGCCGTACCCGGGTGCGCCATAACCACCCCCATACCCCGGGTCCATCGGGACGGGGACGGGTATGCCCCCCTGGGGGCAAGCAGCGCCGCCGTAACCACCGCCGTAGCCGCCGCCGTAGGCGCTGCCGGACCCGCCATACCCACCGCCATACCCTCCTCCGCCTAACGCGCCTAAAGCACCATAAGGAATTCCCGCACACCCTCCTAAAACCAGGGTGGCGGAAAGGAGGGCAATTACCCAAACAATTCTGGCCATGATGTCTCCTTTTGCGTCAAACATCTTCCCCATTTGTCAGTCGAATATGGCGGTCCGGCTGCGGGAGCCCAAATCCCAGCGTAAGGTTGAAGGCACAAAATCCGGACCTAACTTCGGCGAGTACCACGACCCCCATGTCCCCCTCGCCTCCAGTGCCGCCGGGTTTGGCTGAACCCCGGGCCTGCAGAAACTTTGGTGCTGCCTCTTCTTAACTGAATTAGATAAACCCCGATGCGATTTGTTAGCCTATTTTCCCGCGCCTGGAAAATATTTTAGATTTTCTTGGCAAAGCCGCAGCCTGCCCATTTTGCCCTTTACCCAGATCCTCTTATTTTGCTTGATTCGTTCCCAGGCCTCGGTGTATCTTGCCAGAAACACCATAATTTCTCTTCGCTTAGCGAGACACGCCTATGCCTGACGCAGCCCCGGCGCCACCTCGGGGACTCATCGTTGACTTGGTGACCCCCGTGCATCCGGACTTGAGCCTGGATGAAGCGAGCCTCGGGCGGCTGGTGGACCGGGTCATCTCCCAGGCGGACGGCATCCTGGCGGGCAGCCCCGACGTGGGAGAGGCCCTGGAGCTGGCCGCCCCGACCCGGCGCCGCCTGCTGGCCGCACTGTTGGCCGCGGTGGCGGGACGGGCGCCGCTCTTTT
>JAPLJC010000252.1 GCA_026388765.1 Deltaproteobacteria bacterium
TCAGGTTGTCCGCCACCACGTCGGCCTCGTAGTGGGCCACGGCCCCGGCCTTGGAGGTGGGAACATTGGCGGCGTCGCCGATGACATAGATAAAATCGTATTTCTTGGCTTTTAGGGTAAAATTATCGGTGTCCATGTAGCCCATGGGATCGCCCATACCGCTGTCGATGATGCATTGGGCCCCGAAATTGGGCGGGATCGCCACCAGGAGATCGTAAGGGACCTCTTCGCCGCCAAAGGATTTGATGACGTTTTTGCCGGCGTCCACCGAGGCGATCTGGAAGTTGGGAGTAACCTTGATGTTCTTTTCCTTACAGATATTCCCCAATATTTCTGCGGCCACCGGCTTGGTGAAGGCCGCGGACAGCGGCGTCACCAGTTCTATTTCAATGTTATTCCGCACCCCGTGGGTGGCGAAGAACCAGTCAGCCATGAAGGCGAATTCCAGAGGCGCCACCGGACATTTAAACGGCAGTTCGGCGATATTGATGACCACCCGGCCTTTGTCGAAATATTTCATCTTCTCGTACAGGGCCACCGCGCCATCCAGGCTGTAGAAATTATGAACGTCTTTCCCCATCCCCTCACTCATGCCCTCCACTTCTTCCGGCACGATGCCGCAGCCGGTGGCGATCACCAGCCAGTCGTAGGGATAGGTGTCCCGCTTGGTCTTGACCTGCTTTTTGGCCGGATCGATTTCGGTCACTTCATCCAGCACAAAATTGACCCCGGAAGGAATAAATTTGATTTTGGGTTTGACGCAGTCTTCTTTCGTGTAGATGCCGAAGGGAATGAAGAGCCAGCCGGGCTGGTAGTGGTGCTGCCAGTCCCGGTCAATAATAGTTATCTCCCACTTGGATTCGAGCAATTTCTGTCGCATCTTGGCGGCGATGATGGTGCCGCCGGTGCCGCTGCCCAAAATAACCAGTTTCTTCATGCCGAGTATCCCTCCTCTTCCTGGAAATAGCCCAAATTAGCGCAGCTCTAAACCTTAGTCTTTGACTTAATATAAAAACGAAAAAAGAATTATCTATACCTCATTCCTATAATTCTTAAAAAAACCGCGTTTTCTTTCTATCCCTGCGTCTAGGTAGCCGGTCCGGTTGTCCCTGATTACCCGGAGCCAGCCGTATCAACGGCTTCCCTTCTGGGGTCTTGGTGCTTTATTCTTAATTTTTGTCTGGGTCTCCTGGTCTCAGTGGTGATAAAATCGCACCATGAATGAATTGTTGGCGACCATCAAGGCCCAGGCCCAGGAAATGGCCGAGGAACTAACGGCCCTGCGCCGGGATTTTCATCAGCACCCGGAGCTCTCCCACCAGGAGGAGCGCACTGCCCGGGTGGTGGCTGAATATCTGAGGAATTTGGGAATGGCGGTGCGCACCGGCATCGCCGGCCACGGGGTGGTGGCGGACCTTAAAGGCGCCCGGCCCGGGCGCACCGTAGCCTACCGGGCCGATATGGACGCCCTGCCCATTACCGAGAAGGTCCAGGTCCCCTGGCGCTCCCGGGTGGATGGGGCAATGCACGCCTGCGGCCACGATTTTCATCTGAGCATCGCCCTGGGCGCCGCCAACCTGCTCAGTCGGCTCCGGGACCACCTGGCCGGCCACTTCCGGTTCATCTTCCAGCCCGCCGAAGAAAGTCCGGCCACGGATGGTTTCAGTGGCGCCCACGCCATGGTTGAGGCCGGCGTCTTGCAGGACGAGCCGCCGGTCTCGGCCATCATCGCCTTGCACGTGGCCCCGAACCTGGAGGCCGGCCAGATCCGCTATGGTTCCGAGGTGGTGATGGCCGGGGCCGACCGCGTTACCCTCTCCATTGCCGGCAAATCGGCCCACGGCGCCACCCCGCACCGCGGGGTGGACCCGATTCTCGTCAGTGCCCTGGTCTTGAACCACATCCAGGCTCTCCTTACCCAGCAATTCGATGCCCGGTCCCCCAAGGTCCTGACCTTCGGAAAGATCGAAGGCGGCAACCGCTTCAACATCCTGGCCGATAAAGTCACGTTGGAGGGTAGCCTCCGCTACCTGCAGGACGCCACCCGCACCGAACTCCTGAACGGCTTGCGGCGGCTCCTGGCGGGTTTATCCCAGGCCACCGGCGCCCAAATCCACCTGGAGGCCGGCCCCACTTACCCGATCCTGAAAAACGATCCCCACCTGAGCCGCCAGGCGGTGCAGGTGCTGGAAACCTTGCTAACTTCCCAACGCCTCAAGCCGCTCAGGCCCGCCATGGGCAGTGAAGACTTTTCCTTTTTTGCCGCCAAAGTCCCGGGCTTCTATTTCTTCCTGGGGGTGCGTCCCACCGGCGGCCGGGGGGGCCAGGCCCTCCACTCACCGGAGTTCAACCCCGACGAGGCCGCCCTCCCCTGGGGCCTCACCGCCGCCGCCGGCTTGCTGGCCGCTCTGAGCGAGCCTGGGGAATAAGTATTTGTGGG